>JAPYTP010000056.1 GCA_029941885.1 Myxococcota bacterium
CACGACTCTGGACCCAGGATGTGGCGGAGTACTCGGGCCGCTTCTATCAGCTGGCCCCCTGCATCCAGCAGCCGCATCCCGTCCAAAAGCCTCATCCGCCCATCCTGATCGGAGGAACCTCCGCTCCAGCGATCCGGCGAGCTGCACTTCTGGGAGACGGCTGGGTGGCGATCAACCTGTCCCCCGAAGAGACCGCCGAGAAATTCGCGAGCTTGAAGGCACAACGGCTTGCGGCCGGACTCAACATGGACGGGTTCCGTTCGACGCTGATGGCGGTGAACTTTCCCATCGAGCCGAAGGATCTGGCCCGCTACCGGGATGTCGGCATCGATCAGATCGTGCTGCCTCCGATGAAAGGCGACCGGGTGCTCAGAAGCGCTGAGGACCTGTTCGCGTTGGTGGAAGAAATCGGAGAGGGCTTCGTCGGAGCCGCTGCCGGGCTCTGAGTGGCGTTTTTCGGGTGCCTTGTGCTAGTCGAGCGGGCTAGTCGGTTCGAGGTCGCGCGCGGCCAGCCATCGCGCGAGGAACCTCCCTCGCGGCACGACGCGGGCCCCGAGGGCCTGCTTGTACGGCATATGCGGATGGCCCAGATTCCAGAAGGCGTACCCGCGATCTCTTAGTCGCTCGGCGAGCAGCACCATCTGCAGTGTCCCGTAGTGACGCCAGTGTCGATCGGATGTCGTGCAGAAGCCCGAGAGGCTCGTGTAGGTCTGCCCGATCGTATAACCGAGCTCTCCGGCGATCAGCCGTTCCCCCGTTGTCCCCCTCATACCCTTCGTTGCCCACAATTCGGTCCCCCGCAATGCGAATCCCGGGTCTCCGGTGGCCGGCAACTCTCGTAGGAGGGCGCGGTAGGGGGGGATGAGCCAGCTATCCGGCCCGTGATAGGCGACCAGATGCTCGATCACTCGCTCGCAATCATCGACGATTCGCAATTCGATCCCGTCGCCCTGGATCCGGTCGGGGCGGCTCCGTCTTCGGACGTGGCGGGAGATATGCAGATCCACCCAGTCGAGCACTGCATAGGCGGATTGGAGTTCGGCCACGAGAACCCCGCCGAGTTCGGGATGTCGATGCGAGATCGAGATGAAGCCCGCGCGAGCCAGCGCGACGTAGGTGTCCGGATCCCACGACCGGGACCAGTAGTGGGTCTGCACGAGGTTCGGGTAGTAGTGCTCTCGCAGACGATCTTCGCGTAGGTCGGCGAGCGAGATGGGGAGAATCATGTCCGACGTCCGGGGCGGGCCACGCACGAGAGCATACGTGTTAGCGGCGACACGCCCCGCCCACCCGGTGTGGATTTGCTGCCCGACGCCTCATCGCGCGAGCCTTCGGTCGAAGAACTCGGCGATGACCTCGAAGACCTGCCGCGATTCCGGAAGAGCCGTATCCGCGAAGAAATAGTGCATCAGTCCTTCGTAGACATGGAGCTCCGATTCGACGCCCGCGCCGATCAGACGTTGGTGGGTCACGATGGCGGAGCTGAGTGCCGGATCTCGGGTGCTCGTGATGACGAGGGAGGGAGGGAATCGACCGAGGAGGTCGGGGTGATCGATAGGAGCGACGAGCGGGTCGCTCCAGTCGGTGCCCTTAAAGTAGGCGATCTCGAGATCGCCTCCGAGGTCTTCGGCGAAAGCGGCGGTGATCACCGATGCGTCCCCCACGGCGAATTCGCCCGCGCCGGAGCAGAAGATCCCGATGCCACCGGGCTGGGGCAGATCGTGCGCGTCGAGCCAGGCGACGGACTGTGCCGTGAGCAGGCCGCCGGCGGAGCAGCCGAAGATTCCGATCTGGTCCGGGGAATGATCTCGCAGGAGATGCCGATAGACCACGGCGACGTCTTCGCTCGCGGCGGGAAAGCGGTGCTCGGGACCCTGGCGATAGTCGACACTCACAACGCGCATGCGAGCGACGGAAGCGACCGGAATCGACTCCAGGCGCCCTTCTGTTCGAGCACCGAGGGAGAAGGCGCCGCCGTGAAGGTTGATCAAGATCCGATCCGCGTTCTCGGTGGGCACGCCCGATGCGGGTTCGAAGACTTCCGTGTAGACGCCGTCGATCTCCCAAGCTTCTTCTCGAACTGGGTAGAGGCGGCGCGCTTCCTCGATCTTGGGGCCGTAGAAATAGGTGTCGAGGATCTCGCGCTGAGTCGCGATGTCGCCCGTCGCAATTTCGAGGGCGTGGGGGAGCATGTCTTCGCGCAGGCGGGCAGCCGATGCGATCGCGCTCTCGCTCACGAAGATCGAGGGCGGCACGTTCTGTGTGAATCGCTGAGCGAACACGAGGGCGGCGACGACGAGCGCACCGAGAAGGAAACAGACGATCCCTCGAATCATGGAAACCTCCTGCTCGGTCCCGATCGAGCACCCGACGCGGCTTGCAGCGGAACGGGTTCGGGGCCGTGCAGCGTTCCTAGTGATCCGCGATGAAATAGGTGAGCGATCGAATCAGCCCATCTTCGACCACGAACAGGTCCATCGCGTGGACGCCCGAGCCGTCGGCCAATGAGATCTCGATTTCGGCAGCGGCCCGCGAGCCACTCACGAGGACTTCCCCGGTGAGCGCCGGCGTCGGGCTGGCTCCTTCGATCGATTCCTTGTAGAACTCTCGAATCGTCTCGCGTCCTGACTTCACGCCGCCGAGGCCGATGATCGACCCGTCCTCATGAAAGAGATCCGCTACCCCGGGATCGCGCGCGCGAATCTTGTCGAAGTAGCTCCGAGCGAGCTTCTCTGCTTCTTTCATTTCCTCGGGCATGCCGACTCACTTTCGGGCTCTGAATTGGCAGAGCGTTCGATGAGTATGCACTATTCAGGGAGTCGTGCGGGGGGCTGTCCCTGGAAAAGTCGGGCGAAGTCGGACGCGCCATACTGTGGTGGCGAGTCGGTTTCGGTTCGGGGGGATGGACTCGGTGGCAGGAGGAGGAAGCGGATGACCGAGCTCGAAATTCGACCCCTGACACCGGTGCTCGGCGCTGAGATCCACGGGGTCGATCTCGGCTCACCGATGTCCGATTCGACTTTCGGACAGATCGAAAAGGCGTTTCTCGATCATATGGTTCTGGTTTTTCGAGGGCAGGACATCACGCCGGAGCAACACCTCGACTTCGGTCGAAAGTTTGGCGAAGTGTATTGCCCCGCCATGTCCGCGTTCCCGCCCGACTATCCCGAGATCATGCTGCTGGACACCACGACACCGAAGGGAGCCGGCGCGGATCGCTGGCATTGCGACGCGACGTTCATGACGGAGCCGCCGATGGCTTCGATCCTCCGGCCACTGCGGCTCCCCGGCGAGGGCGGTGACACATGCTTCGCGAACATGGCCGCAGCCTACGAAGCGCTTTCGCCGGCCATGCGCTCGCTGCTCGAAGGTCTTGAGGCCGAACACGATCTGTCGGGGCAGCTGCGCGTCTCACTCGATCGCGGGATCAGCCCCGACGACTACGAAACCTTGCTCAAACGGTGGCCACCTGTGCGGCATCCGGTGGTGCGGACCCATCCCGGGAGCGGCCGGAAATCCCTCTTCCTCAATGGCAATACGGGCAGCCTATTGGTTGGTCTTTCCGATGCCGAGAACGATCTCCTGCTCCCCTTCCTGCTCGATCACGTGCGTGCACCGGAATTCCAATGTCGCATCCGCTGGGAACTCGACTGCGTCGCGATGTGGGATAATCGCTGTACGCAACATTGCGGGGTGCCCGATTTCGACGAACGACGCATCATGCATCGAGTGACGGTCGCCGGCGACAAGCCCCGGTGACACCTGGCCGGCCGGGCAATCCCGCGTGCGTGCCGACGAGAAGGAGTTGAGATGGCGATCGAACGGATCAATCCGGATGGGCTCTTCAAGCTGGAGGCCTTCAGTCAGGTCGTGACGGCGGAGGGAGCCGGGCGAATCGCGTTCATCGCGGGTCAGGGCGCTTTCGACGAAAAATTCGAGCTCATCGGCCCCGGCGATCTCCACGTGCAAGTGGTCCAGGCCTTCAAGAATCTGCGGACCGCGCTCGAGGCGATCGGCGGCACGATCGACGACATCGTCAGTACGAACATGCTGATCGTCGGGATCGATGCAGAGAAGGTCGAGATCTTTGGCCGTGCGATGGCCGAGGCGCTGGACGGCAAGCCCGTGCCGCCGAATGCGTCGACGATGATCGGCGTGCAGGGGCTTGCCATGGAGGGAATGCTGGTCGAAATCTCTGCCGTCGCGGTGGTCTCCTAGCGGACGGCATAGGGCCGGCGCGCGAGTGGATCTCACCAGAAAGAGCCCGGTCCGCGAGCCCCGCCTACGCGAAATGCGGCAGGACGTCTTCCACGAGGCGGTTCAGCGATTCCTTCCAGGCACCCTGCTCGGTGCTGAAGTCCTACATCATGACGAGCAGCCCGCCGAAGCCGCCGGTGTCGTGCTGGAGCTGACCGAGCTTGTCGATCACGGTCGACGTCGAGCCGACGAACCAGCTCTTCTCGACCAGATACTCCACCGAGAGCTCCGAGTCCGGACTCAACCCCGCGATGCCGATCGGCGGATGTGGCTGCTGGTAGGGGCGAAGGTGATATTTCATGAAATCGAATTCGCTCTTGACCTCGCCCATCTTTCAATGCTCGGTCTGCATGTCCCGCGGCCCCTCGTTCCAGAGCGGCAGCATGACATCGAGGGAGTCGAGGGTCATGCGTCGGTTCTCGCCTCTTTCCGCGTCGACTCCGAAGAGCTGGAGATCGCTGCCGAGCGCGCTGATCCCGACGTTGAGCGTGTAGCGCCTCTCCGCCATGTGATCCAGATAGGCGACCCGGTGCGCGAGTTCGACGGGGTTGCGATACGGAAGCAAATGCGCCCCCGGGCAGAGCTTGATGTTCTCGGTTCGCGTGAGCGCCTGAGCGATCAGGAGATCGGGCGCGGGGCAGGGTTCCCAGGGTGTGGTGTAGTGCTCTCCGATCCAGGCCTCTTCGAAGCCGAGGCGGTCGAGCAGGGCGAGATGATCGAGGTTCTAGCGCAGACCTTCCGCGATCCCCCCCTCTGGCGGGTGTGACGGCATCATGAATGCGTCCAGATGCATGAAATCTTCCTCTCTTGCTAGTCGTGGTCTGCTTGACGCGCGCGGGCCCACGCCCGACGCTTCTCGCGATCCGGGTCGACGACCATGCGCGGCGGGTCGTCGATGATCATCGTTGTTCGCTGTTTGGGGTCGTATTCGGGCCACTGTCCGACGAGCGGACACGACGGGTTTCCGGTGCGCGCGAACGCCAGCCACGCCGCCTGCATCGCTCTGGCGACCCGTAGCGTGCCGGCTCCTTTGCCCGCGAATTCGGGGACGAGGTCGGTCGTGCCGAGGGCGAAGGGGATATCGAGGGCGTGACAGGCCCCCAATCGCCCCCCCTCCATTGGAGACGGCCAACAGAACCGGTACATGAAGGTGGCGGGGTTGTGACGTGCCTGACTGGCCGCGAGCTGCGCGGAGGGCATGAAGAGCCTCGCATCCGTGATGGCTGCGAAGAAGCGATTTTCGTCGCTGAGTTCCGGTCCCTCATAGAAGGACGACAATTCCTCGGCCGCCGCGAGGCCTTGTTCTCGCGATCCCGGCAGCCCGGGTGCCAGGGCGAACGGGATCTGTGCTTCCGGAACGGGCGGAAAGAGTCCGCCCAGATGGTAGAGCTGCATCTCGTGCTCGGTGGTTCCGATGATCAGTGAGACGTCACGAGCGGACCCAGCGGCGATCGAATCGAGGGGAAGTTCTGGAAGCACATCGCCGTCGACGATCGGAGCGAAGAACATGCCGATCCGTCGCGGGCCGGGCTCCTCACATAGCACCTGGGCCGCCAAGATCTCTTCGGCGCTGAGTTGACGCATCCCTTCGAGATCGATTTCTGGATCGCCCGCGTTCTCGGCAAATACCTCCACACGGTGGCTCGCTTCCTCGCGTGAAAGCATGCCCTCGGGCGCTGCGCTCTGCACGATCGCCCGCTCGAAGAGTCCGCGAGCGGACGGCATGGCGAGCAATGCAACCAGGCTTCCCGCCCCTGCGGACTCGCCGAAGACCGTGACCCGCTCGGGATCGCCTCCGAACGCCGCGATCTCGTCGCGGACGAATCGAAGGGCCGCGATCTGATCCTGCAATCCCGGGTTGGGAGAACCGACAGCGAGGAAGCCCAATGCTCCGACCCGGTAGTTGAGCGTGACCAGAACGACGTCGCCGTCCCGCGCGAGGCGGCTCCCATCGTAGACGGGTCCCGCGGCGGTCCCACTCGAAAAGGCGCCTCCGTGGAGCCAGACCATGACCGGGCGCAGGGAATCCGTAGGGGCGTCGGGGGTAAATACGTTGAGGTGTAAGCAGTCCTCACTCTGCGGATGCGGTGCGAGCAGTCCCAGTCGCAGGGAGAGGTCGTCGATCCGTTGTACAGGCGCCGGCCCGAAACGATCGGCCTCCCGAATTCCCGACCAGGGAGTCGGGGGCTCGGGCGCGGAGAATCGCAGGCGACCGACGGGGGGGGCCGCAAAGGGAATCCCGAGGAAACGTCGAGTTCCCTGGTGGGCACGCCCGCGCAGCAGGCCCGAGCTGATTTCGACTTGCGGAGTTTCGTTCACGAGGATCCTTCCTCGCCTCTACCACTTCTCCGTGAGGTCGGAAACCACGGGGATCGGCCAGCGCTCACCCTGAATCGCCTTCACCATGGCGACGATGAAGATCGCGACGATGGCGAGGGAGAAGAAGGGGGAGATCAAGCCGAAGATCATCCCGAGGCCCGGAATCTCCGTCAGGATCCCCAACACGATATTGGCCGCGAGCCAGACGCCCGTGAGCGTGAGGCCCTGTTTGGCGTGCCAGCGCACGTAATCGCTATCCGTCACCGTCAAGTACGGCACGAGGGCGAGAACGCCGAGATAGGCGAGTACCAGCATGAGGGTGTCCTCGTCGCGCTTCTCGTCGTTCATCGTCATTTTCCTTGTTTGCGAGCTCGACCGGATCGGGTTCGCCGATTCGGATCCGCCGTGTGAATCAGATACTGCCGAGGTAGTCCATCTTTCCGATCTTGAGGCCTCCCTGACGCAGCAGGGCATAGGCCATCGTCGAATGGAAGTAGAAATTGGGCAGCACGAACTCCCGGAGGAAGGGCTCGCCTACAAATGTAAAGGTTCGGTCTGGACTGATCGGCCAGAGGATCTCTCGCTCTTCGGAGCCGTCGATCCTCTCCGCGGGGACCGACTCTACGTATTCGATGACGCTTGCAATCCGTTTGCGGAGGTCTCCGAGGGTCGCCTCGTCATCGGACCATTCGGGTGGTTCGTCGCCCGCGAGCCTGGCAACGCTCTTTCCCGCGAACTCCGTGGCGACCTGGATCTGTCTGATGAAGGGAAACATGTCCGGTGTCAGTCTGAGTCCGAGGTAGTTGTCCGGGTCGAAGTTGTGGGCCTTTGCGTGTTCCTCGGCCGTGTCGATCCACCCTGACATGTTGTTCAGCATGCGAAGGAAGATCGGAATGCTCATGGAATACATCGAAACGGGCATGGGTTCTCCTGGCTGTCGTGACAAGTCGGGTGCGGAACAGGAGATTAGCGCGCCCGTCGATGGATCGAGCGACGAAAGCGTGGTTGTGCCTGGCGCCGGAGTGGGAGATCGTAGAGACCTCCGCACGATCTGTGGCACCTCGCTGGCCGAACCGCGAAAGGAACTCGCTGATGCACGATGAGTCCCTGCTCTTTCCCGAGATCGACTTCGCGTGGAACGAAGTCACCGACCTCCACGCGCTCCTGCGAAAGGCCAGGGAGAGCGGCCCGATCGTGCGGGTTCGATACCACGACAAACCGGCGTATCTGGTGCTGAGCCACGAAGCCGTCAGCGCGGGGCTGTCGGACGAGAACGTCTTTCCGTCCGAGGCATTTCACAGGAACTGGTCTCAACCCACCATGGGGCGGACGCTCCAATGCATGACCGGGGATGCACATCGCCGCACCCGCAGTCTGGTCAATTCCGCGTTTCGTCCATCCGTGATGAAACGCTCGATAGAGAGCCTGCTCGAGCCCGTTGCCCACCAGTTGATCGACGATTTCGCGGCGCAGGGAGGCGTCGAACTCATCGAGGGATTCACGCATCGCTACCCTGCGACGATCATCATGCGGATGCTCGGGCTTCCCGATCACGATGAGACGAAGATCCTGCGCTGGGCGCTCGACCTGATCAACTATCCGTGGCAACCCGAGGAGGCTCTGCAGTCGTCCCGTGAATTCACCTCCTATCTGGCCGACGCCGTTGCCCAACGACGCGCCGAGCCACAGGAAGATCTCTTGTCGGAGCTATGCACGGTCGAGCTCGAGGGACAGCGTCTCTCGGACGAGGAGATCTTCTCACTCGTGCGATTGCTCTTTCCGGCGGGCGCCGACACCACCTTCAAGGCGCTCGGTAGCTTCTGTTGGGCCGTGTTGACACAGACCGACCTCTCGGACGAGGTCGCTCGCGATTCGGCGTTGCGCTCCTCGCTCGTGGAAGAGACGCTCCGCTGGGAACCGCCGATCGCGCTCCAGCCCCGCACGTCGGGGCCGCAGCCGGCTTCCTGGTTCGGCGTCGAGATTCCAGCGGACGCTCCGATGCTATTCGCGATCACCGCCGCCAATCGAGATCCCGAGGTATTCAGCGAACCGGATCGCTTCGACCCTTCGAGAAATGCTCGCAGTATCCTGACCTTCGGTCGGGGATCCCATTTCTGTCTCGGGACGCATCTCGCTCGTCGCGAGATGGATGTCGCGATGGGGGCGCTCTTCGAGCGGTGTCGAGGACTGCGGCTCGCTGGGCCCGAACCCGTCGAGATCGTGGGGGCGGTCCTTCGCGGTCCGAAGACGCTGCATGTAGAGTTCGAGGCGGCGTGAAAATCGCGCCCCGGATCGCGGCGCCTTGACGCCTCGGGTGGGTCCCATGTTCGAGATCGCCAGAACGACTTCGGTCGAAGTGCTGCGAGAAGTTCCGATGGGGCTGATGGTGGGTCGGGATGAGCGTGAGATCCTGCTTCCGAAACGGTTCGTTCCAGCCGGGACGCAGCAGGGCGATGTGATCGAGGTGTTCGTGTATACGGATTCCGAGGACCGTCCGATCGCAACCACCGTCACGCCTCTCGCACAAGCGGGCGAGTTCGCCGGTTTGCGTGTCGTCTCGCTGAATCGAGCGGGTGCGTTTCTCGATTGGGGACTCCCCCAGGACCTTTTGTTGCCCATTCAGCTGCAGCTCGAACCGGTCTACCCCGGACAGCGTATCGTCGTCCACGTGGAGTGTGATTCGATTTCCGGTCGCCCCGTCGCGAACGCCATGGTCGAGCGCTTCCTCGATTCGCCGCCCGGGGATCTGCGAGAGGGCCAGGCCGTGGAGTTACTCGTCTACGAGGACACCGACCTGGGGTCGAAAGCGATCGTCGAGGGTCGCTTTGGCGGATTGCTCTACCACGATTCGGGAGTGCTCCAACTCGAGTTGGGCGTCTTGGGCAGTGGGTATGTTCAGCGTATCCGCTCCGATGGAAAAATCGATCTGACCCTGTCGCCGAGCGGCAAGGCGGCGGTGGACGAGGCGAGTGCGATCGTCTTGCGGGTGCTCGAAAAGGCCGGTGGACGGCTCGCCCTGTCGGATCGAAGTACGCCCGACGAGATTCGCGAGGTTCTGGGCCTCAGCAAGAAGGCCTTCAAGCGCGCCGTCGGCGCACTCTATCGCAAGAGGCACATTCGCCTGGGTGATTCATCGATCGAGTTGACGCGTTCGAAACGCGACCGGAGCTGAATCATGAACGATGACCTGCGGACGGTCGATCCGGCCAACCGAACAGCGATTCTGGTCCACTACTACCGGGCGATGGTCGGGCGAGCCGACGTCTGGCGAATGCGCATGGATACGACGACCAACTGGGCGATCGGGGCGACTGCAGCGATCATCTCGTTCGCGCTGGGAAACGAATCGGTGCCCCACTATGTGGTTTCCATCGCGACCCTGATGACGTTCAGCTTTCTGCTCCTCGAGGCTCGTAGACTCACCTTCTATCATCTCTGGCAGCAGCGGGTGCTCCTGGTCGAAGACGGCTTGATACGCCCGGCGCTCTCGCTCTCGCTCTCGCGCGGCGGCGACCGCCAATCCTCCGGGAGCGAAGAACCCGGAGCGGAGCGCGTTGCGGGTGTCGACCTCTCACAGGCGCTCGATCCTCATCTCGGTCGGACGGTTCCCACGATGCCGCTATCGAAGGCCGTCGGCAGACGACTTCGACGGGTCTATCTCTACCTGTTCGCGGTGCAAGTGATGGCGTGGTCACTGAAACTCGGCATCCACCCCACGCCCGCGACCTCGCTGGCGATCGCGGTTGAGCGCGCAAATGTCGGGTTGTTGCCCGGCGAAATCGTGGTCGCGATCAGCGTCGTGGCGGCGCTGATCGCGCTGTTCGTTTCGATCGCTCGAGGGGGCGTCGATCGCGACGCCGCCTGAGGCAACCTCGCTCGCTCCTTCATCCGTGGTGGCACCCTGCGCAATCCGGCCTGCAGGGGTCGGTCCTGCGGTAGGCTTCGTCCTCGATGTCCGACCCTTCTTCTGCCCCTCCCGCCCCGGTGATCCCTCGCCCCGCCGCCACTGTCATGCTCGTTCGCGACGGACGAGTGGGCGTCGAAGTCTTTCTCATGGAACGCAGCCGCGTGGGAATGTTTGGTGGGCTGCATGTGTTTCCAGGCGGAAAAGTCGACCTGGAAGATCACGGGGCAGGCTGGGGATCGCTCTCGTCCGGGCCGGATGACGCAGCCGCGAGCGGTCATCTCGGCACCGAATCCGGAGGCCTCGGCTATTGGGTGGCGTGCATTCGCGAATGCTTCGAAGAGGCCGGTGTCCTGCTCGCGGCGGATGAAGCCGGTGTGCTGTTGCGGCTCCACTCTCCGGAAGTGCGCGATCGGTTCGGCGTGTGGAGGGATCGGCTGAACGCCGGCGAGTCCGGGGTCCTCGAAGAGATGTGTGCCCGTGAGAATCTTCGGCTTGCGACGGACCAATTGGCCTATGTGTCCCATTGGATCACGCCGGTCGGTCAATCGAAGCGATACGACACGCGTTTCTTCGTCGCGCGGGCGCCCGCCGAACAGGAGGCGCTCCACGATGGCCACGAGACCGTGGAGAGTGCCTGGATTCGACCCGAGACCGCTCTTTCTCGTTTTGCGGCGGGAAAGCTCAACATGATCTCGCCCACTCTCAAGAATCTCGAATCGATCGCGGGCTATTCGTCGACCGAGGAGTTGATCGAAGCCAAGCGCGCGATCGATCCATCCACGATTCCAACGATTCTCCCCCGCATCGTCCGGGACGATTCCCAACCGCCCGAGTCGAATCTCTGGGAAGAGGTGCTCGACGTGGTGGGTCGCGGCGGACGACCCTACGAGGGGTAGGCGGCGAGCAGTCCCGGCTAGAGGCCCCTCGGCCGATTCGCGAAGCGACCCTCTCTGGGAGAGAAGAACCAGCCGCCCCCCGCCTTCGTCCCCCCATCGACCGGAATATTGTGTCCGGTGACATAACTCGAAAGGTCCGAGGCTAGAAAGAGCGCAACCCGCGCCTGTTCCTCCGGCCACCCCAGTCGACCGACAGGCGCCCAGGAGGGCCACAGGTCCTCGTGCTCTTCCCAGCCGCTTCGATAGTCGACTTGAGGGGTCTGGCAGAGGTCCGTCCCGATGCCGTTCACGCGAATCCCGTTGCGACCCTGTTCGACTGCAAGGCAGGTCGTGAACTGCGCAACGGCCGCCTTCATGGAGGCGTAGATCGGCTCGACCGGATAGCCGCGCATTCCCTCGACCGAGTGGAAATTGACGATCGATCCGCCGCCTGTCTCGATCATCGGTTCGAGGAACGCATGGGTCACTCGCACGACGTGGAGAAAGTTGATCTGGTACATCGCGTCCCAGGATTCTGGCGTCGATTTCTTGAAGGGCCTGATCGGGCGATAGTCACCGACGTTGTTGACGAGCACATCGACGTGATCGTGTTCCTCGAGCACCGCCGCTCGGAAGCGCTCGACGTCCGCCGCCTCTCTCACGTCGACGAGATGTGTGCGTGCCGTTCCCCCGGCCGCTTCGATCTCGGCCACCGCTCTGGCTCCCCGTTCCGGGTCGATCTCCGCGATCTCGACCCGGGCTCCGTGCACCGCGAAGAGGCGCGAGATGGCCCCTCCGATTCCCTCGCCCCCGCCGGTGACGATGGCGACCTTGTTGGCGAGAAGTCGGTTCCAATCGTCGATCGAGGGAACGTCACTGGGCTGCTGAGTGCTTTGGGCAGACATCGAAACTCCTTTGCGTCGGCGGGGACGGGAGGCGCATGGGCCCCGGATGTCGGGGGATGGGATACAGGTGATCAGCGCCCGTATCGAAAAAAAACGCATCGCCCGTGGAAATCTTGAACAGCAGTTTACATTTGCGCGTCTCTTTCTTACCCGCGGCAGGTTCGCCAAAGTGTAAAGTCGCGATACGGCTTCACCACAGGCGTGTTCTCGGATTCTTCCCAAAAGTCCGATCGAGCCTCCTCCGCCGGTGAGCGTCCGTCATTGCCTGGGCCGCCGAGAGAACCTCGAACTCTCGGCGTCTCCGGCAATATTTTTCCGATCCCCCCCCCGATCGAATCGATCTGCGTGGTCTCGCCGCCGGCGCGATCGAGTCGCTACGTCGCGCTCGCACCGGAGCGGAGAATCTCGAGCGCCTTGTCCGCGTGGCCCGACATGTTGAGTTCGCTGTTGATGACTCCGAGGATCTTCCGGTCCGTTCCGATTACGAACGTGGCACGCTTGCTCGGCAGCGGTCCGATTCGCTTCACGCCGAAGAGCCTGGCGATTTCGCGATCGGGGTCCGAGAGCAGTGGAAATCCGAGATCGTTCTTGTCGTCGAAGGCTTTTTGCCGATCCACCGGATCAGCGCTGATCCCTACGCGTTGGGCACCGAGTTCCGAGAACTCGCTCGCCAGATCGCGAAAGTGACAGCTTTCGATCGTTCAACCGGGTGTCATCGCCTTCGGATAGAAAAACAGCACGAGCGGTCCGTTTCCGAGAATCTGGCTCAACTGAACCGGCTTTCCGTCCTGATCCGTCGATGCGAAGTCGTTCACCCGATCATTCGTCTTCATCTCGTGGTCTCCTTCTTTCACCTCGTCGTGAGGTGGGTACGTCCGTTCGATCGTACAGGAGGATCGGGGCGGGTGGGGGGACCCGACTTACGATCGCACGTGGCGCGAGTGGACCCGCGCTCCGGGTGACCTCGATTGGCCCCGATTCCGCTCGGAAATCGTCGCGCTCACCGGCCGACAATTCCTCTATCTTCTCGGGGGGCGGGATCCACAGGCGGGTGACGCCCCGGGTGGGCGTGGCGAGCTTGGCGCCGTGTTCGGGACCCCCGTCCACCCGCATCGACCCGAGGCTTCAGACTTCCCCGCTTCGGCGAACTCGATCCAGAGGAGACAATCCCATGGCCGCTGTAGAAACGATCACTGGTTATACCCACATCAACATCCTGGTCGACGATCTCGAGGCTGCCCGGGCCTTCTACATCGACACGCTCGGGTTCGAAGTCCTGCCGCGCCCGGATTTCGGCGGTTTCGCAGGCGCGTGGTACCGAGTGGGGCAGATGCAGATTCATCTCAGCGTCGTGGAAGAGATGCCCGACCTGAAGGGCGGCTTTCCCCATCTCGCATTCCATATCCCCTCGGAAGTTTTCGACTCCACGGTCGACTCATTGAAGAGCGCGGGGATCACGTTTCTGGGGGACACGATGACCCGGGAAGATTTCGGAGTCCCGGTACGAGCGATCTTCTGCAAGGACCCGGCTGGCAATCCGATCGAGCTGACGGACGTGCCGCCCTTTGCCGATTGATCGGAGCCGCCGATTGATCGGAGTTGCGGATTGATCCGGCTCGCGGATTGATCCGGGTCACCACAAGACCCGGGCGGGCCGATCCGCTTCGGCCGCCGCAGGACACCGCCGGAGACGCTCGATGAAGATCCAGTTGCTGGTCTACCCGGACATGACGCTGCTCGACCTCGTTGGACCTCTTCAGGTCTGGTCGATGTGGCCCGAAGTCGAGGTCGAACTGGTCTGGAAGGACCGCGGCCCGGTGATGACCGATTGCGGGCTCGCCGTGGTTTCGACTCATTCTTTCGAGGAAGCGAGCGCGACACCGGATATCCTCTTTGCGGGCGGCGGGCGGCGGGCGGCGGGCTCGAGGGGACGACTCGCGCGATGGCGGATCCCGACGTGATCGCGTTCATGCAGACTCGCGGTGAGGAAGCGGAATGGATCACGAGCGTATGCACCGGCGCGTTGATCCTCGGCGCTGCGGGTCTGCTCGACGGCTATCGAGCGACGACCCACTGGATGGCGCTCGATGCGCTTCCGAACTTCGGAGCCGAACCGGTCAAGGAGCGCTGGGTCATCGATCGGAACCGCGCGACCGGAGGGGGCGTGACGGCGGGGATCGATTTCGGTCTGGCCCTGATGGCTGAAATCGCGGGCGAGGAGCTGGCCAAGGGGGTGCAACTCGCACTCGAGTACGCGCCGAATCCGCCCTTCGACTCGGGAACTCCGGACAAGGCGGACCCCGAAACAGTCGCCCTCGTCCAGCGATTATTCTCGGCCTCCTGATGCTCCGGTAGCGCGGCGTCTCGGCCCGGGAGTGACGATCCGGGCCGCCTGATTCCGCGGTCGGAAAGTCTGCGCGAGGCGGCAGCGAGACGCAGCCCCGATCGCGGGGGCGCCGCGACCGATCGAGCCCGCCCTCCAGAGTCGCTTCCTATGAGCTCCTCGGCACACGCGCTTTGCCTAACAAGAAGAGAGCCAGCCGGCTCGGCAAAATATTACAGGCTGTTGCAAAATGAGCCGTATGGTACCCTCCAAGTTGGAATGGCGGTTGCCATGAGGTGCCGCCGCTCGGAGGTTCCTCGCGAGCCCTGTCGAGCGCGGCCAAAGGAGGTCCTGGAAGCGCAAAGAGAGAAAGTCGAGTCCCGTGCCCTGCGATTCGGGGCAGTTTGGGTCCGGTATTCCAGCGGCGCGAGAGCGACGTAGAGTCGAAAGTCAACCGGGCACGGGTTCGCACGTTGGAGGTGTGAGCCATGCGAGGAATAATCACGGCGCTGGTCATCCTGTTGATGACGAGCATGGGGTGTGGATCAACCACGGGCGGGTCAGCCCAGAAAAGAGGACCCGCCGGACGTACTGAAACGGTCGATGGCCTGATCCGAGCGGAGATCGATGCGCGCGGGGTTCTCTTTGTTCGTGAGGATCATGGGCTCGGTAGTTACGACAAGTTCCTCTTCCCACAAGCCTCGATCAGCTACCAGCGCCGTTCCCGCCGGCTTTCCCCAGAACTCCAAGAAGCTTTCTTGGCCTCCCTGGAGCAATCCATGATCGACGTGGCGGAGGAATTCGGTATCCCGATCGCGAAGACCCCGGGCGAGTGTGTCCTGCAGGTTGCGATGGCACTCACGGACGTGGCCATCGAGCGCACGACGTCCCGGTCGATCGGACGCATGACGCTCGTCATGGAGTTTCGTGACACGCTGAGTGGCCAGCCGCTGCTTCGCTATGCCACCCGCAACACGATCGAAAACGAGGGAACGGGCGCTCCGCGTAGCGAACAGATCTCCCACGCCTTCGACGACATGATCAAGGAGATGGATATCACAAGGGCGTTTCGTGCAGCCGGCCTCACGGATGGTCAGATTCGCCCCGAGTGTCTTGGCACGCTGGCCACGCGCAGTGGCGCAGTCATGCCGCCCGTCTCTGACCGCTGATCGAGGGCGAACCGCGCGATGGTTGACGGTCGCGGACGGGCGCGAGACCGGATCGGTTCGACCGGACGTTCAACTACGCCCCGTGACCACGATTTCGTAGCGACCCTTCTCGCCAATATAGGCGTTGCCGATCCAGCCGGTCAGGCTGACGAACATCGCGCCGAGTAGCGCGGATCCGAATCCCGCGACACTGAATCCGTCGAGAAACCACGCGACGAGGCCGATCATCGCAGCATTGATCACCCAGAGAAAAAGGCCCAGGGAGAGGAGGGTGATCGGAAGGGTCAGAACGACGGCGATCGGGCGGACGACGGCGTTCACGACACCGAGCAGAAGGGCGCCCCAGATCAGCGTCGCGGTGTTCAGGATGGAGATTCCCGGAACCAGGGTCGAGGCCACCCATAGACCGACCGAGCTGATCGCCAGACGAACGAAGAATCCTGCCATTGTTGTTTCCTCCGAAACGGGCGTATCACGGGCGCCGTCGAAAGGGTCGGCACCGGATTCTCCGTCGCAACCCCGGCCACGACATGAGCCTGTGGACCTCATGAAGATCCCGTTTTCCACAGCGTCTCAGGAACCCGTTCGAGCGTGGAGGTGGGCGCGCCAGTCGCCTTTTACGATCCGCAGACTCGCGTCGGGGACGTGGTTGTAGTGATAGACCCAGGCGCGGGTGCCCGCCGGCTCGATCAGGTCCACGCGCTCCCTTAGGTAGAGCGATTCGCGGGGCCGATCCGGATCGAACCCTTCGAACTCGTCGAGGACTTCGAGGACTCGAGGGTCGAGGAGCGCGTAGAGTTCTCCGATCACCTGCGCCTCGCCGGGACGCAACCCCGGATAATCCCCGAGATCGAATAGATCTCCGGCGCAAATGCAGGGGCCGACATAGCGCAGACGGTCGTTGATCCCGAGTGAGTCGATCGCACCCAGACCCCGCATTAGTGATCCGTAGAGCGCGATCCAGATATTTTCGTTTTCCAAACCTTCAGTTCCGTATGCTGACTCGGAGATTGGACAGGGCCTCGAAGGGCGTCGCTACGATGCGAGTATTGATCATCCACTGCGGGATCCCGCCGCCCGGTTCCAGATGCATCGTGAACGTCACGCGTGTCCGCTTCGAGTCGAGGGGTTCGAGCTTCCAGGTGCCATTGGCTTTCCGGACGCGCACACGATCCTCCTGTTCGGGATAGTAGTCCGGGGCGGCCGTCACCTTGATGTCGACGATCCCGGTTTTCTCGTCGCGGCGTGTCACGCTTCGAAATACGTTGTCGCGATCAGATACGGGCCAGGGCGCCCCCATCACCGAATACTGGTACGAGACGTCGTTGCTGCGGTCGAGAAGTTTGGACTCGCGTGTGTTGGGAAACCAATTCTTGTACCCATCCGAGTCACGAAGCACGCGCAGCACGGCCTCGAGGTCCCCGTCGAGTTCGGCGGTTCCCTTGAATTCTTTGATGCCTGAGCCCGAGACGGGACGGGTGTAGACGTCGATCCCGTTCTCCTGTTTGTCGAGCGTCCATTCGGCAGAGGCCGCGATGGGACTCGAAGCCAAGATCAGGGCGAAGAGTGTGAGGACAAGGGTCGTGATGGCACCCGGTGCCTCGACTGGGTTCCTCTTTGACATCGGCTGCATCGAACCTCCTAAGTCGCGGGTTGCTCGCGATTCTAGCTGTCTCACTCGATTCATCGCACCGGACGCACGTTCGCAATCTCCCGGGGGAGTCCCAAAAGGTCTGCAGCCCGGTCAAGCCCGGCATGTAGCGAACCAGTCGTCAGCGGCGACAGGAGTCGGTCATGTCCGGTTTCGACGGAGTGTTGCAATCGTGACCGGTTCCGCGCGGGGCACCGGCGAGCAGACCGCCCGGCTACTCGATCGACGCAATGTCCGGCTTTCGGCCGACCGCCGGGGTGCGTGCCGAGACCCATTTCGCCATGTAGCCGGTCCCCGAAGAGATCGCCTCGAACCCGGCATCCTCGAGGAGAGTCTCCATGGGATTTGCGGAGTAGTTCGCGTAGTAGGGCTCGTGAAACTCGCGCGGGAAGAACTCGAGCGCCCAGTCGAGATCCGAGTCGTCACCTTTCTGGAGCGAGTCGACGAGCCCGTAGAACCCACCTGGGCGAAGGACTCGCTGCGCCTCGTCGAGCACGATCTCCCGAACCGGGAGTGGCAATTCGTGGAAGAGAAAGGCGGAGTAGACGGCATCGAATCGGGCGTCTCCGAAGTCGAGACTCGCCGCATCGCCCTGGACGCAGTCCACGCGTTCGAAGCTCGAGAGTCGTCGTCGGGCATGCTGGGTGTAGGGGTGACTCAGGTCGAGACAGGTGATCTTCGCTTCGGGAAAACAGCGCGTCACGGATTGCGCTGCGCTGCCCGTCCCGGAGCCGAGTTCCAGGAAGTGCAGCCCGCGCCCGCTGTGATCGCGGAAATGGTTCTTGAGGGGCGGAAGGATCATCCGACGCATCGCATCTGCGCCGCCGCGAAAGAGCAGCTCGACCTGATGCTCGTAGAGTGCAGCGGATCGTTCGCTCAGATAGCCGTCGGTCTGGTAGTGGAAGTTGCGCCGATAGTAGGCGGGCAACTCGTCGAGCCATCGCCGCGCGGCACGAGAGAAATCGCGCGATTCGCGATGTCTGCGGCGGCGGGTCACGGTGTGGACGTCCAGGAGAATTCGTAGAAGCGTCCCGCCGTGGCCGAATGGATCGCGTGGGAGAAGGACCGAGAGGGGAGCGTCGCCACGACCGATGAGGGCTGCGTCCCGCTCTAGTAATTCGCGGAGGCGCGCGAGGGTGATCTCGACCGCGCCCTCGGGCGGCGGCTCCGGCGCTTCGCCGCGGCCGGGCAGCGACATCAGGAGAAGCGGCACGCTCTCCGCAAGAAAGAGGCCGCTTCGGAGCGATTGGATTCCCATCGCGAGTGTCTCGGTCGGGTTGTCGGTCCTCCAGCCACGTGGATCGAAGGCGCGTAGAGCGGCACCCATCATTCGCGCCGCTGGCGGAATTCGGAAGTCGAAAGGACTCGGCGGCATCAATCTCACACAGGCCTCGAGGGCGGATGCGGGGGGCGGAAACTCAGGGTAGCCCAAGGATCTCCGCGGTCTGGGCGGTCGTGGCGACGGGTCGGCCGACCTTGGCACACAGCTCTACCGCTTCACGCATCAGGTCCTCGTTCGAGGGACTTCTGTCCGGGGAGTAGAACTCTTCGACTCCGATATGGAGATGTCCGCCGCGCTCGAGCGCGAGGCGCGCGATCGGAGTCTCCATCAGGTCCCCTCCCCAGACCGAAACGGACCAGGGGAGGTTCGTTCCTTCGAGCATGTCGAGGTAGGCGAGCAGGCCATACTCCGTGGGCATCAATCCGAAGGTCACGCCCGGCTCGGTCGCCATCAATCCGTAGTCGCCGCCGAAATAGAATTTCACCATGGTGCCGGCAGGCAGGCGACCCGCGCGATGATAGGCGAGGGTCGTGCGAAGAGAGTTCGGTTCGTAGATGCCGAGGGCGGGGCCCATCTTCAAGCGCTCACAGAAGGCGAAGGCATATCGACAGTCGTCGTAGGAAACGCCGTAGACGCCGCCTTCTGGAAGGCCATCTGCACCGGGTAGCCCGATATTCGTCGAGCCGGGATCGAAGGCGCACATTCGTACCGACACGTCCTGGGCGAGCAGTTCGACGTGCTCGAGTCTGCCGGCCATGTCGGCAGCCCCGGTCAAGGTCGGATACCAGAGTGCATCGGGGCGGGCCTCGAGGACGGGGCGCCACGCGAGGAGATAGTCGTCGGCTGCCGTTCGACCGACGAGATTGATGTCGCTGTTGTGTGCGTGGACGATGGTCGCGCCGAGTTCATAGGCGAGAAGCGCGTCCTTCTCGATTTCCTCGGGCGTGCGCGGTGCGTTCGGATTCTTCTCCTTCGAGGTCATGCCGTTGATGGCGGCCTCGAGGATGACGGGGGTATCGAGAACGGACATGCGGGGCCCTCTTTTCTTGCGGCCGTGCTCGCTAGCCAGCCTGCAACCGGTGACGAGGCCAGCGTACCAATGTGGCGGCCCACAGGCCTGTCCCCGCGGGCATTTTCTCAAGTGAGTGATCGACTCAGCCGATCACGAGAGGGCATATTGCCGCGCTCACCTCCCGCGGCGCACGGGAAAGGTCCGCCACCATGTCGAATCGCACTCGCTCCATCGCGAGCCTCGCATTTCGCAGTCTGCTCGTCGCGGCGCTTCTCGCTGCCACCGGCTGCGTCGGCGGAGCCTGGAAGAAGGCGCTCGAAGAGGATACGCCGGCGGCCTACTACCGGTTCATGCGAGAGCACGGCGATTCGGAATTCGCCGGTGCGGCCCGGGAACGACTCGATTTCCACAAGCTCTATCGAGAGCCGACCCTCGCCGGGTACCAGTCCTTCCGGAGGCACTACCCGGAGAGCACCCTCGTCGAGAGGCTCTATCCGGTTCTCCAGAAGCCCGCGTTCGAAGCCGCTCGGGTCCAGGGGACCGCGCTGGCGTATCGAGACTTCCTCGCAGGTTTTGCGAGCGGCGACTACGCGGCCCGCGCGGAGGGCAACGCGGTCTTCATCGAAGCGACGGGCTTCGGCGGCGATCCGGTTCAGCTGGCGACCTTCGTGGAGCGCTACCCGTCGAGTGATTTTTCCGCCGAGGCCAATCGAACCGCCGAAGCCGTCGCCGCACGGCGGGCCGGGCGAATCGACCGTATCGGTCTCAAGCTGGACATCGCGTCGACCACCCCCGAGATGAAGCGGGTCCGCCGGGCTCTCGTCGAAAGGATGATCGAGTTGACAGAACGGGTCGGCGTTCAGCTCGTGCCGATACCCGATCAACTCGATCCGTCACAGAGTGACCGCTATCCCCGGGCACGGATCGAGGTGAGCCATGTGGAGAAAGCGGTGGGTCATCGGGTCAAAACCGGTGACCTCGCACGACCGGCGATGCTCGGCGTCACCCGGGTCGTAATGCGGGACCGCAAGGGTGGTGAGGTGATCGCAGAGCGTGTCTTCGAAATTCGGGTCGAAGACAAGGCGCACGTCCCCGGGACGTCGGTGCTGTTCTCAGCCGTCGCACCGCGCTTTTGGAACGAGTTCTTCGTACCGATCGCTCGCTGGCGAAACGATCGTACCGTTCGGCCTGAGACCATCCTCGATCGCACGGTTGTCGATATCGACGGACTTGGAGACCGCGTCGTCGTGCTCTACGAGGATGGTGATTTCGATTTGATCGGACTCTCGGATCCGATGACGCCTGTGAAACTCGCCCGGTATTCCCGATCCGAGGACTACAAGAAGTGGTCGGGCATTCATTTCATCGGCGATCGCGTCGCGATTTACGGCGAAGAGGGCCTCGAACTCGTTCGGTTCACGGCCAATGGGCCGGTGGCGGAGAAGACCTGGAAACGTGGCGAGATCGGTCGCGTACTCTCCCTTACGCCACTCGGTGATTCCATCGTGTTGGTTGGGGCGAAGGGCATGCAGCTACTCGATCCGGTCGAGGGGACGATTCAGCGTGTGATGCGACGAGTCCTCAAGAGTGTGGCGAGTGCCGGAGACACCCTCGTCTTCGTGGACGGGGAGTCGATCTATCTCTCGAGTCTGGCGCTTCTCGCGGAGAACCGCGTGATTGCGCAGGTGAAGCTGGGCAAGACCTTCGGCCCTAATAACGTCCGGGTGATCGACAACGCCGCGGTCGTGACCGGGCCCGGTGGGGTGCTGGTGATCGACGTACGCAACCCCGCAAAGCCCAAGGCTGTCGCCAAGCTCTCGACGCGCGAGATTGGAACGGTCCTGGACGCGACCCGGGTTCGCGGTCGAACTTTCCTCGTCGGCGAACGAGGACTGCAATTGCTGAACCGAAAACTCGACGGCGTCGAAGAGACGATCGACGTCGGCGAACGAAATCGCGTGAGCGTGATGGGCCGCCATCTCGTGACCGCCGACCGTCGGGGATTCCAGGTCGTGGACTCGACGCCCTGGGCGGATGGTCTGCAACCCGCAGCCCCGGGCTTACGGCCCGGTGCGCCTTCGAGCGGCTCGGGCTTCTAGTCGACCCCGATATCCGTCGGCGTCAGGCCGTTGCGAACGAGCAGGACTTCCGGTCCCTT
The DNA here is from genome assembly GCA_029941885.1 of Myxococcota bacterium. GTDB lineage: Bacteria > Myxococcota_A > UBA9160 > UBA9160 > UBA4427 > UBA4427. The sequence goes on from JAPYTP010000056.1 coordinate 21,859, forward strand.
GCGGTGCAGGGGCATGCGGTGGCCCAGGTAGTCTCCGTCTTCGGCGTCGAACCAGAACGAGAAGCTCGGGAGCAGTCGACTCGCGAGCCAGGCGACCGCCGTTCCGAAATCGGGTCCGTATTCGATTTCGATGACCTCTCGCCCCTCCCGGAGAATCGTCGGCGCTCGTACGGCGATCATGTGATGCAGCACCGGGCCGGGAGCGCAGACGGCGATCTGGAAGCGAAGGCTGTCGATCTCCTTCCGGACGAGCGGCATGAAGAGCAGCTGCATCGGGACATTGACGACGCGGTCCTCCGCGGGGATGTCGACATGCTGCGCCGCCGAGGGGGTCTCGTTCGCGGGGTAGCAGCTCACCCTTCCACTCTGGTGGTCGATCACGAGCAGGGGAAACGAAACGCCGTCGGCGTTCGTCGCTTGCGAGCGCTCCTCGATCAGGCGTAGCGCGACATCTCCAGCGTCCGTGTCCGCCGGGGTCGCGCCGGCAGAGACGGGGACCGTCGATATCGGTGTGAGGATCGCCTCGGAGATATTCGCCCCCCCGCCTTCGATGGCCATGGAGACCGTCATGCGACGGATGCCATCCTCATCGGTGCTGAACTCGAGGAAGGATTGCCCGACCGCATTGCCCAGTTCGTCGAAGGTCGTGGCCCCAATCGTCTCCAAGGCACGCGGTGCGAGCAGCAAGAGCGTCGACTCGGCTTGACTCGTGGCCGCGAGCAAGAGCGAGAGGCCCAATGTAGAAATCGAAACGATTCCCCCGAACGAGTACGAGCGCCGCCCCGTGATCTTCCCTTGCGGATCCCGAATGCCGGGGCGGCGGAATCGGGACGGCGATTGGCGGTGGTTCGGCTCAGGCATCGAGGGACGATACAGAACGGGCCCATCGAATCGATTCCCGTCTCTACGGGGCGGTTCGAGCCCGCCAACGCTATCTTGCCGTCATGTCGCAGGTCTGGACTCGAAAACGAGCCGGAACCGATTCAACGCCGCGCTCGAAGTCCTTCTCAACTGCGGCGGTGGTCCGCAATCCGGTTTCCAATCGCCCTCAGATTCATCAGATCGAGCTCCCCCTCTCGTGGGCAGAGGAGTCCAAACTGCCCGGGTCGGTCCCCGAGTGGACCGAGGTCTACCTGATCGACGGTGATCCTCTGACCCTGATCGATACCGGGGTGTGCTCTGCGGCGAGTCGCGCCACGCTCGAGACCGCTTTCGAGGCACTCGGCCACGGACTCGCCGACGTGGGGCGAGTCGTTCTCACCCACGCACACCGCGATCATTTCGGGCTCGTCGAGTCGCTGCGAGCCTGCGGGGCCGAACTCGAGTGCTGTGTGCACGAGGCAGATGCAGAGGGAGTCGAACGCTTTTCCGATCTGGTTCGGGATCGCCTCGACGGGATGAAGCCGCTCTTTCGCGAATTTGGCGTGCCCGAATCGGTGCTCGCCCGGCTGTACGCCGCCCGCCTGCGAGGTCTCGCGGTCGAAGACGCGGAGGGCGAGCGGACGAGCGTCGATCGGCGCCTGGTCGAAGGCGACCGGATCGAGTGGAAGGACTGGGGGCTCACGGTCATGCACAGTCCCGGCCACACGTCGGGGCATATCCTTCTCGAAGATGCCGAAGCGGGTCTGCTCTTCACCGGGGATCAGATCATGGGGCAAGCCGTGCCCCATGCCGAGAATTTCTACCTCGACGAGACCGTGGACCCAAAGGATCCTCTTCGTCGACGTCCTAGGTTTCGTGGTCTGGTGGAGATGCGCCGGAGCTTGCGCCGGCTTCGGGGGCGCCGCGACAAGCTGCTGCTACCCGGATACGGAGGGGTGATTCGGCGTCCGGATCGATCCATCCGGGACACGCTTCTCTATTACGACGTTCGGATCCATAGAATCGATCGTGGCCTGCGACATCTCGCGGTGATGGGTCAGGACGTCACGGCCTATGAACTCTGGAAGGCGCTCTTCCTACCGGGGATCCCGATCGATGGGGCGGGCGACGAACATTTGGAGGCGATGCATTCTCAACTCCTGCTCGTAATCGGAGCGCTCGATTGCCTCGAGGAGGACGATCTGCTGGTGACCGAACGACGACCGGACGGCGTCTTCACCCATCATCACCGATAGCCGGAGCGGGTAGGGCTTCGCGAGTTGATCGCCCGCGCTACGGGTGTTGGTCGAGCAGGTAGGCGGCGAGCGCGCGCCGGTCCGCCTCGGGCAGGTCGACGACCGGCATCGGCGGTGTCGGTGTCAGGAGGAAGCGGATCAGTGATTCGAGGTCGTAGCGTTGTGCGAGCGCCTCGAGTGGTTTGACGATGACACCGGACTCGGCCTGATTCGCCCGATGGCAACTTCCACAGGCGTTGGTGCCGAAGAGCGCTTCTCCGCGTGTAACCAGACTCGCTCGCTCGTTCGGGGCGAGGGCGGCGAGCGGATTTGCGACGACCCCAAGCGTCGGTGGCGAGGCGGACGGGTTGCGCGCGACGTTGCTGTCGGCAGCCGCGCCGACCCGGATCCGAAAGATCGCGCCCGAATAGTCGTCGCTCACATAGATCGCTCCGTCTGGCCCCTCTGCGACGTCGACGGGCCGTCCGATCACGTCTTCCTCGATTTCGAAACCCGTCAGAAAGTCGCGCTCCGTGATCTGCCCTCGAGCATCCCAATGCAGCGAGACGACCTTGTAGCCGTCGAGGCGAGAGCGGTTCCAGGAACCGTGGAGCGCCACCAGCGCAGCACCACGAATGGAATCGGGTGCGCTCGGGTTTCGGATGAAGGTCATGCCGAGGGGAGCGTTGTGGGCCCGAAAGGGATGGACCGGAGGAGTCGACGAAGCGATCCGTTCTTCGTTGCCCTCACCAAAATCGGGATCCGGGTGGTTGTCGCCGTGGGCGTAGGGCCAGCCGTAGAACCGGCCCCGTTCGATTCGATTGAGTTCACAGGGTGGAAAGTCGTCTCCCATCAGATCTCGGCCGTTGTCCGTGGCATAGAGCTCGTCCGATTCAGGACGCCAATCGAAGCCGACGGAGTTTCGAAGTCCAGAGGCGTAGATCTCTTCGCCACTTCCGTCCGGCTCGTACCGGAGGATCGCCGCCCGACGGGGGTCCTTCTCCTCACAGACGTTGCAGCTCGATCCGACGTGGACATACATTCCCCCATCCGGGCCGAAACGGAGGGTGCGTGACCAATGGTTGCCGCCTTCGGGAATCCCCTCGACGATCCGGATAGCGGGCCCCCGGACCTCGAGTGTGTCCGGACCGTTCTCCGTGAACGGGATGCGCGCGATGGCTCCGCCCTCGCCGATATAGAGATGGCCGTCGCGAAAATCGAAGCCGTGTGGGCGGTCCAGCCCGTCGAGCAGGATGCGTTGGCCGTCGGACCGGCCGTCCCCGTCACGGTCCCCGAGAATCAGCAGGAGCTGTCCGACACGGGGCTGGCTGACGACCAGGTCGCCGCCGGGGCTGAAACGCATGAAGCGAGCGTTCTCGACTCCTTCTGCGAAGAGGTCGACCCGAAAGCCGGGGGCGACCTGGAATCGCCCCGCGACGAGGGTGTCCGTCAGGGCGTCGAATCCGAGCCCGAGCATCGATTTCAGCATCGGTCCACGGACCACCAGCCCCTCCGGCATGAGGAAGCTGCATGCGCCGACGCCCAAGAGCAAGAGAGATCCGATTGCCAGCACGATTCTTCGCATGATGCCTCCCCAGATGGCGGCGCGAGGTTAACCTACGCCCCTCCGCCCGCCCGTCGCGGTCGGCCGGTCAGTCGCGCGCCAGGCGTCCGCTCGAAGCGGGGAATTCCTCGCCTTTTTTCCCACAGGGACCTTGACGAAAGCCCTTGTCTGACGGATACATAGCCGCTCTCAATGTCAGGCAGCCGCCGCAGGCTCGTCCCGTCCCGGTCCGGAGACTGAACGCTACCGCCCGCGAGCCCCGCCCGAAGGCAGGAAATCAGATGCAGAAGATTCGAAGAGGCGACCTCGTCCAGGTCGTGAGCGGTGCCGGTGCGACAGGCGCTACCCAGGGACGGGTGATCGCTGTGGATGTCGAGAAGGGGCGGGTGCGCGTCGAGGGCGTGCGGCTCCAGAAGAGGCATCTCCGTCCGGGACGCAGTGGCGCCCGAGAAGGCGGTATCGTGGAAACCGAAGGTTTCGTCGATACTTCGAACGTGATGCTCGTCCATCCCGGTGACAACAAGCCCTCCCGTGTGCGCATCGAAGAGCGCGACGGGAAGCGCGTGCGCGTGTTCGCTCGCGGCGGCGATCCGGTACCGGATCCGGTCGGCGTCTAAACCTCGGTCCGGGTCTGTCCGGCCTGGAGAGAAGGGATTCAATCCATGGCGAAGAGCAAGCGCGAACAGATCAAGCTCGAGTCGACGGCGGGCACGGGTCATTTCTACACGACCTCGAAGAACCGCACGAACACCCCGAACAAGCTCGAGTTCATGAAGTACGACCCGGTCGTCCGAAAGCACGTCCTCTACAAAGAGACGAAACTCAAGTAGCGATCGGTGTTTCCCGAGCAGGAACGGACCCCCAAGTTCATTCTGGCTGCTTCGATCTGGCTCGCTAACGTGTCGAGGCCATTTCGCGGGGGTCGGGATGGTCATGCTCGCAACAGAACTTTCCAGCGTTCGAATTCGACACTGGACTGACAACTAGAGAGGGATTTCGAATGGCCTGGGTGATCACCCGAATGTGTCGAGACTGTGTGGATATGGCGTGTGTCGAAGTTTGTCCCGTCGACTGCATCGTTCAGCACAAGAACAAGGCCGACGCCCCGGGTTACGAGAACCAGCTCTATATCGATCCCGAAGAGTGCATCAACTGCGGTGTGTGCGAGCCCGAATGTCCGTGGGAAGCGATCTTCGAGGACGAGCAGGTTCCGAGCGTCTTCGAAGAGGACATCGCGATCAACGCCAAGATCGTCGATGAACGAGACGATTTCGAAGTGCCTGAGCGCGACGATGCGGAAGTGCCCAGCACGGACGAAATCGTCAAGAACAAAGAGAAGTGGGCCTACGCGGGCTAGTCGGTTCGAGCGCGCGAGGCGCCTCGCGTCGGGCTAAACACAAAGAGGGTCAGCTCAATCGAGCTGACCCTCTTTGCGTTCGGAGTCGGCGATCGTCCTGGCGTCCGCGACGCCAATGGCGCTCGGCGGGTGCGATCTCCGAACGGCGCGATCGACCGCGGTCGTGTGGACCGGGGTCAGGCTTGGCCGGCTGCGTCGAAGGCCCGGGCCATGGTGTCCGTGGCGGCGAGCAGGGCTTCGTCGCTCGGGGGTGCGTCGAGGAGCGCGGTCCAGATTCGCAGTTGTTCGACGGCCTGGTAGACGAGCATCCATTTGCCTCCGATGGCATGGCCACCGCTCTCGACCGTGTCGATCAGGAGTTGGGTTCGCTCCGGGGCGTATACGGCGTCGAGGACGATCGTGCCCTCGCGGATCGCGCCGGCCGGGACGGGTGATCTCATCTCGGAGAGCCCGACGCTCGTGGTGTTGACGACGATTTCTGCGGCGAGATCCGCGACGTCCTCGAGTCCGCCCGCCGCGGTGGCACCGAGTTCGGCGACGAGGGCCTCGGCTCGTTCCCGGGTTCGGTTCAGCACGAAGACTTCACAGCCGCGGTCCCTGAGTCCATAGACGAGGGCCCGCGCAGCCCCGCCCGCGCCGAGCACTACGGCCCGCTGGCCCGCGACCGGGGAAACCCGCTCGAGCGCACGAATCGCGCCGATCCAATCCGTGTTCGTCCCGACCAGTCGATCGCCGACCCTCGTCACCGTGTTGATCGCGCCGATCGCGCGTCCGACCGGTTCGACTTCGTCGACGAGGCTCATCATCGATTCCTTGTGTGGAATCGAAACGGCCCACTGGCGCAACCCGCGTGCGCGGAATCTGTTGACCGCGGCGGGGAGATCTTCGGGCGGGACATCGAAGGCCTCGTAGTGCGCATCGAGTGAAAGCGCCCGAAAGGCGGCGTTGTGCATCGCCGGCGAACGTGTGTGCCCCGCCGGGTGTAGGACGACGCCACACTCCAGACTTGCGGTCGCCGTCGTTTTCGAGGGGGATCCCCCCGCCTTCCGGCTCATGTGCGGGCGCGTTCGAAGGCGGCCTGAAGATCCTGCCAGACCGCCCGGCGATTCTGCGGGGTGTACTGTCGGAGCACGTAGGCCGGATGGAGTGTCGGCATCAAGGGGATCCCCTGATAGTCGTGCCAGGTACCGCGCATGCGGGTGATCGCGATCTCGCGATCGAGGAGCAGGCTGGCGGCCGGTTTGCCGAGGGTCACGATGACCTTGGGGGCGACCGCGCGGATCTGACCGTCGAGGAAGGGCCGGCACGCGCTCACTTCCGGGGGGAGCGGGTTTCGGTTTCGCGGTGGACGGCATTTTACGATGTTGCAGATATAGACTTCTCTGCGTGGGATGCCGATGCCCTTTTCGATCATCTGGGTGAGCAATTCGCCGGCGCGGCCCACGAAAGGGAGTCCCTGCCGATCCTCGTGCTCGCCCGGGCCCTCGCCGACGAACATCAGGTCGGCATTCGGATCACCATCGCCGAAGACGATCTGCCGACGCCCCTCACAGAGATCACAGCGTTGGCAGTCGCCGAGGTGGGCTCGAACGTCTTCGAGGGTTGGCTGGCCATCGGTCCAGGGGACCGGGCCGCTCGGCTCGGCGGCGACCCGGCGAGGGGAGGAGGCCTCCGGCGGCCTGGCTTTCGGGGTGACGATCGCGGTCTCTCCGGGATGCTCGACGCGCTCGAATTCGCAGACGTCCTCTTCGACGAGTTCGCGCAGCAGAGCCGAGGCGGAAGCCACGATCAAGGGCGCCTCGTCCCGCGGATCCCGTTCTTTGCCGGTGCTCCCCACCCCGGACTAGCTCGCGCCCGGTCGTGGGCTCGATCGGAAAGGCCCCGCAGCCGACCCCGTCGCCGCGTCGCGCTCGTCGAGCAGATCAAAGGCGGCTTGCAAGCGCGCTCGGTCGCCGTCTCGGGTCGCCGCGATCCCACCGGGTCGAGGCGACCGGCCAACGACGTCGCCCTCTCGATGAGATTTGCCGAGTCGGTGCTCCGGGGTCTCCGGGGTCTCCGGGGTCTCCGGGGTCTCCGGGGTGTGGAAGGCGGAGGTTCCCTCTCGGGTCGCGGCGGCCTCGATGGTGCCGTGGCGCTGGTCGTCGATCCGCTGTTCGACCTTGAACTGGAAGCCGGGGTCGTTGGCATCGTCGTGGCAGGTTCCGCAGACCTTGAGGATCACGCAGGAGTCGCATTTGTCGCCGAGGGAAAGAATGGTCCCCACGCGCTTCGCGTTCTCACCGATATGGTCACCGCCCGGTCCGTGGCAGGATTCGCAACCGACGCGCGCGAGATCGGGATGGGCTGACACGGGAGCATCCGACGGGAACCCACCCGGGCGGCCGAACGCAGTCGTGTGGCACTCGAGGCAATCCGCATCCCCGGCCTTGTTCGCTTGCTCGAGGGTCGCAACGGCGTGGCCATGGGGGCTCGCCTCCCAGGTCTCGAACTCCGCGCTATGGCAACTCCGGCATGCGTCGGAACCGACATGATCGGCTGAGGTGGGCAGCAGGTCACGGCTCGGTCCGCCGCCTTCGAGTAGTGCACCGCGCTCGTCGTTCGAGAGCGAGGCGATCCGTGCGTGCGAGACGCGAGGATGGAAGGTGGCAAAATCGAAGCCGAGGGAGTGGGTCGGGTTGTGGCAGGCCTTGCACACCTTCGCATAGTCCGGTCGGGAATCGGCGCCCTTGGGCACGAAGTCCGGGCTCAGATGCGGTCCGCCCCGGCCGTGGCAGGATTCGCAGCCGACGTTCTCGAGGTGCGCGGGTCGCCGGAAGAATTCGTAGCCGCCGGTCTCTTCGAATCCGACGACATGGCAGCCGATACAATCCGTTCGCCGATCGGCGGTGTGGGTGACGAGGGTGTCGAAGGCGGTGGCGTGTTTGGTGTACTGCCAGGTGGCGTACTCCAGCTCGTGGCAGGATCCGCAGGCGTCGTTGCCGCTATAGCCCTTCGGGTCGAGCAACATCGGCACGCGCGCTCCGGCCGCGCGTGTCGCGTGCATGCGCAGCATTCCCCCGTCACGCTGCCCGTTCCAGCCTTCGCTGCGATGACGGATGCGTCCCTCTGAGTCGACCACGGTGACGACGGGCACACCGCCGGTCACGCCCCAGCGCTCCGCCGCCTTCCCACTCGGATCGAGGTAGGGGTCGAAGAAGTCGAGATCCAGCTCTTCGAGGGATTTGCGGATCGCACCCGGCGAGTTCTGGACCGATATCGCGACGAGGCGGGGTTTCCGTTCCTCTGGAATCTCCGCCAGGATTCCCTTGATCGATTCGAGGGCATGGTGGCAATGGGGGCAGGTGTGCAGGAAGAAGATGACGATTGCTGCGCGGCCGCGGATCTCCTCCGTTTCAAGCAGCTTCCCGCTCGACATCGCGACCACGCCCAGGTCCGGGGCCTGTGGATAGGCGTAGAGCGCACCGGTACCCTCCGCGACGGCGGCGGGCAGACGCATCCTCTTCCGGAGTTCCTCGTCCGTATGGGCGCGCAGGTCGATGTCATTGGGGAAGCTGGCGAAGCCGAAGCTCATGAAGCCATCGGCATCGACGCCGAGCAGCGCGATCGGAGCCTTGAGTCGAAGCTGCTGAGAGATGTGCCCGCCGCTGTCGTCGATGACGGGGAAGCCGAGTGCCTGATCTTTGGAAAAGCGGGAGAGGGTCGCGGCATTGGAGCCGACGCCAATTCCGAGGATGCTGAAATTCTGAGCAGCGGCCACGGGGACGAGAGCGTTGACCGCTTCGCTCACCGGCGTCGAGTTCGGCACCTCGGGATTGAAAAAGAAGAGCAGGACACGGGCTCCGAGCAATCCGCGCATGGAGAGTCGCGTCCCCGCGAGCGTGACTCCCTCGAAGGCCGGGACCGGCCGCTCATTGGGATTCCGAGCGGCCTTCTCGCCCTTGGGTTTGGCATCCCGGATCGCAGATTTCGACGCGGTCGGCAGGCTGTGGTCGTGGGGGTCGGCCACGGTCGCGGGGGTGTCTCGCGCCGAAGTCGCCTCCACCTCGCTGCG
>JAPYTP010000057.1 GCA_029941885.1 Myxococcota bacterium
GGCTGTGGTAGACCTCGAAGCCCTGACTGAAGCCGAAGGCGGGACGTATCCAACCGTTGCGCCAGATCGCATAGGTGCGAAAGCCGGCCTCCTGGAGGATCTCAGCGGGCATCAGGGCGTCTTCGGAGATGGCCTGGGGTGAACGCGTCACGCCGGTTCGTTGTGGATAGGTGCCCGTCCAAAGTGAGGCCATCGAGCATTTGGTCCAGGACGACTGGGAGAGATGCTCCGCGAAACGCACGCCGTCTGCGGCCAGAGCGTCGATATTGGGGCTCGTCTCCCGGTCGTAGCCATAGGCGCTGAGTCGATCTGCGCGCAGCGTGTCGATCAAGACGAAGAGGATGTTCAGATCGTCGCGCGCCGCCAGCGTGGCGATGTCTTCGGGGCCGCCCATGGGCCTCGGGTCCAAGCGAATTTCGACCTGGACGGTGAAGGCGATCACGACGAGAACCAGGGCGGCGAATAGGTAGAGCGCTTTCCGCCCCGGGAGATGACTCGACATGAGACGACTGTAGCCAGGATGAGTGCGGATTGCCGATCGCACTCGAAGGAAGGCGGTCCAAACAAAAGAACCCCGGGCGGTTTGCCCGGGGTTCTCGTTCTTCTTAGATCGGTTCGCGCGTCACACAGACACAGCGAGCCAATGTCGACTCAGGCTCAAAGCCGGCGTCGATAGGCCACGCCGAGCAACGCGAGTCCGGCCACCATTCCGGCCAGCATGCCGGGCTCCGGCACCAGTTGGTCCGTGATCTCGATCTGCATGACGGCGATACCGCCCGTCTCGAGCGACACCGTGCCGAGCCATTGCGTGAGGATCGGACTCACGAGCTGAACCGTTCCGACTCCGGCCGTGTTTCGATTGTCGAAGCCGACTCGTTGATGGAAGGTCTTGTGGGGCCCACGACCGGTCGCGGTGACGGTCACCATGCCGGTCGTCCACGGGAATCGCTGACGCACGGCGTAGTACGTGGTCGTGGTCAACAGTCCACTATTGAAGTACTTGAACGTGTTAGTCACGACATTCGGCGCCGTGATGGCCGTCCCGGCAAGGTTGATCATGCCCGTCTGACCGATCGACTCATAATACCAGTCGTTGGTGCCGAGGCCGCAGCCGCCCGCGTAGAAGTAACAGACCTTGGTCGTGAACTGACCCAGCAGCTGCATGACCCCGCCGAAACCGTTGCCACTGGCGTTGCTGCCCTTCGCGACCATGACCGAGGCCACCGTCGTGCCTGCATCCGTGTTCATGTAGGTGACGGCACTCAATGCGCCGCCGGCCCGGAAGAATCCCTGACCCTCTCCGAAGGTACCCGTAGCGTTTCGCATGTCCGCATACGTGTAGCTGTAGAGGTAGGGCGGTGTGAGGGGGAAGGATCCGGTGGTCTTCCGAGCCATTCCCTGTCGGTCCCACTTGGTGCGCGCGTCAGTAAAGGACTGGAAGCCGCCCATTGCCGTATTGACCTCGACGCCGGCCGCTGCGGGGATCATGAACGACTTGGGGTTGACGGTGTTGATGGTTGCGTATCCCAGGCCGGAGATCGGCGCGCCCCGCTGCACCGGGCCGCGAAGCGGGTTGCCGGGTCCGAGGTACGTGGTTGCATTGGCCCCGTTCACCGTCTGATATCCGTTGCACGAGGTCGTTCGTGGGGCACCGAAGGAGGTGAAGTTCGCGGGATTCCGGAAGAGCGGAGGAATCGGGACTCCGTTCGGGGTCATCAGCGTCGCCCCGTTCGCAGGACGCGCGGCGTTGCCGCCAGCGATCGGCGTACAGAGGGTCCCGATCGGATCGAACATCCCGGTGCCATTGACGACCGTCGAGTTGATCGCGCACCTCGGCTGATACGGGTTGCAGTTGTACCCGAAGGGCATCGCATAGAACTGGAAGTAGGACGATTCCGAGGCTCCGCCGGTGATGGCCTTGTCGTTACCGAACGACTCGGCGATCCATGCTCCCTTGTAGAGCGACTGGGCAGAAACCTCAGTTTGAGAAAATGCGACAAACGACAGGATGACTAACACGACCGTCGAAAAACGTTGGAGTTGGAAAAGCACCTTGTTCATGCCCCCTGACATTACGTAGACGAGAGCACCCCGTCCGAACACTATTTTCTCGCCAGAGCGACAGAAAGTCAATCAAAAAGATATCTCTCAAGAGCGGCTCGTCGTGTGCATTTTCGACCTCAACTATCTGGAAATAAACAGATTTATGCCTTATCGGTTTCATGAAGAGCGCTCTTTGAGGGATCGTCAGGTCACACTTCGATTTGCGGCCGCTGTTAAGTCTTGGAGACACCTGTAACCGGCACTCGAATCGAAATTTTGCGGCATCTAGACCGCTCGATCGGCCCGAAATCGGGGAGCCGGCAAGGTTGGAATCGCAGCTGCTGAAAAGATGCTGCCCCGCTTCGATCGGGAGGAAGCCGGAGCAACCCCTCGAACCCCTCACGGCCCCGACGAATGGGCCCTGGATCTCACCATAGGAGGTCGACGTCGGGCGATCTCGATGCATCCCAGCTACCGGTTCCCGATGGGGTAGGCTGCCTGTCGGCCGCTCAGGGACTCGCCAGAACTCCAGAGGAAGCCCCCGTTTCGGCGAAATGGTTAACAGCGGTCTCGACGACTCGGTCGCATTCCGGACCACGAAAGTCGGCGCTGCGCAAGATCGGGGTGGGGTTCACGCCTCTCGAATCGGGGGTGTTGAGTCGAATTCTCGGCCCTTCGGACGACGCCATTCGACCCGAGTCGGTCGGCGGGTCTCCATGTGTTAGGCGAGATTTCGAGGACGTTTCTTCGCGAGTCGACCCCGGTCTCTTCGGGCGCTGCGGCGCGTCCTCTTCCCCTTGGCGTCGGTGTCGGTGTCGGTCGGCGTCCGCTAGCGACCCTGTGTGGCGCGGGTGGCGCGGGTGGCACGGGTGGCGCGCGCCCAGGGCTTGTAGATCACTTTGGGAAACCGGTCGACCAGCAGTTCGTGCTGCTCCTGTGTGAGCTGCGACAGGATGTCGATCTTGAGCTGTCCGCGCATGCGCAGAGCCAGTTCGGCGGACTTGGAAATTTTCTTGCTTTCGCCGGTAGCTGCCTTCCAATCTCGTTGCAGCAGACTCTCGTGAAAGGATTCCAGCCTCCAGGTCGGCGGGATCTTTGCACGGTGGGTCGCCAGGAGGCCGGTCATCTTCTCGATCTGTCTGTCCGTTAGCGACAAGGCCTCTCGGATGTCGGGCTCGTTCCACCAGAGCTTGCTCGAGTCGTTCCGGCCGCCAGGAACGGGGGCTTTTGGGGTCGTCTTGGGATTTACCGCGGCGGCCTCCACATCGACGGCCCTATTTGCTGGCTTCGGCTCCGCAGACATCGCGGGGACTGTGAAAAGGAGAACGAGGACGAAAACGAATCGAGCGGTGATGGTTTTCATGGCACCCGGAGGCTAGCACGACCGCGCGCACGACGGCTTCCGAAACCCCGAACTCACCGCGCTCGCAGGGACCTCGACTCCGCCGCTTCGCTGGCTCGGTCTTCAGGTCGCGCGACGCGAGCGCACGCGCGACTGCCACGAGGAGGGTCGCGCCAAGACCCGGTGGACACCGCTCGACCCGTCGAGTTGCGTGATGGACCGACGAGTTGCTTGAGGCCTTCCGTCCTGACGACTCGGGTTCCGGCGGTCAACCGGATAAGCGGACGGAGTGCGGTGGCGCAGACGCCGATGTGAACAGGACGGATCCCGGCGATCCCCGTGTGGTCGAACTCGAGCGCAGAATCAACGAGCTGGAACCTCAGGGCGACGCGGCGTTCGGTCAATTCAGCGTGTGGGATTGGGTCGGCTGCAGCTTGATCTGTGTGGTCGTGCCGCTCTTCCTCTTTTGGTGGTTCGCCCCGTGAAAGCATCCGATTCGGAGCAGGACGGCGTCTTCGGGCGCATGCCGCTTCTGCTCGCCGAGCGCGAGTATGGCACCGCGGGCGCGCATATGACCTGTTTTGCCTATGCGGTCGCGACCTGGTGTTTTCTGACCGGCGGCTACGTCGCGGAGCTGGTGGGCGCCGTCCAGGGAATCGTTTGTCTCGTCGCCGGGAGCCTGATCGGCGTCTTCGTCACGACGATGCCGCTTTCGATCGCCGGCCAGCGCTACGGCATCGAGCAGATGGACGCGTGCAAGCCCGCATTTGGACAGCGCGGCGCCCAGATCTTGTTGCTCTTCTACCTGATCAACATGCAGGGCTGGGCGGGACTGATCCTGGTGATGTTCGGCAACGGTCTACGCAACATCGTTCAGGCCCTGGGCTACGAGCCGGGAACCTGGGTCGTCGGGGCGGGCGTCGCGCTCGGCCTCTGGCTCTCCTACCTGATCGTGACCCGTGGAGTCAGGTTGCTCAACATCGCCAATTCCGTGATCACCCCCGGTCTCGGGCTGTTGGTCGTTTTGATGTTAGTCATGCTGTTCCGAGACCACGGCTGGGAAAAAATTTAGACGGCGCCGCCCATCGCGCCGGGGCCCACGCCCTTCATCAACTACATGATTGCCTTCGAGTTGGGCGTGGCGAACGGCATCTCCTGGTGGGGTGGAATCGGGTTCCTCGCGCGCAACTCTCGGTCGCGCCGCAATGCCATCTATCCGGAGCTCCTTCAGCTCGGCGTGGCGGGCGCGCTCGTTTGCTGCGTCGGGCTGTTCTCTGCGCTGGTCGTGCGCTCACACGATCCCAGCGAGTGGATGGTGCCGATTGGTGGCGTGTTCCTCGGCGTGCTTGCACTTGGGTTCGTAGCGCTCGCGAACGTGATATCGACCGCGGTGTCCCTCTACGCGAGTGGGTTGACCCTGCGGCACGTGACGGGCCTCAACAGGATGCCGTGGAAGAGGTTGATGCTCGTGACGATCGCCCCGTGCGTCCCCTTCGTCTTCTGGCCACACGAACTCTACGATCTCGGGGACGCCTTCCTCGCCTATAACGGCACGATGTATGCGCCGATCGTTGGAATCGTATTCGTTGACTTCTTCGTCCTGCGTCGGCAAAAGCTTTCGCTCTGGGCGATCTTCGAAAGCGCGCCGAGCGGTGCGTACCACTACACGCACGGCTTTCATTGGCCCGCGCTCGCGTCACTGGTTCTGGGCCAGGGGCTTTACCTCTTCTTGTATAACCCGATTACCGGCGAGACACACGATTTCTTTCGGATCATGCCGGCCTCGCCGTTCGCGTGTCTCGTCCCTGCGGCGACCTACTATGTCGCGACCCGGGTCTTGCGGAAGCGGGCCACCGCGGATGAGTATGCCCCGCGCCAATTCATCCAACCCAACATCTAGCGAGCGACTAGCGCCGCGGGCAGGTCCGAATGACAGGTGCTAGCGCCGGCGTCTGCGGTTGAACCAGACTTCCAGGGAGGGCCCGGCCTCCACCGGAGTCACATCCCAAGCTCGGTTGACACCCGCGACTACGTCCAGGCGGCCGTCATCGTCCAGGTCGATCAAGGTGATGCCGGTATGTCGGGGATGGCCCGACTCGATCTCCCACGGAATCCACCGGTCGCCGTCTCGCTCGAACCAGATGACGGAGTCGAGGCGAATCGCCTGCTTCGGCACCGGGAGTTCGATCTGCGCCAGGAACCCGCTGGCGATGATGTCGAGGTCTCCGTCTCCGTCGAGATCTCCGGCTTCGGCGGCCGACGCGCCATAGAGTCGTCCGACCAGGTGCACTTGAAATTCTCCGGTGCCTCGGTTTTCGAGCCACCGGACGCCGTGGTAGGGCTTGAAGGCGACGCCGTCGTCGAGCGTATCGCCGTTGGAGAGCAGGAAGTCGAGGTCACCGTCCGCGTCGAGATCCGCCGAACTGAGGTGGCTCGTGCCCCAGGCCGGGTGGGGCGCCCGATAGAGGACACGCTCTTCGTAGCCGACGGGACTCCGCGGAAGAAAGATCGACACGCTTTCCAGTTCCTGGGCGAATGCCACGACGAATCCCGGGCCGGTCTCCGGCCAAAGGTCCACGACCGGGATGACGCTGACCGCGCCGGCCCGATCCGTGACCTGCTCGACCCGAAAGGAGAGCGATTCGCTCGACTCGTTGCGAAGTAAGTACACGCCGCCCTCGCGCAGAAACCCAAACGCTGCGACGACTAGGTCGAGGTCGCCGTCGAGGTCGAGGTCGACGGGACGGACGTCGGCTACGCGACCGATCCCGTCGACGAGAATCCGAAGCTCGAACTCGCCGTCCTTCTGCTGAAACGCTGCGAGGACACGTCCCGTCGGCTCGTCCGTCGGGAGAGTGTGGCCGAGGTCGGCGATCAAGAGGTCGTTTCGACCGTTGCCGTCGAGATCCACTTCGGCGACGCGAGCCGGGTGACCCGCGTTGCCGATCAGTCGCGGGCCCTTGGCGAGCGAGAGGAGATGGATGCTGCCGAGTGCCATGTTGGCCACGGCGAGTCCACTGTCGACCCGCGAGACGCTGGCCACGCCCGGTCCGCCTCCCTTGCCGAGCCGGATCGAGCGACGCTCGAAGTGAAGCGGCCCCGGCTCATTCGAAGTGATCGGCTGCTCCATCGGCAGCTGTTCCGGGGCACGGCTCTCGTACCAGGCGATGAAGGCCTCGACGTCGAAGTCCGGAATGTTGCTGGCCGCCGGAACGTATCGGGTGAGGTCTGCCATGTGCTCGATCTGAGCCCTCCAGACTGGGCGTGGCAGGACCGAGGGGTCGGGAAACGAGTGACAGCGCTCGCAGACCATGTGCACGCGGGCGTCCTCGAGACGGGCGGTGCTCTCCGAACCGGAATCGCAGCCAGAACTCGAAATCACGAGGGTCGCGACGCCGACCCCGGCGAGCCAAATGAGAATCCGGCGGGTCATCATAGGCTCCCGACTCTATCAGGCCTCGGTGGCGTATCCTTCCGCCGTGACTCGCTCTCCTGACTCTGCTCTCGCGCCCGCACTGCTTCTGGTCCTCGCCGCGATCTTCACCTCGATCGCCGCATGCAGCGACGGCGACCGCCAACCCTCCTCCCTCGAAGAGTGGCGTGCCCAGCGTTCGAGACTCGACGAGACCATCTGGGCCAACGAAAGACTCGCGCAACAATACGAGCGGACGCTCGTGGCCTTGTGGGACGAACTTCTAAAGGCGGATCGTCGGGGCAAACCCGAGGAGAAGGCCGGTATCCTGTCGGCTCTCGCTGTCGAGCGCGTGACGATCGGCACGGTAGTTCCGGTCGAAATGCTCGACCACGGAATCGAGCGGCTCGTTTTCGAAGCACCCGGTCGAAACCTCAGCCGGGCCGGATGGTCCGAATTCGTCGCTGCGCTGGCGGGCGACGGCTTTCGACTCACCCAGTCCGAATGGCATCATTCGAGGTTCGAGCCGCCGACCGAGGACGCTGCGGCACGTTCCCTCGTCTCCGTGGTACTGCACGTCCAAGCACCGGGTGAGCGGCGCATCATCGTCGAGGGTGATCTCGCGGTCGAGTGGTCACGGGAGCGGGACCGAGAGGGCCATTTCGCCCCCCAACGAGTAGACGCCACCGGTCTCGAGATGTTCGTTCGGGTGGGACCCCGCTCGTTCCAGAGGATCTTCAGCGTACGTTCGCCGAAGCGTCCCGACGCGTATTCCGGGATTCATCCCCTTCTGCTCTCCGACCTCGACCGCGACGGTCGGATCGACATCGTCATGGTGCGTGCCTCGAAGATCCTTTGGAACCGGGACGGCCATTTCGAGATGGGGCGGATGATCGGATATCCGCACTTGATGACCGAGTCCGGCATCGTCGCGGACTTCGACGGAGACGGAGATCCGGATCTTCTCGCGTCGCGTGCGCGCGGCGACCTCGTACTCTATA
Organism: Myxococcota bacterium; assembly: GCA_029941885.1. Lineage (GTDB taxonomy): Bacteria > Myxococcota_A > UBA9160 > UBA9160 > UBA4427 > UBA4427. The sequence goes on from JAPYTP010000057.1 coordinate 7,799, forward strand.
CGGGGTTCAGTGAGGGGCACTTCGCGGGTGAGCCCCGGGCGACGGTGTTCGACGAACCGTTGCTCGGCCCCTCCGTCCTCACCGCGGGCGATATCGATGCCGACGGGGATCTCGACGTGTGGCTGGCGCAATACAAGCCGGCCTACTCGCAGGGGCAGATGCCATCGCCATTCTACGACGCGAATGACGGCTATCCGTCCTACCTGCTCTTGAACGACGGGCTTGGCAATTTTACGCCTTCGACCGAGGAGGCCGGCCTCGCGGAAAAGCGCTTCCGGCGGACGTATTCGAGCGGCTTCATGGACCTCGACGCGGACGGAGATCTCGATCTGCTCGTCGTGAGCGACTACTCCGGCGTCGATTTCTACCGGAACGACGGGACGGGTCGATTCTCAGACGCCAACGACAGCCTCCACGGCGACCGCCACCTGTTCGGGATGTCCGCCGCGATCGCTGACTACGACCTCGACGGACGACTCGATATCTTCGTCGCCGGCATGGGCTCCACGACGGCTCGTCGCCTCGACGCTTTGGGACTGGCGCGCGAGGACCGCCCGGAGGTGACGGAGATGCGCGCACGGATGGGTTTTGGCAATCGTCTCTATGTCGCGCGCGACGACGGCTACCACGAGTCCGATTTCGCTGCCGAGGTTGCGCGTACGGGCTGGACCTGGGGTACGACCGCGTTCGATTTCGACAACGACGGCGATCCGGACCTCTTCGCCGCGAATGGACATCAGAGCGGCGAAAGCACCGAGGACTACTGTTCGACTTTCTGGAGTCACGATCTCTACGACGGCGGGTCCGAATCGAACCCCGAGCTCATGAGCCTCTTCTCCGAGGAGTCCGCGGGATTGCGGTCGGGTGAGGAGTCCTGGGATGGCTATCAGAAGAACCATCTGCTCATGAACCTGCAGGGCGAAGGCTTCGTCGATGTTGCGTTCCTTTTGGGCGTCGCAGATCAATTCGACAGCCGTTCTACCGTGAGCGCCGACCTCGACCGTGACGGGCGCGTCGATCTGCTCGTGACAGAACATCTGGGCACCGAAGGGGAGACGCTGCACATCTACCGCAACGTCCTCGACACCGAGAATGCGTGGATCGGGATCGATCTGCGAAGGCAGGCCGGAGGCGTTTCGCCCATCGGAGCCTCGGTCGTCGTGCGGACCGCCCTTCGAACCTACGTCGGGAGCGTCGTCACGGGCGAGTCATTGATGGCGCAGCACGCAAACACTCTCCATTTTGGGCTTGGAGAGACACAGAGCGTCGAGTCGATCGAGGTGCGCTGGTCGAACGGCGCGACACGAATCCTGCGCGCGCCCGAGCTGAACCGCTACCACCTGGTCCTCCCACCCTCCGGCAGCGGGATTCCCGAAATCCTCGACTCCAGCCTGGATGTCCAGCCGGACGTGCTGCGGGGGCGGGAACTCTTCGAGGCGATCCTGTCCGAGATGCCCGAGCAGTCCGAACTCGTCGGGGCCCGTGCACTCCCCGATGCAACCGGGCGTCGAAATTAGGGCGTTTTCGGCTCGACCATTGGAACGGGACGGCGCGCCGCGGACCGGAGCAGGATCCGACGCTCCGTCTCGGCCTCGACGCGCTCTCGGCTGTACAGCAAGGGGATGCTCTGGTCACGCGCCCAGGCTTCGAAGAGATCCCGGTCATGTGTGCTCGACGGGTCGCCCGATTGTCCGGGCGTATTCATCGCGACGGAATCGTCCCAGTTCCCGACATCGAGCAACATCCGAAACGAGGCCCCGTAGCGCTGCACGAAGTCGTCGAGGCTGTAGGCCGTCGAGTTGACGGTGGCGCCGCTGCCGCCGCGAGCGGCGGGTCCGGACGTTCGTCCGTGCCCGGTCGCTTTCCGGGAGCAGTGAAGACACGGGATGGGAGAGATGCGCCCGAGGCAGCCGTGGGCGAATCGCACACCGCCCCTCGCGCGGTAGTACACGTCGAGCACGCCGTCGGGAATGGCGGCGAGGTCGAGACCGTCGGGAACGCTCACCTCGTGGGGGGGAGAAAGGATTTCGCGAAAGCGTAACGCCGCGAGTCCGTGGTTTCGGACGAACCTCGCTCGCGCTGCCTCCTGACTGGCGTTCCACAGCAGTCCGTGGCTGCGGATGCGAACGACCATCTCCGGTGTCCACAACGCGGGTTCGTAGTCGAGTAGCCCGAATTCGAAAGGGAGAAGGTCCGGGCCTCGCCGTGTGAGTTCGACGTAGGCGTTGATTCCCTCAACGAACGCGGTGACGATGCGCTTCGTGTCCGATGCGTATATGCGAGCCATTCCGCGTGCATGTCGCCGCGGAAGAGGAAGAGCCTCGCGGCACGGTCCTTCTCGATGAACTCCCCACCGAAGGCCTCGGAGAGTGTTCCATCGCCGCGCCGCTTCCAGAGGTCGAGTTGGAAGAGCCGGTCGCGTTCCAGCCCTGGCCGAAGAAGACGTCGTCGAGAGACTCGGCGTAGATGTGGGGTATGCCCCAGCGGTCGACCAGGATCTCGACGTCGGCTGCGAGTCCCGTCACCTCATATCGAGTCGTCGGTGGCGAGGAATCCGCGGCGAAGGCGGCGCCTGTCAGTGCGACCAGGCAAGAGATCGAGATGACAAGCGCTCTCGACGCGGCCGCGCTCGATTCCACTGTCAGGGGCCCGGCTCGCTCGAGGTCGTCGCCGGAGAGGGCGCGCCGAATAGCGCGTCGAGATCCTCGAGCGGCGCGACGCGCCCCCCGGTACCCCGAGTCAATTCGTGCAGATAGTCGAGGTTCGCGTTGGCGAACGGGACGGCCCACAGGGCGATGCCTCGCTCACCTAGCGTAGCCGCGAACCGGGCGGCCTCCCGGGAGGACCATCCGACTCCATACGGGGCGGAGGGCTCGCCGAGAGAGAGCAGGACGATCGCGCGTTCGCGCTTCGACTGGAGTCCTGGCGCGTCGTCCAAGAGGTCCGCTGCCGTTTCGAGCAGCCGCGAGAGATCGCTGCGACTTTGCTCTCGTACCGCGGGGAAATCCGCGAGCGCTGCCATGACCCGATCGGGAGGTCCCACCGGAACGATGCTCAACGGTCGTTCGGTGTAGCGAACGACGCGGGTCGCGAGTGTCCATTTGTGGAGTGTCAATGACGCGAGGCCGACGCGATTCTCGTGATCCGAGAGCCTCGCAACGAGCGCCCGAGCCACTTCGAGTTGCAGCTTTTCGATCGTGTCGTCGGAATCCGTGGTCCAGCTCATTGCGGGTCGGGGCACCGAGTCGCGGCTGGCGACCCAGTGGCGGGTTTGTCCAACCCGGCCGTCCCCGTCGACGTCGACTTCGGAGGCCAACAGCGCCAGGGCGGAGTGGTCGATCGCGATGACCACATCGGAAGCGACGATGGGCACCATGAGCGCGCTGTCGCGTGACTCGACCGCCCACATCGGATCGCGGGTGGCGATGCCGGCCGAGCCCATCGCACAACCGGCACCGAACAGGCCGACGAACAACAGAAGGGCCAGTCGTAGGCAAGATGGACGGATCGCCATGACACAACCCTAGCAAAGTCGGTTCCCCTGGCGGATCCCTGGTCGGGCCGTCACAACGGGGCGCCCGCCGGCTAGACTCCGTGTCCATGGCCAACCCAAGCGACGATGGGTACCGAATGCCTCCTGAGTGGGAGCCACACCTCCGCTGCTGGATGGCCTGGCCCTGCCATCCGGAGACGTTCACGGATCTATCCGTTGCGCGCGATGCGTATGCGGCGGTCGCTCGCGCGATCGCGCGCTTCGAGCCCGTCGTGATGGTCGCGAATCCGGTGCACATCGAGGATGCGCGTGTGCGTTGTGGTGACGGGATCGAATTCGTGGGTCTCGAGATCGAAGACTCATGGGCGCGAGATACGGGCCCGACCTACCTGGTCGACCGGCACGGAGAACTCGCGGGCGTCGATTGGCCGTTCAACAACTATGGCGAGATCGACGAGGACTATCAGAACGACCGGCTGCTCGCGCGGCGCCTTCTGGAGCGCTCGAGTGTGCGACGCTTCGAGGCGCCTATCATCCTCGAGGGGGGTGCGATCCACACCGATGGTCAGGGTACGCTCCTTACGACCGAGAACGTGGTGTTGAATCCGAACCGGAATCCGGGCCTCACGAAGGCCGATGCCGACGACGTCTTTCGGGGTCATCTGGACGTCGAGAAGGTCATCTGGCTCGACAAGGCACTGGAAGTCGATTCCACCGATGGCCACGTGGATAATCTTGCCTGCTTCGTGCGTCCCGGCGTGGTCGCGGCGCTCGTTTCGGACGATCCGACGGATTCGCACTACGCACCGCTGCGCGAAAACCTGCGGCGACTCGAACTCGCGAAAGACGCGGCCGGCCGGTCACTCGAGATCATCGAGATCCGCCAACCGCGGCGCATGGAATTTGGTGGCGAGCGCGTTCCCGCCTCCTATATCAACTTCTACATCGCGAACGGCGGGATCGTCGTTCCCGTATTCGACGATCCCGTCGATCGCGATGCGATCGCGACCCTCTCGCAAGCCTTTCCCGATCGCGTGGTCGTGGCGGTTCCCGGAATCGACATCGCCCGCGGCGGCGGGTGTATCCATTGCATTACACAGCAGGAGCCAAGACCATGAGAGAAGTGACCGTCGCGGCCACACAGATGGCCTGCAGTTGGGATCTCGATGCCAACGTCGCGTGCGCGATGGATCTCGTCCGCGAGGCCGCTTCGAAGGGCGCGAATATCATCTTGATTCAAGAGCTCTTCGAGACGCCTTATTTCCCAGCCGAGGAGCGAGAAGAATACTTCGCGCTCGCGAAGCCCTTCGAGGGTCATCCGACGATCGCAAAGACGGCCGCGCTCGCGCGCGAACTCGAAGTCGTCCTGCCGGTCAGTTTCTTCGAACGGGCGGGCAATGCCTATTTCAATTCGCTGGCCATGATCGACGCCGACGGGAGCGTGATGGGTCTCTATCGCAAGAGCCACATTCCCGACGGGCCCGGCTACTCGGAAAAGTACTATTTCAATCCGGGGGACACCGGCTTTCGCGTCTGGAAGACGCGCTTCGGCACGATCGGTGCCGCAATCTGTTGGGATCAGTGGTTCCCCGAATGCGCCCGGGCGATGGCACTCCTGGACGCGGAGATGATCTTGTATCCGACCGCCATCGGAGACGAGCCGCAGCCAGACTCCGTCGACTCGAGGGGTGCATGGCAGCGAGTGATGCAGGGTCACTCGGCGGCAAACGCCGTACCGGTCATCGCTTCGAACCGGATCGGGACAGAGGAGTCGGCCGCGAAGCTCACATTCTATGGCTCCTCCTTCATCACCGACGGCAGCGGCGAAATGGTTGCGGAGGCGCCGATCGACGAGCAGGCCGTGCTGACAGCGACTTTCGACCTCGATGCGTTGCGGGCGAGCCGTGCGGCCTGGGGGCTCTTCCGGGACCGACGGACCGATCTCTATTCCCGGCTACTGACCATGGACGGGACGATCAAGTGAGTGTGTCCCGGCCGCAAGATATCCGCCTTGGTGGCTGTCTCTGTGGCGATCTGCGCTACCGGGCCTCGGAGCTGATCGACGCTGGGTATTGTCACTGTCGGCTCTGTCAGCGATCGAGCGGCAGCCCGGTCCTCGCGTGGGTGGGCTTTCCAGCGAGCCGGTTCTCCTACACGAAAGGCGAAGCGACTATTTTTGCTTCGTCGGACACGGGTCGGCGAGATTTCTGTGCACGCTGCGGCACGCAAATCGCCTTCCGAAGTAGCGAGGTGCCGGATCGAATCGATGTGAACATCGCGAGCCTCGATGACCCCGCCGGGGTCGAGCCGGAATATCACATTTGGGTCGAGTCACAGATTTCCTGGTTCGAGATCGACGACGATCTGCCAAGATTCCCAGATGACGGTCCCGATCCCGCTCTCGAGAGACGACCGGCTGAGTGACTCCTCGTTTGCGTGACCCGAATGAGCAATAGAGACTGGTAGCCAGATGCCCCGAAAGAGCCCTTTTCACTCCCGTACCACGGAACTGTGCACGAGCCAGAACTGGCAGGAATGGTCCGGCTATTTCTCCGCAGACAGCTACGAACTCGACCATATGCGCGAGTACAACGCCGTCCGCACGACCGCTGCGCTCTTCGATGTCTCACCGCTCTTCAAGTACCATGTTCGCGGTCGGGACGCGTGCCGACTTCTCGATCGTGTCGTGACGCGCGACGTATCGAAGTGTCGCATCGGCCAGGTCTTGTACACGGTCTGGTGCGACGACGATGGGAAGGTCATCGACGACGGCACCCTCGCTCGAGTCGCGGACGACAGCTACCGGTTGACCGCAGCCATGGCCACGCTCGATTGGCTCGAGGACAATGCTCTCGGGCTCGAGGTCGAGATCGAAGACGTCACCCATGACTACGGGGCGCTGGCTCTCCAGGGGCCGACGTCGCGGGGACTGCTCCAGCAGATCACCAACGCCGATCTGAACGGCCTCCCGTATTTCGGCATCGTTGATTACGAGTTGGCCGGTACCCCGGTTCGGATCTCTCGCACCGGCTATACCGGAGACCTCGGCTACGAGATCTTCCTCGAGGAACGCTTCGCGGAGCAAGTCTGGGACGCGATCGCCGAGACCGGGAAAGCCTACGGTTTGCAGCCCGCCGGCTCGGTGGCACTCGACGTCGTGCGAGTCGAAGCGGGCCTCCTGCTCATCGACGTCGACTACGTTTCCTCTGCCCGAACTTTCTTCGAGGTCCAGAAATCCACGCCTTACGAACTCGGGCTGGGGTTCACCGTGAGGCTCGACAAGGGACCCTTCGTCGGGCGCGAAGCCCTGCGCGAAGAGAAGATGAGCGGGCCCGCATGGGCCACGGTCGGGCTGGTCGTGGATATACTCGCACTCGAGAAGGTCTACGCCGACTACAGCATGCCGCTTCATCTTCCCTACACGTCGTGGAACGATGCGCGGCCCGTCTATTCGAGCGAGAAATCTCGAGATCCCATCGGCAAGGCGACCAGTGGGACCTGGTCACCGATCCTGAAACAATACGTCGTGCTCGCCCGGGTCCGGCCGAGGCAGGCTCAGCCCGGCACCCGGCTCTTCGTCGAAGAAACGGTGGAGGGTCGTCGCTATTCCGTTCCCGCGACAGTCGTTGCGCTGCCGTTCTTCGATCCTCCGAGGAAAAGGGAGACGCTCTGATGTCGACCGGGAAATACGACGCCATCGTCATCGGCGGCGGCCACAATGGCCTTACCTGTGCCGCCTATCTCGCGAAGGCGGGTCGCAAGACGCTCGTGCTCGAACGTCGACACGTGCTAGGCGGTGCCGCCGTCACCGAGGAATTGTACCCGGGCTACAAGTACACCGTCTGTTCCTACGTGGTGAGCTTGTTGCGACCGGAGGTGATTCATGAACTCGAACTCGCGAAGCATGGGCTCCACATCCTGCCGCTACAGAGTTCGTTTGCGCCGATGGAGAACGGCGACCACTTCGCGATCTATCCCGACGAAGTCAGCACGCGCGAGGAGATCCTGCGTCATTCCACCCGCGACGCGGACATGTATCCAAAATTCGAAGAGCTGATGTACAAGATGGCGTATGCCGTGAAACCGATCCTCGGGGTGGTTCCGCCCAATATGACCCATCCGAGTCTTCGCGATCTCGGGACGTTGCGTGATCTGGGAAAACATATCTCGGGCCTCGGCAAGGACACCTTTCACGATCTGACGAAGATCATGACGATGAGTGTCTCCGATCTCCTCGACGAATGGTTCGAGACGGACATCATCAAGGCGCTCTTCGGACTCAATGGCATCATCGGGACGAAACTCGGGCCGAAATCTCCGGGCACGGCCTATGTGCTCCTGCACCACTATGCGGGAGAGCTCGATGGTGCGTTCACCGCCTGGGGCTGGCAGCTCGGTGGGACCGGAGGTGTCAGCGAAGCGCTCGCGAGCGCGGCGCGCAGCCACGGAGCCGATATACGCACCGAGGCGCCAGTCGATCAGGTGATCGTTCGCGCGGGACGCGCGGTGGGTGTCGCGCTCGAGAACGGCGATGAGATCTACGCCGATACGATCGTCTCGGGCTGCGATCCCCATGTCACATTCCGAAAGCTCGTCGAGGAAAAGGAGCTTCCGGACGATCTCGTCCACGCGATCGACCGCTTCAAGTTTCGGGGCTCGTCGGGGAAGGTCAACCTCGCGCTCGACGCGCTTCCAGAGTTCACCGCGATGGACGATTCTAAGCCCATCCAGATGGTTGAGATCTGTCCGAGCATGGATTACCTCGAGCGCGCCTATGATGATGCGAGCTATGGCGGTTTTTCGAAGCGACCGTACATGGACATCATCGTGCCGAGCACGATCGATCCGACGATGGCCCCTCCCGGGAAGCACGTGATGTCGATCTTCGTGCAGTATGCCTCCTACGACATGCCGGACTACGGGAGCAAGGATCAGCAACGGGACGCATTTGGCAACGCGGTAATCGACACGTTGACCGAATTCGCACCGAACCTGAAGGACATCATCCTCCATAAACAGGTTCTGACGCCCTGGGATCTCGAACAGCAGTTTGGGCTCACGGAGGGCAATATTTTCCACGGTGAGCTCACACTCGATCAGCTCTTCTTCCTGCGACCCGCGCCGGGTTACGCGGATTTTCGGACACCCATCCGCAACTACTACCAATGTGGATCGGGCACCCATCCCGGCGGCGGGATCACGGCGGGCCCAGGACGGCTCGCAGCACTCGAGATCCTGAGGGACGGGAAGTAATGGCAGACTACGACGTTATCGTGATCGGCGCGGGCCACAACGGACTCGTCACCGCAGCCTATCTAGCGAAAGCGGGTCGCCGGGTCCTCGTTCTCGAGGGTCGCGATCGGGTGGGCGGTGCCGCCGTGACGGAAGAGGTATTTCCCGGCTTTCGATTCTCGGCTTGCGCCGACGGGAGCGGCTACCTGTGCCGCGAGGTGCAACGAGATCTCAGGCCGGCGGTCGAGATCCTTTCCTCCGACCCAGTGGTGTTCTCTCCCCAACCCGACGGTTCGAGCCTCACGATCTGGCGGGACCCCGCGAAGACCGCGACGGAGATCGCACGCTTTTCGGCGCTGGACGCGGAGCGCTATCCGGCCTTCGTCGAACTGCTCGGGAAGATTGCAGCCGTCGTCGGAGGTCTCGCCCGTGTCGAACCGCCGGACATCCCGGAGGTCGGTCTGCGCGACCTGCTCGGGCTTCGGCCCCTGGCAGGCCCGGTTCGCCGACTGGGCCGCAAGCACGTGAACGATCTGCTGCGAGTGCTTCCGATGCCGGTCGCCGACCTGCTCGACGAGTGGTTCGAATCCGATGTCGTGAAGGGCGCGATCGCCGCGAACGGGGTACGCGATCTCACCTGGGGACCCAAGGAGTCGGGCACCGCCTACGCCTTGCTCTACAACTGGGCCCTTTCGGAGCCGGGGTGCTTTCGATCGACGGGCGTCGTCAAGGGCGGCATCGGTGCGCTATCGGAGGCGTTGGCAGATTCCGCGCGTTCCTTCGGCGCCGAAATTCGAACCGGCTCGAAAGTCTTGGGCATCGCAACCGAACAAGGTCGTGCCATCGGTGTCCGGGTCGCCGAAGACGGGACACTGCGCGCGCCGGTGATCGTGTCGAATGCGGATCCGCGCACGACTTTCTTCGAATTACTCGATCCCTACGATCTCAGCGCGAAGGTCGTACGCCACGTTCGCAACATCAAGTACCGCGGCTCGGCGGCACGTGTGCTGCTGGCGCTCAGCGATCTGCCCGAGTTCACTGCGTTGGCAGGGGAGGACCCCACCGGCCGTCTCCGCGGCCCGATACAGATCGCGCCCACGCTCACCTATCTGCAGCGAGCCTATGATCACGTGAAATACGGCGAGTACGCGCAGCACCCCTACCTCGACGTGCTGATTCCGACCCTTCTCGATCCGGACCTCGCACCCGAAGAGCGGCACGTCATGTCGATCACCGCGAAATACGCTCCCTATCACCTCAGGAATGGAGATTGGAATGCGAAACGGGAGGAGTTCGGAGATATCGTCGTCGATACGCTGGCCGAATACGCACCGAAGATCAAAGAGGCGATCCTTCATCGGCGCGTCCTCACGCCACCCGATCTCGAGTCGGCCTATGGCTTGCCCGAGGGCAATCCGAGCCACGGCGAGATGACCCTCGACCAGTTCTTCCACATGCGACCGATTCCGGGATTCGCCCAGTACCGATCGCCGGTCGCAGGTCTCTACCTGTGTGGTGCGGGTTGCCACCCCGGAGGCGGTGTCACCGGAATTCCAGGCCACAACGCCGCGCGCGCAATTCTCGCCGACTGAACCCGATCGCGACCCATGGATGGCGCAGGCCGAGTGACCGGTGACAGGCATTGCAGCTCGGACGTTCGACCGGGCGCCCGGGTTCGCCGCTACTCCTCCGTAGCCGTCTCGCGAGCCAGCCGTTCCTCCTGCCAGGCGAGGGCGGCTTTTGCGCCCTCCTTCTCGAGTATTTCGTTGAATTCACGCGACTCCGGCGTCTCGCTCTCCTCGGCGATCGTTCCAAGTTCGAGGCCCTGGAGCAGTCCCTGGCGCATGCCCATGATGTCGGCGCCGCGATTGATGGCCTCCTTGGTCATCGCGACCGCGATCCGGTCGTTAGCGGCGATCGAGCGCGCGAGGGCGATCGCTTCGTCGAGACAGCTCTCCTCCGGAACGACTCGATTGATGAGTCCGATCGTGAGCGCCCGCTCGGCAGAGATCCGGTCGTCCCCGGTCAGCAGCAGCTCCTTCGCCTGTTTCAAGCCGATCACCCAGGGCAGGATCATCGCGACGATGCCGCTCCCGAATTTGACCTCCGGCGCGCCGAAACGACAGCCTTCCGCGGACACGGTGATGTCACAGGCGACCGCCATCTCCATCGCGCTACCCAGGCAATACTTGTGGACCGCGGCCACCGTCGGCTTCGGGAAATCCCAGAAGCGCATGATGATGTCGAAATCCTTACGAAGCTCCGTGCGCACGAAATCGAGGCCGCTTCCTTCGCCCATGTTGAGATCGAAGCCCGCCGAGAATGCTCGCCCGGCGCCGCATAGCACGACGGCTCGAACGCGATCGTCCGCCTCGACTTCGTCCAGGGTCTGCCCGAGTTCGCTCACCATCTGGGCGTTGACCGCGTTGAGCTTGTCAGGCCGGTTGAGTGTCAGGATTGCAATCGGGCCTCGGCGTTCGTACAGGACTGTTTCCATGGGATGTTCTTCTCCTATCTGGATCGGATCTATTTGAGTCGGTCGTCCGAGGTCGCGGCGTTTCCCTCGAGCGCCTGCTCGAAGGGTGCGACGGCGAAGCCGCCCAGGGCTTCCTCGTAGGCCGTCGCGGCTCGGAAGACGCTGATATCGTCGAATGAACGACCGACGATCTGGATGCCGGTCGGTACGCCATTTTCGGCGCGCCCGCTCGGCACGCTCATCACGGGGCAGCGCGAGAGCATGTTGAACGGATAGGTCATGACCCAGCCGAGTACCGGGTCGACGGAGACCCCGTTGATTCGTACCTCTTGTGAGGTCGGATCGAGGTCGGCGGGCACTGCAGCGACGGCGTTCGTGGGGCATACGAACACATCGTGGCGGTCCAGGATCTCGGCCATCGGCGGGTACATTTCACCTGCGACGGTGGTCGCATCGAGGAAGCCTTCCGCCGTCGTGTTCTGTGCGTCTTCTGCGAAGGCTCGCGCGTACGGGGTCATCCGGTCCCTCCCGCTCGTAAGACCCCGGGCCACGTCCGTTCCGAACAGATGTTTCAGGTGGGTCCATGCGGCGACCCGAATGGCATCGGTCCAAGGCAGTGTGACTTCTTCGATCGCGCAGCCCAGACCGCGAAAAACGTCGAGGGCCGCGTGGGTAGCGCGCACGACCTCGGGATCGACCTCGAAAAACCCCAGGTCGATCGAATAGGCCACCCGAAATCCTCGCAGATCACCGAGGTCCGTTGGGATTTCGAGCTTCGGTCGCAGCGTGGCGATGTCCTTGGCATGCGGTCCCGAGATCACGTTCTGCATCAGCGCACAGTCTCGGACGGTTCGCGCCAGCGGCCCGTCGTGGCAATAGGGGTCGAGGCTGTAGGGGGGAAGTTGCGGGACGCGGCCGTACGGAGGCTTGAAGCCGACGACCCCACAGCAGGATGCCGGGATGCGGATGGATCCTGCGATATCCGAACCGGTTGCGAGCGTCGTCGTACACGCGGCCAGCGACGCGGCCGACCCGCCTGAGGATCCGCCGGGTGTTAACTCGAGATTCCAGGGGTTGCGGGTGACTCCACACAAGCGCGAGTGGGTGACGGTGGTAGAGGAGAATTCAGGGCACGTGGTGCGCGCGTGCACGATCGCGCCGGCTTCGAGCAGTCGCTCCATGAACGGGGAGGTGATCTCGTCGATGGAGTCGCTTAACAGGAGCGAGCCCTGAGCCGTTCTCTCGCCCTCGATCTCCGCTTCGTCCTTCACGGCAAGCGGGATGCCCTCGAGCGCTCGCGCATCACCACGCGCATAGCGAGATTCGGCCTCCTGGGCCTGTTTCAGGGCCCTTTCGAAGGATGTCTCCCTGAACGCGTTGATCAGCGGCTCGACCTTCTCGGCGCGATCGATGACGGCCCGGAGCAATTCGACCGGCGAAAGGGTTCTTGCCTCGAAGCCCACAAGGGCGTCGGCGGCGCTCAGGCTGGCGAGTTGGGAGGACACGAGGACGCAGAATATGGCATTCTATTCCGCGATGGTCATCAAACTCGAGACAGAAATTCCCGGACCTCGGAGTCGCGAAATCGTTGCGCGCCGTGAGGCGGCGACGCCGCCTGGTGCCGCGAAGCTTACGCCCATCGCCGTGGCGAGCGCCAAGGGCAGTGTCGTCGTCGACGTGGATGGAAACCATTTGATCGATCTAGCCGGGGGGATCGGCGTCCTCGCGGTCGGACATTGTCCCCAGGGTGTTGTGGATGCGGTGTCGGAGCAGGCGAGCCGACTCATCCACATGTGCGCGATCGTCGGGACCTACGAGCCCCTCGTCGAGGTGGCTGAGCGGTTGAACGAACTCGCCCCGGGCGATTTTTCGAAGAAGACGCTCCTGACGAGCACCGGCGCCGAGGCGGTCGAAGCCGCCGTGGGTCTCGCGCGCTATGCGACGGGCCGGCAAGGCATCGTGACGTTCGAGGGTGGCTACCACGGTCGCACCAGTCTCACGATGGCGATGACCTCGAAATTTGCGTTGTTCAAGAAGGGCTTCGGACCCTTCGCGCCGGAGGTGTACCGCTTTCCCTTCCCCGATGTCTATCGTCGCCCGCAACCGTTCTCGGAAGATGAGTGGATCGACTGGCACCTCGAGAAGCTCGATGAGTGCTTCATATCGGTCGTCGATCCCGCGCACGTGGCGGCGGTCGTCGTCGAACCCGTTCAGGGAGAGGGCGGCTTCCGCGCGGCACCCGACGTTTGGCTTCGACGACTTCGCGAAATCTGCGATGAGCACGGCATCGTCTTCATCGCCGATGAGGTCCAGTGCGGCATGGGTCGAACCGGACGGCTCTTCGCGGTCGAACACGCGGGGGTTGTTCCCGATCTGATGACGACGGCCAAGTCGCTGGCAGCGGGCATGCCGCTCGGCGCCGTCACGGGTCGGGCCGAGATCATGGATTCAGCCCACCCCGGTGGACTGGGAGGCACCTATGCTGGGAACCCGCTCGCCTGCGTCGCTGCCCTGGAAGCGCTCGACACCATCTCGCGTCCGGAGTTCCTCGCCCGGGCTCGCGAGCTGGGAATTCGGTTGAGAACTCACCTCGAGAAGATCCGATCGGAGCACCCTGAGCTCATCGGCGATGTGCGCGGACTCGGTCCGATGCTCGCGATGGAGGTGGTGACCGACTCCGAGAGTCGCCAGCCGTCGATGGAGGCGACCGCAGCGATCAACGCGGCGACCCTCGAACGCGGTGTCATCACGATTCGCGCTGGCCTCTACTCGAATTGCGTTCGTTTTCTGCCGCCGCTCGATATCAGCGACGCCGAGATCGACGAGGCGATGGACGTGGTGTCCGAATCAGTTCGGAAGGTGGCTTCGTGATCCGTCACCTCGAGCTTTCGGGAAGCCCCGCGCAGCTCGGCGCCGAGCATGGCGAGGCCTACCGCGAGGACATCCGCCGGTATGCGGACGAACGCGTTCATCTCGCGTCGAACGGCAGCTGGGCGGGGCGACCCGCGACTCGCGAGGACGTTCTGGGTCTGGCGGAAGCAATGTTGCCTGCGCACCGCGCGTACTCGCCCGAACTCATGGAGGAGATGGAGGCGATGGCCGCTGCGAGTGGCTTGTCCGCCGCCGAAGCGGTGATCGTAGGTGGATTTACGGATTTCGTGGACGCTGTGCGGGCCCGGGCGGGTACGGCACACGAGGAGGACGATTGCACCGCGGTTCTGGTCCCCGATGCGTTGGCCTCGGGCCAGGCTTTCCTCGCGCAAACCTGGGACATGCACGACTCCGCCACCGAGCACGTTGTGCTCCTTGAGATTCGACCCGTGCATGGCCCCCGAGCGCTCGTGTTCTCCACGGTCGGTTGTCTCGGGCAGATCGGCCTGAACGACGCTGGCATCGCGATCGGCATCAACAACCTCACCTCGACCACGGGGGGCATCGGTGTGACCTGGCCCTTCGTCGTGCGCAAGGTCCTCGAGCAGACGGATATCGAGGCCGCACTTTCCTGCATCGTCGAAGCCGACCTCGCGGGCGCGCACAACTACCTGCTACTCGATCGCGAGGGTCGGGGCTATAACGTCGAGGCGATGCCGGGCTGTCGCACGGTGACGAAGCTCGAGAGAGCGCCGCTCGCCCATACGAACCATTGTCTCGACGAGCAGGCCCACCGCGAACAGGCCGAACGCCCACCGGTGTTGCTTGAATCCTCGCAGCGGCGACTCTCACGCGCGAGCGATCTGCTCACGGGAAGCGATCCGATTACGCTCGAGCGACTGATTGCGCTTACCCGTGATCCCGAGGCGATCTGTCAACGGTCGACTGCGCCCTTCCACATCGAGTCGTCGGGTGCGGCGATCATGCGGCCCGCAACCGGTGAACTCTGGGCCGTCTGGGGCCTGCCGAGCGAGAACGAATACGAGCCGTTCCGTCTCGAGTGCCGACCGGACAGGTGAGTCGAGAAGCATGCCTCCGTTGCGCTATGTCAATCTCACGCCGGAATTCGCGCCGAAATGCGAAGCGCTCGAGCTGCTGAGCTTTCCGGACACCGAGCCCGCAGACCTGATCGACGAAGAGGGATTCCGGGCCTACGCAAAGATCTTTCCAGAGGGTTTCTTCCTCTGCCTGGACGGCGAGCGCCTGGTCGGACAGGGGGCCGGGATCTTTCTCGACTTCGATTTCGATCATCCCCAGCATTCCATCGCAGAGATCACGGGCGAACACCAATGCGGGAATCACGATCCCGACGGCGACTGGTACTACGGAACCGACATCGTCGTGAGCGCCGACTACCGTCGGCGTGGGATCGGCAAGTGCCTCTACGAGCTGCGAAAGGATGTCGTCCGTCGCTACAACAAGAAGGGCATCATTGCGGGAGGGCACATCGTGGGCTTCGCCGACCACAAGCATCACATGTCGGCCGCCGAGTACGTCGACAAGGTTTCGAAGCGAGAACTCTACGACGCCACGCTGACCTTCCAGCTCGACAACGGTTTCGAGGTCCGAGGAGTGCTTGCGGATTATCTCGACGAGCCGGCACTCGACAATTGGGCTGCCCTGATCGTCTGGGAGAATTCGGACCATCGGTCCTAGGAACAGACCGGTCGTGGATCCGCCAGGGCGGTGCTAGCGACGCAGACGTCTCCGCTCTTTCGTGACCACCTTCGCGCAGTTTCGTGCGGGTGCTCCGGTCACGCCGCCGCCCGGGTGGGTACCGCCTCCGCATAGATAGAGGCCGCCAACGGGTGTTCGATAGTCTCCGTAGCCCGGGATCGGTCGGAAGCTGAACATCTGGTCCAGCGCCATCTCGCCCTGCATGATGTTTCCGCCGAGCAGGCCGTAGCGCTCCTCGATGTCGGGGGGTGCAAGTACTTCGATGTGCTCGACGGAATCTTCGAAGCCGGGGCAGTACTCGGCAATCTTCCGGACGATCTTGTTTCCATAAGCCTCGCGCTCGGTGTCCCAGGTGCCGTTTCGGAGCTCGTAGGGGCCGAATTGCGTGAAGCAGAGCATGATGTGCTTGCCATCCGGCGCGAGGCCGGGCTCGAAAACGGTCGGAAAGACCGCCTCGATATACGGGTGGTCGGAGCTGCGTCCGTATTTTGCGTCGTCCCAGGCGCGCTCCAGATATTCGAGCGAGGGGGAGATCGCCATGATCCCCGTATGCGGCGCTCCGGGGATCGCCCCCTGCCAGGCACTGGGCCTGGGCAGTTCGCTGAGGCCCAGGTTCACCTTCACGGATCCCGACTTCGTGCGGTATCGACGAACGTCGCGCACGACTTCTTCGGTGAGATTCTCCTCGCCGATGAGATCGAGGTACGTGGTGATCGGGTGGGCACTCGAAATGACCTGCTTCGCGTGAAGGACACCGCCATCCTCGAGCTCGACTCCGGTTGCACGCCCATCGCTGACGACGACGCGCGATACGGGAGAGCCCTTACGAATCGTCGCGCCCGCTTCGAGCGCAGAATCGGCGATACATTGCGACACGGCGCCCATCCCGCCGTGCACCCAGCCCCAGGCTCCGGCTCTGCCGTCGACCTCGCCGATCCAGTGATGCAGCAACACATAGGCCGAACCCGGGCTCATCGGTCCGCACCAGGCACCGAGGATCGTCTGGGTTCCGAGCGCACCCTTTACGCGGTCGTCTTCGAACCACTCGTCCAGGAATTCCTGACCGGTGATCGTAAAGAGTCGCACGATCTCCGCGATGTCTCTCGTGGTCCAGTGACGGAGTTTTGCAGCAAGCGAGAGCAACCGAGGCGCGTCGCGTAGCGTCAAATTGGGCGGGATCACGAACATCAGGTCCCTGAGCAGCTGGCCAATCCGCGAAAAATACTTGTCGAACTCGACATAGGCGGCGGCATCCTTCTTCGAAAATCGTGCGATCTCCTGCGTGGCCTTCTCGATGTCTCCCCAGAGCGTGAGCGAGGTACCATCGGGGAAGGGCGACCAATAGTCGGGATCGAGGATCGTCACCTCGTAGCCGAAGCGTTCGAGTTCGAGTTCCGCAACGACTTCCGGGGGCATCAGGCTCACCACGTAGGCCGCGGACGAGACCTTGTAGCCCGGCCAGACTTCGTCGGTGACGGACGCGCCGCCGAGCACGTCCTTCTTCTCGAGCACCACGACATCCATGCCTGCTCGAGCCAGATACGCGGCACAGGCGAGTCCATTATGCCCCCCCCCGATGATGATTGCGTCGTGCGCCACTTTCCTGTCCTCCCGGGATCGGTGGTACCCTGTCGGCATGATGCTGTTTGGAGATGCCGCATTCAAGGACTCGGAGGGCTTCCGCTACCACGGAGGGGCCGTCGCGTACGCGCTTGTCGCCTTTGGACTCGGACTCGCGGGGCTGCTGAGCGACATGTGGGTCGTGAACCTCGGGGCAATGCTGCTGCTGGCTCATGGCATGACCGTCGCCGCATACATGGTGCACGAGTGCGGGCATCAAACCGTCTTCCTCCGCAACGAGGACAACGCGAGACTCGGCCGCGCATTGACGTGGCTCTGTGGCGCCTGCTACGGCACCTACGAGGACATCCGCTACAAACATTTTCGTCACCACATCGATGTGGACGATGTCGTCTGGTTCGACTACGACCGATTCTTTCGCGAGCACCCGATCGTGCTCGGGATCACTCGGGGATTCGAATGGTGCTACATCCCGGCTCAGGATCTGCTGATGCATTTCATAATGGTCTTCACTTCCTTCGTGATCCCGAAGCGGCGTAGCCAGCGTTCTCGGAACGGGAAGGTGATCGCGATTCGGGGCGGCGCGTACTTCACGTTGTTCGTGCTCGCTCCGCGGGCTGCGATTCTCTATGCGATCGCGTACATGACGATGATGACGATCTTGCGCTTCATCGACAGTCTGCAGCACGACTACGGCTATCACCTCACGCTCTTCAGCCGTGCGCCGGGTCCGCGCAAGGGCGACTTCGAATTCGAGGAAGAGCACACCTTCAGCAATCCGCAATCACTCCGCTTCGAGCACGTGAACTGGCTGACGCTGAACTTCGGCTTCCACAACGCCCATCATGCGCAGCCGACCACGCCGTGGTGGCGGCTCCCGGCGCTGCATCGAGAACTCTACGGAGAGGGGCGATCGAACGTCATTCCATTTGCCGCCCAGTTGGGGATCTTTCACCGCTACCGGGTCGAACGCATTCTTGGAGGCAGCGCCGTGGGTGAAGGTGAAACAGAGGGCGTCGGGGAAGAGGCTTGGGGCCGGGGCTTTCTCGAGGCGGCCCGCGAGGGACGCGTCGCCGGTGGAAACGCGGCATCCTTCCTGACCTCGTTCTAGCTCGGTGGCGCGCGCTTCTCAGACCGTTCCCGATTGGGCCATTGGTTGTATGGATCGCGCGTACATCTCCCTCCATGGGGCGGAACGGGATCGCTCGATCGCGATCTGGATCCAGACGGAATCCCAATATTTCGACCTCCGTATCCCGCACGATCGGCCTCGCTTTGAGGAGAAGAGCAGGCTGACTCATTTTGCCCCGGATGAGCTACGCGAACTTGCGCGGCAGTCCGGCGACACCGGTGTCTGTACGATCGAGAACAATGTTGCGACCTGGGCGAGCTGGGGCGATCGCTTTGGGTTCTATTGCAACGACGTCGCGATATTTCCGGACGATGGCCGGCTCGAGCTCAAGGGCCGCGTAATCTACGAATACGAAACGGCCGAGAGCCCTGTGCCCTATGAGGAGGCTTGGGTCCAACAGCCCTACGACCACGGTCTCGTGGCCCATCTGACCCTGTGCGACGAGCGTGATCCAGATCGTGAGTTCGGGGTACTCGTCGTCACCGGACGCTATGCGGGGTTCGTCGAGAGGTCGACCAGTGACAATGGCGCGACTCTCGAAGATCAGCTCGAGGCGCTGCAGAGCGACCGCGAACGGATGATCGAGATTCTCGCATGCGAAGCGAGCTTCGCAGTGCGCCCACGTGTCGGCGCACCCTACACGATCCGACACAGCAATCTTCCGTTCCGCGAGGCCCGGGAACTCGACGTGCCGGCGATGAGCCCGCAGCTCCTCGAGCGTCGACAGATCCTGCCGGCCGAGCGGGAAGGAGCCATCTGGCGGGTCGAGTCGTGGTTCGTCATGCGCTGAGACAACGCGTGCTGCCGCGGCTCGATCCATTGGGTCTCACTAACGAGGTTCAACGCATGCGGGCGTTCAGCCAACCCTTCAGGTCGACGGCCCATCCTCGATCTCTTGCAGGTACCACTCGGTGAACGTGCGAGTCATCTCTTCCATCGGGCCGTAGGCGCTCGGCGTGTAGTACCGCGAGTTCACGCCCTGTTGGTTCTGGTCGATGATGAGTTTGTCCGCCACGCTCGTGACATCCCAGAGCCAGGTAAGTTTCGCGAGGTCGTAGTCGACGCCCTCGCGTGCGTCACCGGCGACGAGCCAGACGATCTCCATTTCCGCCTTCTGCGGTCCACGTGGAATGAAGAGATACATCAACCCGTGATCCGGGTAGGCAAGGAAGAAACTTGCCGGTCCGACATCGGCATAACAGAAACCGCCGTCGTAGTCCGTGAAGTCGCCCATCAGGGGCGCGACGGGCTGGCCGTCCTCGCTGCCGGTCACCGATCCCGGGTAGATCGCGTCATACGAGGAGTCGGCCATTTCTTCACCCGGTGCGCTATCGGGCCAATGACTGATCTCCGGAATCTCGATGCCCATCGCTCGCGCACGCTCGGCGGCCTCGGCTCGCAATTCGGCGACCTCGTGGTCCGGCTTCTCGGTTGCATGCAGACGCGAGAACTCGGGATGCGCGGGCGTGCAGTGATAGCACTCCTGGTAGTTCTCAGTGGCCAGCTTCCAGTTTGCGTCGACGGAGTAGGTCTGGCGATGCGCTACGCGAGCGTTCGCCCAGCCATAGCGTCCGATCGACTCCCGCAATACTCGTGCTGCGTCGTCGAGAGAGGGCGGATTCTCTGCGAAACAGACGAAGATCAAACCCTCGAGGATGCGAACGTGGACCTGGGGGAGGCGATGTGCGGAGGTCTCGAAATCCTCTCCCATTTGACGCGCGGATCGCAATCGACCTTCGAGGTCATAGGTCCAGGCGTGGTAGGGGCACACCAGTACATTCCCATTTCCAGATTCTTCGTAGCAGACACGTGAGCCCCGGTGTTGGCACACGTTGATGAGCCCTCGAATTTGGTCGTCCCGCCCGCGCACGAGGACGATCGACTCCTCGGCGATGTCGAAACGAAACCAGTCCCCCTTTTTCGGGATCCGGCTCTCGTGGCCGACACACAGCCAACGGCGGAGATGAATGCGATTCATATCGCGACGAAAGATCTCCGGATCCGAATAGAATTCCTGGGCGAGCGGAAATCCCTTGGGTTGGCCCGCGATGAGCGAAGCGATCGATTCCATGACGACGGAGTATATCCCGTGCGAGATCGTCGCGCGCATCGACGGCGCCGGACGCCGCCCCAGCGGGTGGCGTTTAACACTCCCTTCAGCGACTCTTTCCGGGTCGTCGCTCTCGCGCCTGGAACCGTTCATGGATACCGCTCAGTACCGATCTCAATCTTTCTGGCACGAGAACATCCCCGATCCGCTGGTGCCTCGGCCCCCGCTCGGCGGAGACGAGCATGTGGACATCGCCATCGTGGGTGCGGGCTACACGGGACTCTGGACGGCCTACTACTTGAAGCGCCATGACCCGGGGTTGCGGGTGGCCATTGTCGAAGCGGAGATCGCCGGCTTCGGTGCCTCGGGGCGCAATGGAGGCTGGTGCACTGGAACGCTGGCGGGCATCGCAGGCTTCATGCAAGGCGATGCCTCGCAACGCGATGGCGGGATCCGACTCCAGCGAGCTGCCTTCGACACGGTCGCGGAGATCGAACGTGTCTGTGATCTCGAGGGGATCGACTGCCACTGGGCGCGCGGCGGAAACGTGACGTTCGGCCTGGTTCCGGCGCACGTCGATCATCTTCGAGAAGAGGTCGCCTTCTGGTGCGACCTGGGATTCGGCGAGGACGACGTCCGCTGGCTCGAGCCCGAGGAGTGCCGACAACGCGTCGGAACGGTCAAGAACCTTGGCGGCTTCTTCCTCGAACATTGCGCCTCCATCCATCCGGCCCGACTCGTTCGAGGGCTCGCAGAGGTCGTCGAGGGGCTGGGCGTCAAGATCTACGAGCAATCGCCGGCGCGGGCCCTCGAGCGCGGCGTCATCGTTACCGACGGCGGCCGCCTGCGGGCCGATATGATCGTGCGGGCGACGGAGGGCTATACGAGCTCACTACGAGGCTGTGAGCGAACGCTGCTGCCGATGCACTCGATGATGATCGCCACCGAGCCCCTACCGGAACACGTCTTCAAGGAGATCGGTCTCGAGAACCGAGAGACCTTTGCCGATCCGCGGCGGATGGTGATCTACGGACAACGCACGGCGGACAACCGGATCGCGTTCGGCTCACGCGGTCGGTACTACTTGGGATCTCGAGTCCGCGACCAGTTCTCGTCGGACGATCCGATCTTCGGCGAGATCAAAGAGACACTCGACTCGTTGTTCCCGAGCCTGCGCGAGTACGCCGTCACACATCGCTGGGGGGGAGCGCTCGGGGTCCCCCGGGACTGGCGTCCGAGCGTGGGAATCGATCGAGCGCGGGGTCTCGGCTGGGCGGGCGGCTTCGTGGGCGAGGGCGTGGCAGCCTCGAACCTGGCCGCACGCACGCTTTCCGAGCTGTTGCTTGGGCTCGACACCGAGCGTACGCATCTCCCGCTCGTCGGCGCGCCCTTTCCGCCCTGGGAGTACGAACCCCTTCGCTGGTTGGCGGTGTCTGCAGTCCGGCAACTCGGCGAGTCGCTCGACGCCGCGGAACTGGCTGGAGGGACTGCTCCGCGAGTGCGTGAAGCGCTCTACGACTCCGTGGTGAACAAGTAGCGGGGATCGGATGATCGTCGCGGACGATGACCCGACTCGTTCCGCTAGAATCGCTTCCCTACGAGTGCGGCGATGGAGTGCGAGAGCGCGACGCCGTCGAGCACCCGATCGTCGTCGATGGGTTCACCCATGGTCGTGCTGACCGGCACGATTCCGGCCCAGATGCGAGTGGCGTAGTCCGTTTCCTCATCCCACGGCGGGTCGGCCGCAATCTTCGCGGAAGCGGATTCGATCGTGACCGCGACGACGCCCGTCATCGCGATTTCTCGCTCGTTCGGCGGGCGCAGCTCTTGCCAGCGGCCCGGGAAAACATGCTCCGAGACGACCTCCAGCGCGTGCAGAATCTCGGCGTTGTCCTCGATCATGCGGCCCGTGCCGAATACGACGGCGGAGCGGTAGTTCATCGACGAGTTGAATGCGGAGCGCGCGACGACGATTCCATCCAGTAGCGTCACGTTCACACAGATCGGAGCGCCCGAGCTGAGAAGCCTCACGACTCGGGATTTCTTCGCACCGTGGAGATAGAGGACCCCACCGTCCCGGGCATAGAGCATCGGGATTACGTATGGCTGTCCATCCTGGACG
>JAPYTP010000058.1 GCA_029941885.1 Myxococcota bacterium
GTGGTGGAGCATTACCGGGTGCTGGCCGTCGACCAACGCGGACATGGGGATTCTGAATGGGATTCCGAGGGCCGCTACGACGCCGAGACGATGGCCGACGATCTCGAGGCCATCCTCGAGCATTTCGAGATCGAGCGCTTCGTGTTGATCGGGTTTTCGATGGGAGGCCGGGTGTCCATGGCCTTCTGCGGCCGCCACCCCGAACGCCTCGCCGGCCTCGTCCTGGTCGACATCGCACCAGAGCTCGATGCTCGGGGAACCTCACGAATCGGCAGCGAGATGGCCGAACAGCGCGCTCCCGTCTTTGCGAGCATCGACGAATACGCGCGCATGCTCTCGCTCAACTATCCGGCCGGACAGCCCGCGGCACTGCAGCGCATGGCAGAATTCGGACTCCGCCGACGCGACGATGATCTCTACGAATTGAAGATGGATCCGAAACTTCGTGGCGAACGACCGAACGACGATGAGACCAAGAAGAAGGAGGAAGTCTTCATTCAGCAGCAATGGGACGCGCTGGCCAAGCTTCCGTGTCCCACCCTCGTCGTGCGCGGCGCTGCCTCCGACATTCTCTCTCCGGATGTCGCCGATCGGATGGTGGACGAAGTCCTCCAGCGCGGGACCCTTGCGGTCGTTCCCCAGGCAGCGCACTCGGTCGCCACCGACAACCCCGAAGGCTTCGAAGAGGCCGTCTGCGCCTTTGTCCTCGGCTAGGAGGGTCCTCGGCTAGGAGGGTCCTCGGCTAGGAGGGTCCTCGGCTACGAAGCAGCCGAGTTCGAGGCACATTTTCCACAGATCGCGGTCTCCGTCAGACCGGAGGCTGCGATTCCGAGGAACGCGCTTTCACCCGCGGTGAGCTTTCGCTCGCAGCGTCCGCAGTCGAAATCTCGATTGAGTACGAGCGGCTGCCAGCCGAGAATCTCCGGGAAGAGATCAGCGGTCCGGGGAAGTTTCTGGGCTTCCCTTGCAATTCCGGACGATTCATCGTCGGCAGGGGACGCCTCCTCTGCTTCCCTTCCGGCGTGTCTTGCCGAGTGGTCGGTCGCGGCCGCCGCTTCGTCCCGCCGAAATTCTGCCTCGACGTCGCCTTCAGTGCCTCTCCGGCGACGTGAGGACCGGCTTCGCGAGCGCCCCGTCCGGCCCCGGCTTCGCGATCGGGCCTGATCGCGTACCCGATCGCGTACGCCTTCCGCCTCGTCGATCAGGTCGTCCATCAGGCCACCCATATCGTCGGAAACGCTGTCGACCATGGTGAATACTTCTTCGAGAACATTTCGAACCAGATTCGAGGCCGGCACTCGGAGATCATCGGCGAAGAGCCGGATGTCCTCCGCGAGCTGTTCCGAGATCCGGGTGTGGAGCACGCGCTCCTTGCGGGCGCCGCGGCCACGATGCCGCGAATGAGAGCGGCCAGAGCCTCCCCCTCCGTGCCGGGTGTCATCTGAGCACGAGTAGGGTCTTCGTGTTTGCATGGAACACATTGTGATACATGGTGATACAACGGGCAATGCCAAGATTTTCCTGCACCCGATCTCGACGAGGAGGTCTGGAAGGGGCTTCCCCGAGAGAGGACACATTCCACGGGGCAGCGATCTCGATCCCCGACTGGCTCGTCCGACCCGAACTCGGCGAATTCGAGGGCACGACCCGCGAATTCCTCCATCTGAAAGAGCTCCGTCCCTACGGAGAAAACCGCGGGCCGCCTCCGGAGCACTCCCTGTTTTCTCCCCAGGGCGTCAAGCCACATCCGAGCCGTTCCGATGAGTCGAGTGGATATCGGCGGCTATCGTGACGATCGCCCGGGAGGATTCAATGCGCTTCGACCTCATCGTGATCGGCGCCGGCCCTGCCGGATGGTCCGCGGCTCTTCAAGGCGCCAAACTCGGATTGAATGTCGGGGTCGTCGAGAAGGGCCTGATGCTGGGCGGAGCCTGTGTCGGCACCGGCACGCTGCCGAGCAAGACACTGCGGCATACCGTCCTCGAACTGGTCAACAGCCGACGCGCAGCCCAGCTCGGCGTGCACGCGACCCATCTGCGTCCACTCACGATCCAGGACCTGCGCGGCCCACGCGACTCCCTGATCGCGAATCACCAGCAGACCATTCGCTCCTTCTTCGAACGAAACAAGGTCGAGGTCCTGACGGGCTCGGCTTCTTTCGTCGACCCGACCCACGTTCGCATCGCGGACCGACACGGCGAAGAGGTCGTCGAAGCAGACAACGTGATCATCGCCACCGGGAGTCGGCCCCGCCGGCCGGAATCGATTCCGATCGACGACCACGTGATCGTGGACAGCGACTCGTTGCTCGATATAGACACGATCCCGAAGAGCCTCGCGGTCCTCGGGAGCGGCGTCATCGGCTGCGAATACGCGACAATCTTCGCGACTCTCGGCACCAAGGTCACGATCATCGACCGCCGCAAAAAACTCCTCCGTTTCCTCGACAACGACGTCCTCGACACCCTCACCCACGCGATGCGCAGCAAGGGCATTCGCGTCATGCAGGAGGAAGAGATCAGCGGAGTCCGCATCGAAACCCAGAAGCGAAACAAGGAGGGAGTCGTCTATCTAGAGAGCGGGCGTACCGTCCGAGCCGAGCGGGTTCTCGTCGCCTCCGGCAGGCAGTCGAATGTCGAGGCTCTCGATCTCGCTCAGATCGGCATCGAGACGGATGAGCGTGGCTTGATCAAGGTCGACGAGTCGTACCGAACCTCGGCGGGCAGTGTCTACGCGGTCGGCGATGTCATCGGCTTCCCGGCTCTCGCGTCCACGAGCATGCATCAGGGCCGGCTTGCGGTTCTCCACGCCGCGGGCGAGGAGCCCCCGCCAGCCGCTCCTCTTCCCTTAGCGATCTTCACGATCCCCGAGATCTCCTCCGTCGGCTTGACCGAAGACGAATGTCGAGAGCGCGGTCTACCCTACGAAGTCGGCATCGCACGTACAGGAGAGACTCCCCGCGGCCAGATCGTTCGGGACACAGGACTCGTCAAGCTGATCTTCCGACGCGACACCCGAGTCATTCTGGGCGTACACATGATTGGCGTGGCCGCGAGCGAGCTGATTCACGTCGGTATGATGCTTCTGCACACCGGTGCCACGTTGGATCACATCCTGAGCGCGGTCTTCAATTATCCCACGCTCTCCGAGGCCTACCGGGTCGCGGCTCTGGACGGAGTCAATCGACTCTAGATCGGGCGGACTTCCCCAAGCGGAACCCAGAGACGCGAAAGACGACGCGCCTCTCTCTAGAGCAAGGTACGCCAGCGGTCGTAGCGGGCGTCCGCTCCTTTCACGATGTCGAAGAAGGCGGTCTGGAGCTCTTCGGTGATCGGACCGCGCTTGCCCTCGCCGATCTGTCGGTGGTCGACCTCTCGGATCGGCGTCACTTCTGCGGCGGTTCCTGTCAGGAAGATCTCGTCCGCCACGTAGAGATCGTCCCTCGTGATCTGGCTTTCTTCCACTTCGTAGCCTTGGCGGCGCGCGACTTCGATCATCGAGTCGCGGGTGATCCCGTCGAGAACGCTGTAGAGCGGCGGAGTCTTGATCCGGCCATTGCGCGCCACGAAGATGTTCTCGCCCGTACATTCCGAAACGAGACCCTGCGTGTCGAGCATGATCGCTTCATCGAAGCCGTCGAGGAGCGCCTCACGCTTCGCCAAGATCGAATTGACGTAGTCGCCACAGGTCTTGCCGTTGGTCATCTTGGCATTCACGTGGTGCCGCGCAAAGGTCGAGACCTTGGCGCGAATGCCCCTGGCCATGCCCTCGTCACCTAGATATTTGCCCCATTCCCAGGAAATCACCGCCACGCGGACGGGATTGTCCCCTGGATGAAGACCCATTGCGCCATCCCCGATGAACACGAGCGGCCGGATATAGCCCTCGGCCAGGTTGTTCCTTCGCAACGACTCGAGGGTCGCCTCGGTCAGCTCCGCTTCGGAATAGGGGATCTCCATCAAGTTGATCTTCGCCGAATCAAAGAGGCGTCTGATGTGTTCCGGAAGTCGGAAGACCGAGGATCGACCGTCGGCACCCTCATAACAACGGATGCCCTCGAAAACTCCGAGCCCGTAGTGAAGCGTGTGCGTGAGAATATGGATATTCGCGTCGGCCCATGGAACGAACTTTCCATCGAGCCAGATCTCTTCCCCGGTGACGCCCTTCGCTGCGTTCTGTCCCATCGCCTGTTCAGGCCTCTCTTCTCTGGTTCGCCACGACTCGCGTTTCGGTCTGAGAAATTCGGACCTACCCCGCTTCAGAGCGGCGCGACCTCGTAGAGCGGCGCGACCCCATAGAGCGGCGCGACCTCGCTGAGCGGCGCGACCTCGCTGAGAGGCGCGACTTCGTAGAGCGGCGCTACCTCACAGGTGGGCGTGACCCCGTGGAGGGGCACGACCCCATCGCATCAGCGCCGAAAAATCCGCTTGAGCACGCCCTTTCCCATTCCCTGGGCGATGCCCTGAGCCAAGCCTTGTGCCTTGTCGCGACGCATGTTCATGATCCGCAGCTCGCGCATCGCCTCGACACACTGCGGTTTGATTTCGACTGCGCGCGAGAACATCTTCTTCGCTGCGCCCGTCTTGCCCATGGCCTTGTAGAGCCGGCCCAGCAAGAGGTAGGGCTTCTCCCGGTCCTTCGCCAGCTTGAGACCCTCGCGACAATGTTCGAGGGCCTCGCCGAGCATGACATCGTTGCCGGGGTGACATAAATAGAGACACCAACCGTAATACGACCGGTACTCGCCTTCGCTCGGGAAATTCTCCATCGCGCGGCCGAAGCAGAGAAGCGCCCCCTCGTAGTCACGAACGGCCATCCTGGCCTCGCCCTTCTGGAACTCCGTCTCCGCCCGTAGAGCCCGGCGGCCCTCGTCCTCGACGACCTCCAGTCGACGACCCCGGGCGAGTTCCTCCGCATAGGATCGGCGCGCGTCAGCGGTCCCGATCGCGGAGTGAGCCTGTGCGATCCGATCGAAAACCTCGGAGGCGAGCTGGCGAATGGAACTACTCGATCCGTGGAAACGATCGGGATGAGTTCGCTTGGCAAGACACGCGTGGGCGACTCGGATCTCTTCGTCGGTCGCTGTTATCGGTACGTCCAGGACACCGAAAAAATCCCTGTTCTGGATCCGGTTGGCGAGATTGGCGAGTTCCACCCGTAGTGCCTCGTCCTGCTTGGAAGGCAAGCTTTCGAGTCCTCGGGCAGCGCGCTCGGCGATCTTCTTCGCATCGTCGTGATCGCCGGCCTTCGTCTCGACGGACAGAAACTCGATCGAGATGAATCCGAAGACGAGACGCCGAACCCACTCGGGCGCCTCGCGGAGATCACCGAGTACCATCGACCCGTCGAGCCCGAGCACCCACTCCGATTCACGAGGCGCGAGATCGACCTCGGCGATCTGATCTTCACCGGACGCGATGGGCACCAGATATTCATCACGATGAGCAGCGAAGTACCGGTCGATCTGCTTCAACGGGAAATTCCGCCGCACACCCTCGATGATCAGCTTCGCAGGGTGGCCCTCGATAGCGATGCTCGATCCGCGCTGGACGTGGACTTCTCGGCGAACTTCGAATCGACCATCCCGCCAAACGAAGAGCTCTAAGAATTTGTCGAGCGCATGATCCTGAAGGACCTCGACCATCGTCTCCTCGTCCAGCACCTGCATCGCAACGAGGATCTGTCCCTGCAGTCCCTCCCCCTCGCGCATGCGTGCGACGGACTCGTCGAGTTCCTGCCGCGAACACATCTCGTGGCGAACGAGATAGCTACCAAGGCATTCCGAGATCAGATTCGATTTCACTGAGATCGGCCAGCCCTCACGAAACTCGATGGCCTTCTTCTTCTTGCCGTGAGCGATCAACAAGACGCCCGTGTGGCGTTCGGCTCGAAGTCCGTGAAGGAGTTCGGGCAATGGAATATCGCGCAGGCTTCCGGTTTCGGGAAGCGCTGGACCATGCGTGCCGGCCGCCGCGACCGCGCCGCTTGGCTTGACGAACTCGATCACTCGCGCGACGAGACGATCGGCTGCGAAAGGTGATGATTCGACACCGATGGCCCCGAGTGTTGCCGCGCGCTGCAGAATCTCTTCGGTGACGTCACCTTCGCAGAGAATCAGAACCGGAGTCGAACGAAGGCCCTCGATGTTCCGCATCTCGGCGAGAATCTCGAACCCGTCCTGTCGGGGAAGGTGTGCGTCGACAATGGCAAAGTCCGGATGTCGACTGCGCAGGATATCGAAGGTCGTGCGACCGTCGTGGGCACACAGGACTTCGAAGCCTTCGGCCTCGAGCGTCTCTGCGTTGACCCGAGCGACCTCGCGATCTTCATGGATACAGAGAATGGTGGCGGACATGGGGGCGCTCCCTGCCCGTCTTATCGGCCTGCTCGCCGATAGGATGAGGCTACGCCGTGTAGTCGCGAGCGGCTCGGTTTCCACACGTCGACCCTCGAGCAGAAGACGTGATCCGGGTCACGTGATCCCACCGGCAGGATGAAATCCCAGCTGGAACATGCGCTCCCGCTGCGAATCAGTTACCGCTTCCAAGAGCCCGATCGAGCACCTTGCCGATGCCCCTTCCGATTCCGAGGGTGATCGTGTCCAGCCCCGTCGCCTGAAAGAGGAGCTTCGGCACGGCGGCCAGGGTCTCCTTGGTCATCACCACCTTCGGTTCATCGAGCGTATTCGTCACCCGCGCGAGCTGAATCCGAATCGGCGGACGTTCCTCGACGTCTGCCCCGGCCAGGCCACCGAGCGTCGACACGAGATCGCCCTTGAGCAGGATCTCCCCCTTCATGTCGATCTGAAGATCTCGCAACCGCATGCGTCCGCTGAGTCGGGCCTCGTATCCGGGATACGCGAGCCGCAGCAGACGAGCGTCGACCCGTCCCGCCGCAAGCTCGAGATCACCTTCGATCACGTCGAAGCGCTCTGTAAAATAGTCGTCAGCGGATTTCCCGCCGCGGAAGGGACGAGAGAGTCTCGCCGCGCCCCCGAGAAGCGGAATTTGATCAAGAATCGTCCGCAGCAGGGAAACGCCACGCAAGCGTCCACCATTCCTCTCACCGATGGTAAAGCGAAGCTCGCCGACCAAAGAATCGGAAAGGCTTCCCTCGGCCCCTAACATGCCCTTGACCCGTCCCTTCAGGTCGAGAAGGCCGAATACGGTTCCGCCTGAACCGACCAGCTCGGTCAGGAGATCGTCGACCTCGGCATCCCCGATCGTCTGGATCGCGAGATCGAATCCGCCCGCACCGAGAGGGTCCTCGACGGTGCCCTTGATCCCGAGGGTGGCACCGGCCACGAGCGCCTTGAGACCCTTGGTTCGAATCCTTGTGCCCTCCCCAAGAATCGAACCCCGCAAACGAACGCGTCCCGCCTCCGGCACGCTGAGCCCGACCCCGCGCAGCGAAATCCGACCCCCTAACTGGCTCGGCGAGCCATCGATCAACTCGACTCCGATGCCATCGAAGGCGATGATCCCATCGGCCTCGTACTTCGCGAGGACGGGAAATACCTCCGACCAGCCCTTCAGATCGAAATTCGTCGTCGTCAGCGCGATCGAGGTCGTCTCGCTGATCGTACCCTGAAGCAGGATTTCGTTGATATCGCGAAATCGTAGCCGGCTCTCGAAGACGATCTCGCCGGACTCTTCCGGAACGAAGCGCGTCGTCATCTCCGCGCGCATCCCCGCGCGTTTCATGAACTGATCGCGGTACTCGACCCGCGCTGCGGTCAGGTCCAGCTCGATTCGGCCACGTGGTCGGGATACCGGCTCCTTGACTTTCGCAGTCACCAGGAAGGGACCAACGACAGCGTAGTCGGGCGTCTTAATGGAGCCATTTTCGATCCCGACGTCCAGCGACAGAAACTCAGGCGCCGATACGTCGCCCACGAGCCGCCCGGTGCCGGTCGCGGAACCCGCAAGCACCATCTCCGGGTTCGGAAGGAAGGGCTTCGCGATTGCGAGATCGAAGGTCGCGAACTCGGCTTTGACGTCGACGATTCCGTCGACGTTCGAAGTCCCCTCGACCCGGAGCTGACTCCCGTCATCGAGGACGAGACCGGCCACGAGTTCGATCGGACCCTCACCCTTTCTGCCGATATCGAGATCGAACCTGCCAGAAATGTCCACCGGGTCACTCACGAGCCGGGCCGAATCGACGACCAGCCTCGCGGCGATTCGTTCGACCCTTCGCTCGCTCGATATGCGAATGTCGGCGTCGCCCGTGAGCTTCCCCTCGATCTGCGTGCCGTCCGGCACCCAAGACGCGGCGCGGGAGAGATCGACGTCCCCCAATACGAGTTTCACATCGATCGCCCCGGCGAGCGTCGCCATCCCCTCCGCGTCGACGTGCCCTCCTCCATCGAGGGCCATCGCCACGTCGAATCGAACCGGATCATTCGCAAGGAGACCTTCGACGGCGAGTGCGAGATCGAGCGTTCCTGCCACATCGACCGCCGCATCCGTATAGCGTGCATTCAAGATCTTCAGATCGGTCGACAGGCGGGTCAAACCCTCTTCAGCGTTCGCTGCGAGTTCGACGCGGCCCGACGCTGCACCGGAAATCGCCATCTCGTCTCCGGCGAGCTGAGCGAAGGGTTCGAGTTCCAGAGACGTCAAAATGACCTTCGCGTCCAGCGCCCCCGCGAGAGTCAGCTCGCCGGAGACGTTCGCCTTGCCGTCGCTTCCGAGATCGAGTCCCGCTTCGAATTCGATCGGATCGTCGAGGGTCTGGCGCGCTTCGAGATCCAGTTGTCCGACCAGGTCGAGCCCAAAGGTCCTGACCATCATGCCGTCTACCCTGAGCTCGGTCTCCACCTTCGACACGACGTCACTGGCACCTTCCAGCAAGACCCGTCCCGAGAGAGAACCGGACAGAGTCGCGTCCGACACGTAGGGCTGAAGTTCGGCCAACAGGAGTCCTTCCAGCCCGACTTCGAGATCGTAGATCCCGGCAAAGCTCACCTGCCCCGAAATCGTGACGCGTCCGACGTCGCCCGACGCGTTCGCCACGCGCGAAGAGAGACCGATCTGGAAGGGGTCCTCGATCGATTCCCCGGTCGCCTCGAGCTGAAGATCCTCGAATCTCCATTCGATCTTGCGGGGCAGCACGCGGTCGTGAACGATCAGGCGGCTGTCGGAGATGAGGATCTTGTGAATCGCCAGTTCTAACTCTTCTTGACCGTCGTCGGGTGTGACGCCTGTCCCGGTCACGCCAGTTCCCGCGGACGGGTCTCCCTCCGCGGGGGCGGAGGGCGATGAGTCACCGTCCTGGTTCCCGATCGGCAGTACGAAGCCGTCTTCCGTTCGGGTCACGACGAGTTCGACGCCGTGCAGGACGAGGGAATCCACCTGGATCCGCCGGTCCATCATCGCCAGCGCCGAAAGGCGCAAGTCGATGGACTTCGCCGTCAGACTCGCGTCCTCTGCGGTCGCCGAGCCAGACAGGAGTACGGGGTCGGATACGATCAATCGCAGAGGAACGAGACCGGCCTCGACCTTGGTCCACTCGACGGGGGTACCGAGGGCTTCCGCCGCGCGCTCGTGGAGCGCCGCGCGGAATTCTTGCGTATTGATGAGACGCGGGAGCGCAACGGCGATCAGCCCGATCAGGAGCAGAACAAACGCCAGGAGGGCGGCCACGATCTTCGACATCAATTGGAGCACGGTCCTCCCGTCGGGGCCCCGGCGAAGGATCCGCCGGGACTCACGTCAACCGCGAATTTTCTCTGCCAGTGCCTTTCGAACCTGACCGGGTTCCGCCTTTCCGTGGCTGGCCTTCATGACCTGGCCCATCAGGAAATTGAGCGGCTTGTCGTCCCCATCGCGCACCTGCTGAACGACCTCTGGATTGTCGGCGACGACCGCTTCGACAAAGCCCTCGATCGCCCCCGCATCGGAGACCGCCTCGAGCCCGCGCTCCGTCATCATCGCTTCCGGATCCCCGCCCTCCGCGACCAGATCGGGAAAGAGCTCCCCCGCGCTGCGCGCAGTCAAACGTCCCTCCTCGACCAGCGCGATCAGCGCCGCAAGCATGGCGGGCGTGAGAGCGAGATCCTCGAGCTCACATTCGCGGTCCTTGAGTTCGCGCAGGACATCTCGAGTCATCCAGTTGGCCGCGGCCTTCGGCGCCCCACAACCCCTTGCCGTCTCCTCGAAGAAGTCGGCAAGCTTCCGGCTTGCGGTAAGAACTCCGGCATCGTAGGACGAGAGCGAATAGTCCGATTCGAAGCGCCGGCGCTTCTCCTCCGGGAGCTCGGGAAGTTCGTTCCGAATTTCGTCGATTCGGACAGAATCGATGCGCAGGGGAATCAGGTCCGGATCCGGGAAGTAGCGATAGTCGTCCGAGTTTTCCTTCAATCGCTGGACACTGGTACGTTTGCGCTCCGGGTCATAGCCCATGGTCGCCTGGACGACTTCGCCACCGTCTTCGAGCAACTCGAATTGCCGAATCGCCTCTGCCTCGATCGCGTCCTCGACGTGGGTAAACGAATTGAGGTTCTTGATCTCCGTGCGAGTGCCGAACTCGGACGCTCCGTGCAGACGGAGCGAGACGTTGGCATCGCATCGGAATTGACCCTTTTCCATATCCGCGTCCGACACGCCGATATATCGGAGGATCGATCGGAGCCCGCGCAGGTAGGCCGTGGCCTCGTGGGCAGTCCTGAGGTCGGGCTCGGAGACGATCTCCAGAAGGGGCACGCCCGCTCTATTCAGATCGATGCAGGAGTCATCACTCCCGGCGATCGCGATGTCGTGGATCGACTTGCCCGCATCCTCTTCGATATGCGCGCGCGTAATTCCGATTCGCTTGCGTTCGACCTCGACGGCCGCACCCTTCTTCTTTCCCTTTCCGCTGCCCGGCGCTTCCGTCTCGATCTCCAGCCAACCCTCGGAAACCACGGGCTCTTCGAATTGGGAGATCTGGTAGCCCTTCGGCAGGTCGGGATAGAAATAGTTCTTGCGTGCGAAGACGGAATATGGATTCACGGTGGCGTGAATCGCCAGTCCGAGACGAATCGCGAGTTCGACGACCCGTTCGTTGAGAACAGGCAGCACTCCGGGGAAGGCGAGATCGACCGGATGAACGGAATGGTTCGGCTCCATTCCGTATCGCACAGGAGCCGGACTGAAGAGTTTCGATGCGGTCTTGAGATGCGTATGCACCTCCAGTCCGATCACCATCTCGTATTTTTCTCTCCAGTTCGACATCAGTCCGAAGCCCCGAGCGGTAGCGTATCGGACGGGCGCGCGAGGTGATGAGCCGTCCTCGTTTCCAGGGCGTGGCCGACGCGCAGAATCATGGTTTCCTCGAGCGGCTTCCCGATCAGCTGTAGCCCGACCGGCATTCCGTCGCTCAACCCACAGGGCATCGACAGCCCGGGCAATCCCGCGAGGTTCGCCGACACCGTATAGACGTCGGAAAGGTACATGGAGAGCGGGTCGCCGACCTTGGCACCCAGAGAGAAGGCCGTCTCGGGCGCGGTGGGCGTCAAGATCAGGTCGCAGGTCTCGAAGGCTGCCTCGAAATCCCTGCGGATCAACGTGCGGACGCGCTGCGCCTTGCCGTAGTAGGCATCGTAGTAGCCCGCCGAGAGAACGTAGGTGCCCAGAAGTATCCGGCGTTTCACTTCGGCTCCAAAGCCTTCGGAGCGTGAGCGCTGATAGAGATCTGCCAGGTCTTCGACCCTCTCCGCTCGGCGCCCGTAGCGAACGCCGTCGAATCGAGCGAGATTGCTCGAGGCCTCCGCGGTCGCGATCAGGTAATAGGTCGCGATCGTATATTCGGTATGCGGCAAGGAGACATCGATGAAACGTGCGCCCGCGGACTCGAGTTCGGTGATCGCCTCTCGTACCCGCGTGAGAACCACCGGGTCGACGCCGTCTTCCACGAAATATTCGCGAGGAATTCCGATCGTGAGTCCTTCCACATTCCCATCGAGAACCGAACCGAATGACGGAACGGCCTCGGGGACACTGGTCGAATCGCGTTCATCGTGCCCCGCGATCGTCTCGAGCATCGTCGCACAATCCCTGACGGTGCGGCCCAGGGGCCCGATCTGGTCGAGGGAGGAAGCGAAGGCCACCAGACCCCATCGGGAAACCCGCCCGTAGGTCGGCTTCAAGCCGACCACGCCACAGAAGCTCGCGGGCTGCCTGATCGAGCCTCCAGTATCCGAACCCAGAGCCACCGGAACGAGGCCCGCGGCGACCGCCGCGGCGCTTCCGCCGGAACTCCCTCCACAGGCACGCGAAAGATCCCACGGATTGTGGCTCGGCCCGTGGATCGAATTCTCGGTCGACGACCCCATCGCGAACTCGTCCATATTCGTACGGCCGACGATCACGGCGCCCGCCGCCCGGAGCCTTTCCGTCACCCCGGCGTCGTAGGGTGAAACGAAGTTCTCGAGGATTCGCGAGGCACAGGTCGCAGGCTCGCCGGCGTGGACGATGTTGTCCTTGAGCAGGACCGGCACGCCGTCGAGCACGGAGAGCGGCCTGCCCTCCGCGATCCGCTTCGAAGCAGCCTCGGCCTCGACCCGCGCCGCGGCCTCTCGGATCGACACGACCGCCGCTAGATCCCGGCGCGCCCCAATCTTCGAAAGGCTGGCGTCGATCAGCTCGGAAGCGCTGATATCGCCGCGGTCCAGGCCCTCCCGTTGTCCGGTGAGGTCGCCCGCGAGGAGGGTCTCCGCCTGGCTCATGTCGCTAGCCCTCCTCCTCGAGCATTTTCGGGACGAGGAAGGCGGTGCCCTGACGCGCGGGCGCGTTCGAAACCGCCAATTCCGGATCGAGAGGCTCCACGGGGCGGTCGGGTCGAAGGGGGGTTGCCAGATCGAAACCGTGGGCCGTTGGGGGCACCCCCTCGGTGTCCAAAGTGTCCAGGGAGCGGACATGCCCGAGGATCTGCTCCAGATCCCGAGCCATCTCCTGCGTCTCCTCGTCCGTGAAGACGAGGCGAGCGAGGGCCGCCACCCGGGCCACATCCGACGATCCGATTCCTGACATCGGGCGACATTAGCACGGCCTCCGGGGACGCTGAGCGCGAGTGCGCGACTCGTCCCGCCCAAACCGAAGCCCTTGCTTCTCCACCCCGCTTCCGTTGCGCAGTCCCCCTACCAGCGGTAGCGTGCCCGCCGCATATGACTGAACTATCTGAACTTTTTGCCGACGTCGCCTCTGATATCCAACAATCCATCCGTGACCTTGGCTGGCATACCCCGACCCCCGTCCAGGCCGCCGCGATCCCGAAAATGCGGGCTGGCGGAGACCTCATCGTCCAGGCCATGACCGGGAGCGGGAAAACCGGCGCCTTCGGGATTCCGCTCGTCGAGGCGGTCGACACGGACCTGAAGAAGACCCAGGCGATCGTGCTGCTCCCGACTCGCGAACTCGCCAATCAGGTCGCGGTCGAACTCGACCAGCTGGGCAAGTATCGCGGGGTGAACACACTCCCGATCTACGGTGGCGTCGCATACGGTCCCCAACTCGAGGGCCTTGAAAAGGGCGCGCACATCGTTGTCGGGACGCCGGGTCGTATCCTCGATCACTTGAAAAATGGTCGCATGGATCTCGACGCGACCCGAGTCTTCGTGCTCGACGAGGCCGACGAGATGCTCTCTCTCGGATTCTGGCCCGACATGAAGGAAATCGCGGCCTACCTCCCGCGTGAGCGACAATCTCACCTGTTCTCGGCCACGATGCCCGAGAAGGTCCGATCGCTCTCTCGCTTCTTCCTGAAAGACCCCGAAGACGTGACCATCGAGGCCGAGGGCGGACCGCAGGAGATCGAGCACTTCTATTACGTGTGCCCCGCGGCAGACAAGGAAGCCATCCTCGCCCGGATCCTCAACTATGAGGATCCCGATAGCGCGATCATCTTCTGCAATACGAAGGCCGACGTCCGCTTCATTGCTGCCTACCTTTCGAAACGCGGCTTCAACATCGACCAGATCTCGGGTGACCTGCAGCAATCGGCTCGCGAGAAGGCGATCAATAAGATCAAGAGCGGCAAGCTCCGCTTCCTGGTCGCAACGGATGTCGCCGCGCGGGGAATCGACATCAGCGATCTCGCCTACGTCATCAACTACACCACGTCGGACACGCCAGAGATATACGTTCATCGGACCGGCCGCACCGGCCGCGCTGGCAAGTCCGGCGTTGCGATCTCGCTCATCTCCGGCTTGGACATCGGCAACTTCAAGTTCATGCAGACCGTGATCGGGATCGAGATCGAGGAAAAGAAGCCGCCGACGGACCGCGCCGTCGCGCGACGCGTCGAGAAACGCGAAAAGAAACGAGTGGAAGAGGCAGCCGCGAGCGAGAAGGAAGCCGAGCTCAACTCGCTCAAAGAGAAGGCACGGGCTGACCTCGCCTCCCTTCCCGAAGACGAAGCCAAGGCTCGAATCGAGCGAATCCTGCCGTTCGTGACGACGCTCGCGAAGAGCGCGGAAGGCCTCGCAGAGCTCGCACGAGTATCCGCGGCCTATCTACTGGACCCTCCGGCAGAGGCATCCTCTTCGGAAGCGCAGGAATCGGAAGGCGGCGACGACGATCTGGGGCCGGACGTCGAGACCCGAGACGAAGAGATCATGCGACTCGACCGTGAAGCGGGTAGGGATCCCAAGGATCGACCTCCTCGGCGGCAAGGCCGCAGCGGGTCCGGCGGTGGCAGATCCGACCGAAACGCCGGCGGGCGGCGGCGGCGACGTTAGTCATCGCATCCGACCGACGCCTGCCGGACGGTACCGGCTTCCGGACGTCCCGGCTCAATACCCTCTCCGCCATCGTGCCGCAGGACTGCCGCCATGTATCGTCTCTTCTCCTGGGAACACAGCTATTTCTCGGGCAAGACCCGTTCCTATCTCCGGTACAAGCAGCGCAGCGGAGCGCTCGGTCCCGGATACGAAGATATTCTCGCGACCCCTGATCTCATCGCGGGTCTTCTCACACCCCGGTCCGGAACCGGTGCGGTGCCTCAACTCGAGGCGCCGGACGGCACATGGCTTCAGGACACGAGCGAGATCGTCGACTACTGCGAGGCGGCGCACCCGGAAGCCGCGGTCATACCGGATGCCGACAGCCGCCCGCGCCAGAGACTCGTCTCCTATCTGATCGAGCTACTCGCTGACGAGTGGATCGTGGTCCCCGCTTTCTGGCAACGCTGGTTCTTCAGCGAGGACGGGCGGCATCCCAGTCATCGAGGCTTCAACGAACAGCAGTGGGGTGCGGTTCTGGCCGCGGGAGGTGAGGCCGACGGACCGTCTCGGCGAGCGGCGGGCGCAGGTTTCTTCGAAGCCGCCTTCGGGATCTCCAGCTCACGCAGCTCACCAAAGGGGGTATACGCCGGACTCGTGCACCTCGGGTGCGACGATCGCACCGAGCGAGCCTGGCAAGCGAGTCAGCATCGACTCTTGATTCTCCTCGAAGCGCATTTCGGACAGCACGACTACGTGCTCGGAGGCCGCCCGAGCCTCGCGGACTTCGGCCTCCTCGGCCCCCTCTATGCTCATCTATACCGCGACGCGATCCCGGGCTTCGTGCTGCGAACCCACTTCCCGCTCGTCTGCGAATGGGTCGAGCGCGCCAATGGCGAAGGCGCCTTGAACGCCCGCAGCTATGGCCAGAAGCTCTACGGGCTGGATGAATCGGGCACACTCGTCCCTCGAATCGCAAACACCGACGGCGGTGAGTGGCTCGCCGAGGACACGATTCCCGAGACGTTGCTCCCGATATTGGGGATTTTCTTCGAAGAGATGTGGCCCGTCCTACGCGACGCCGCAGATCGTCTGCGCGCTTTCATCGCGAGCGATTCGCATGAACGCGGAGGCGAACTGCCTGGAAAGACCTTCGCCGCGAGTCCCGGCTTCACGGAACACCAGACCGAAGGCGGCGCCCTGACCCATCGCTTCGAAATCGGGGGGGTCCGATCCGAGCGGATGGTCGTGCCCTATCAGATGTGGATGCTCGATCGAATCGAGCACGCGATGGCTCCCGCCGTGGCTCGACAGAATGGGCGCAGCGCCCTCGAATCCCTCGTTGGCGGCTTCGACGGGGGACGGGACGTTCTCGACCTCTCGAAGCATCTCGACGGCTGTCGGGTGCGAAAAGAGGGCGGGCGGCTCTTCTCCGTCTGAGAGTCCGATCTCGTAGGAGATCCCTGTCCGTCACTCATCCTCAGCGGGAACGCTCGATGGTCTCACGCGGCACCCGCGACCGCGCGGATGATCGGGCCGGAGGACACTTCATCGATCAGGGCGCGAACGTAGGGTTCCATGAACTCCGAAAGGACGACCTTCCCGATGTCGTGAAGCAGACCCCCGGGATAGGCAAGCGGAATCAGATCCTTTCGCCCAATGCCTTGGGCGACCAACTCTGCCGCAATCGCTGTCTTGAGTCCGCTCTCGAAAATCCCCGCCGCCTCCGGCCCGTACCCAGCGAGCGACTGCTGCAGCCAATTCCTCCCCACTGTGAGCGCCGCCGTGACGACTGCCCGCTCACCCATCAGCGAAACCGCATGCGGGAGACTCTCGATCGGGGACATCGGAGCGACCACCGACGAGTTCGCGATATGAAGAACGCGTATCGTCAGTGCCGCGTCTCGCTGAACGATCTGAACGACATCCTGTGAGCAATGGTCCGGATCATTCGCCAGACTGAGCAGTGCCTGGGCGGAGTCCGAGAGCGGAGCGAGTTCCCGAATGGCTCGCTCGATCTTCCTCTTCGAGATGCTCTGCATCGTGTTCCCAGGCCTCCTCACGATCCCCGCGATGGCGCGGCTCTCATGGGTTGTCCCGTCTGCTCGTGATCGGCGATCGGGAGCCCCGGATTGACGGTCGCCCTACGTGATTCCGATCGTTTCGCCCGATTTCCCTCGCGACTCAGGTGTTCCGCGGAGCGGATCTCTACGCTTGCCTAGAGGCTGTTGCGCGCGGACGGCTCCCCGCATGTCCGCTAGACCGAAGTCGAGAGATCCACGGACCTCCTGACGGACGGCGACAAGTCGATCATTGATGGACCCTGTGATCGAATCGAGGTCGAGGTCGAGGCCTACAGTTCCGGTAGGATGACGCTCCTCAGCGCGAATCTCGAGTAGTCGCGGAGCTGCTCTCGTCGAGCCCGGTCTCGAGTGAGGCCTCGCCGAGACGAATCGTGAGACGCCTCCCGACCGGATCGAGACATACGCGATCCGCTACTCCTTCGCTCGGCCTCGCGTGGTCACCCTCGCCCGCCGGCAGCTCCCCGCCCTCGAGCTGGAGTTCGCCCTCTCCCGGCTGCACCCGGCGTTTCCGCCCGCAGACGACCACAGTCGCCACGTTCCCCGAAGCGTCCGCCAGCACCAGGGTCTGCTCACCCTCTACAGGCCGCTTGCAGCACCACCCAATCGCCCCATCGAGGTCTTCGAATCTCTGAAGGCATTCCTGCACCAGCAGGAGGGATGTCGGGAAGCCATCGCGACCCGGCGTGCCCCAGAGGAGCGGCCCCCCGACAACCGCGAGGCCCGCTTCGTTTACCCCCGCAACCGAAGAGACGAGCCAGGGCAATCCGACCTCGACGGATCGGAATCCGACCTGCGGCCGGCTCTCGCGCAGGATCCAGCTCGCCTCACCGTCGACTGCACGTGGCAGAGTTCGCTCGAGCACCAATCGCTTGTCTTCACCGGAAGTCTCGATCGTCTTCGCACTGATTCTCGACCTCCGAGAGAGCAGCCCGCCCCGCTCCCCGCCGGCGCGAATGCGCAGATGAAGCTCCAGAATCGAATCGACCGGAAGCGCCGACGATCGTGCGAGTCCCTCGAGTCGCTCGGCTTGATGAGCGAAGTGGCGAATCATCTCGCGCCCCGCGCCAGACCCACGCAGCGCGCCGACCGTGAGCGCGCCCAGACTCGGAACTCGGGAACGTCGATTCGGCAGGTCGAATCGCGCGACTTCCCCGCGGATCGCCATTCGAGCGGCTCCGCCCTGGGCCAGGCCCATATCACGCGGGTGTCCCGCGCATTCGATCGTCGTCAACATCGGGTGGGAATTCTCAGAGTTGGGAAAACGGTAGGTTGAAGACATCCGGGGGAGCGTCGCCGAGAGTTCCGCCGGTCTCAGCGAATCGGTTCGACGTGAATCTGCAGGACCTCATTCAATGAGCCCATTCGATAGCCCTCGAGATCGAGCGACACATACCGAAACCCGAGGGGCTTGATCGCAGCGACGATCCGCCTCGCCATTTCGGGTTCGAGCGCTCTGGGAAGCTCCGCAGGATCGATCTCGACGCGTGCCAGCTCCCCGTGGTGCCGCAGGCGCAGCTGAGAAAAACCGAGATCCCGAAGGGCCTGCTCCCCTCTCTCCACTTGAGCAAGGCGCTCGACCGTCACTTCGGTCCCGTAGGGAAGTCGCGACGAGAGACACGCCGAAGCGGGCAGGTCCGCGGTCGGGAGTCCTGCAGAACGCGAGAGATCGCGAATCTCCTGCTTCGAAAGCTCGACCTCCAGGAAGGGGGCCATCACACCGTGTTCGTCCGCAGCTTGATGGCCGGGCCGGAAATCTGTCGTGTCATCGATGTTCACGCCGTACGAGACACGACGAAATCCGAGTTCTTCGCCCAGCCGGTCCAACGTGTCGAAGAGCTCGGACTTGCAGTGGTAACAACGATCCGACCCGTTCGCGCGATATTCGGCACGCTCCATCTCGTGCGTGTCGACGAAGCGATGGGCGAGTCCCAGACGGGCGACGATGTCTTCCGCGATGAGTCGATGGCTCTCAGGATAGGAGGGCGACACCGCAGTCACCGCCAGCGCGTCCTCGCCGAGCGCGCGATGGGCCGCCCAGGCCAGATAGCTGGAGTCGACGCCCCCCGAGAAAGCGACCATCACCCTGCCCGCTCGCGCGAGCCGCGTCATCAACTCGGCTTGCTTTGCGAGCAGTCGGTCGGGTAGCGCGACGACCGGGGACATCGCGCCGGTCCGAGCGGGAGCGAGGCTCGCCTCGGCCCCTCGCCGGGACTGATTCTGTTCGGGGGGGGTGGTCACGCGGCGAGCTTACGGAGGTGCTCCCCCACGGTCAAGCGAGAGTCAGGCTCCGGGCGTATCATCGGCCTCGTCGAACCCAGAGGGGTGATCTGGTGCCTCATAGAGTCGATGGGGGGATCATGGAAAAGTTGCGGGTCGGATTGCTCTTTGGTGGACGCTCGGTAGAGCACGACGTGTCGATCGTGTCGGCGACATCGATTCTCGGAGCGCTCGACCGCACGCGCTATGACGTCTCCCTGATCGGGGTCGACCCGAAAGGCGGTTGGCACCTGATCGATGCCAATGCTTTCGAGTCCATGGCCGGGTCGAAAGTTGGTCCGGAATCGACACTCGAGCGCGTGCTCGGCGAACCGGGTGTGTTCCTTCCTGCGACACCCGGCCCGACCGCCCTTCGCGCCTCGAGCGAAGGAGAGCCGGTCGCTGCGGCAAGCGAGGCCGGGCGACTCGATGTCGTCTTTCCGATCATCCACGGTCGCAGCGGCGAAGATGGCGTGCTCCAGGGTCTTCTCGAATCCGCGGGAGTGCCCTACGTCGGCTCGGGCGTCCTCAGTTCCGCGCTCCAGATGGACAAGGATTTCGCCAAGAGACTCCTCGCCCACGCCGGGCTTCCGGTCACTCCCTGGATCACTTTCTCCGGGGCGGACCTCGATCGCAATGGCCTGCCCGCGGCCGCGGATCGAGCGGAGTCCGAGATCGGGTTTCCCGCCTATGTCAAACCCGCGAACTCGGGCTCGTCGATCGGGATCTCCCGGGTGGAGGACCTCGCGGAGCTGATCGCCTCCATCGCCGATGCCCAACGCTATGACCGCAAGGTCCTCGTCGAGGCTTCGATCGACGCGAGGGAGCTCGAAGTGGCCGTTCTCGGGAACGACGAACCGAAGGCTTCGGTCGTCGGCGAGATCCGCGCGACCCAGGCTTTCTACGATTACGATGCAAAGTATCGAGACGCGGCGACCGAGCTGATCGTTCCTGCGGAACTCGACTCGAGTCTATCCGATGCCCTTCGGGCTTCGGCTCTCGAAGCCTATCGGGCGTTGGGTGCGGAGGGCATGGCACGGGTAGACTTTCTGCTCGAGCGGGACACGAATCGCTTCTACTTGAACGAGCTGAACAGTCTGCCCGGTTTCACGAACGTCTCGATGTATCCCAGGCTCTGGGAGGCCACGGGCCTCCCGTATTCGAAGCTCCTCGACAGTCTGATCGAGTTAGCCCTCGAGCGACACGGCCACCAGTCGAAGCTCGAGACCCACAGGCCGCCGTCGATCGCCGAAGGAAAGAAGGCGTGAGCGCGATCGAAGCCCAGGGGATCGACCACGTCGTGCTGCGCGTCTCGGACGTCGACCGCTCGATCGCCTTCTACAGCGAAGTCCTCGGTTGTCCGGTCGAGCGCCGGATCGACGAACTCGGACTCGTCCAACTGCGCGCCGGCGAGAGCCTGATCGATCTCGTCGACATCGCCTCCCCCCTCGGCCGGGCAGGCGGGGGCGAGGTCGAAGCCGCTGGCCACAATCTCGATCATTTCGCGATTTCCCTCCTCGACTTCGATGAGGACGCCATTCGAAAGCACCTCGCGCAGTTCGGCGTGGCAGCGGGCGAAACCGGAACGCGCTATGGCGCCGGCGGCTTCGGTCCGTCGATCTATCTCGAGGACCCGGATGGCAACACAGTCGAACTGAAGGGCCCTCCGGGTTGCGACGCAGAGCAGGGCCTCCGGAGCGAAGGGTGAGCGCGTCTTCGAGTCTCGCCCATTCTCCCGAACTCGAACGGCTCATGCGGAGCGTAGTCGACGTACCAGTCCGGAAGAAGCCCTGCAATTGACGAAGCTGGTCGAACGAGCTGCCCGTGTCGTCTGGGGAGCGCGCGCGCTGGGAGAACCCGTCCCGTTGCCCGACTCCATTCGCAGCGGCGTATCTGGATCGAAGGCGGTCCGCACACGAGGACTGAGACGCGATCCGGAGATTCGGGCGTCAGTCGAGCTCCGCCTCGAGGGCGGACCGAAGCCGGCGATGACGGAAGCTGAACCCCGTTTCCTCGAGCCTTTCGGGAACCACTCGGCGACTCCCGAGGAGTTCTCCCGAAATCGGCCCGAGCAGGGTCTTGAGGCACAGGCCTGGGACCGGGCAGAGCGTCGGGCGGTTCAAGACCTGGCCCAGCGTTTTCGTGAGCTCCGTATTGCGGACGGCTTCGGGCGCCACCGCGTTGACCGCTCCCTCGATCGGCCTGTCGACACACCACAGAAGCGACCGCACGAGATCATCGATCTGGATCCAGGGAAAGAATTGCTGACCCGGTCCCAGTCGACCTCCGACGCCAAGACGAAACGGGATCTTCATCAACCCGAGGGCACCGCCCTCGCGTGCGAGTACGACCCCAATCCGCAATCGAACGACGCGCACGCCTCCGTCGCCCGCCCGTGCGGCTTCCGCCTCCCAGTCTCGGCAGACCTCGGCGAGAAATCCGGTCCCGAGCGATGCCCCTTCGGCGAGTGACTCGTCCCCGCGATCGCCGTAGATCCCGACCGCCGACGCACATATGAAGGTCGAGGGCCGACTAGCGGAGGGTCTCTCGAGCAGCCGGTCCACGAGCTTCCGCGTCGAATCGATTCGACTCGCCCGAATCCGGGACATTCGTGCGGCGGTCGGGTAGCCGCCGAAGATCGGTTCCCCGGCGAGGTGGATCAGTGTATCGATCCCGTCGAGCATCGATCGCCCCGGATCGACGCCGTCCCAGCGCCGAGCGTCCAGGCCCGCGATCGGGGAAAGGCGCGTCTGCGACCGTGAC
This sequence comes from Myxococcota bacterium, assembly GCA_029941885.1. Classification (GTDB taxonomy): domain Bacteria; phylum Myxococcota_A; class UBA9160; order UBA9160; family UBA4427; genus UBA4427. Next base: position 21,805 of record JAPYTP010000058.1, read on the forward strand.
CGCGTCTGCGACCGCGACCGCGACCGCGTCTGCGACCGAGACAATGTGCGAATGAATCCATCTCGCTCGGCGAGCAGCGGAAGCAAGCGACGACCGACGAGTCCGGTTGCCCCGGTCAGAAGCACCCCGGCTCCCGGACGATCCTCGCTGCCGCCATCCATCTCACTCACTCCGATCGAGCGTCGGACCCGTCGCCTCGGGAAAACGATCCATGGCGCCCGGCGCCCCGTGTGAAGCGAGTCGCCCCTTCCCGGGTCTCACCAGATCGAATCACCTCGAGTCCGAGACGGGTTTCTTCGCGAAGAGCGTCACCCAGTTCCGAGCCCCATTGAGTGAGCGCCGACAATCGATCCGAACGCATGCACCGTTCTGGGAACTCGGCGATCTCCCGCGCGAGTGCGATCGATGCATCGAGGGCCTGTCCCTTTTCCACGAGCCGGTTGACGAGCCCCATCGACACGGCCTCGTCCCCCGAAACGCCCCTCCCGGTCAGGATCATGTCCATCGCCCGACTTTGTCCGATCAGCCGCGGCAGCCGAATCGTCCCGCCGTCGACGAGCGGGACCCCCCAGCGCCTGCAGTAGACCCCGAAGACCGCGTCCCTCGCGGCGACACGAAGGTCGCACCAGATCGCGAGTTCGAGCCCCCCGGCGACGGCAAATCCCTCGACCGCTGCGACCACAGGCTTCCCGAGCAACATCCGGGTCGGCCCCATCGGTCCGTCGCCCTCTTCGCGAACCTGGTTCGCGTTCGATCCTCCGGCACTCGCCTCCTTCAGGTCCGCGCCCGCACAGAAACAGCCGTCCTCGCCCGCCAGGATCGCCACCCGAAGCGCGTCGTCCTCGTCGAATCGACTGAACGCGGTCGCCAACGCCTCCGCCGTCTCGCGATCAACGCAGTTTCGAACCTCTGGGCGCATGATCGTAACGATGAAGATGTCACCCTGCGTTTCGGTCCGGACTTTCATGGGCACCTCGTCTGCATGCGGCAACACGAAGGCTCCGCGGCTGCCGGAAAAATCAAAATTCATCGGGCGCAGAGAGAGAAGGTCGAAGCGGCGAGCTCAGGCGAGTTCGAGATTCGCGTATCGCACCATCACGGTTTTCACTCCCGCACGCTCGAATTTGATGCGAAGCTTCTGGTTGAGATCGCTGCCCAGCACCGCAAGGACCTCGCCGCGGCCGAACACCGGATGGCGGACGAGGGTTCCGATCGAGACCCCTTCGCCTTCGCCCACCTCGCCCTGCGCATAGGAGTAATCGAAGCGTGAACTCCTTCCCCCCGAGTCCGAGGAGACTCCCGCGCGCGAACGCGCACCTCGACTCGCCGTCCCGAGAGTCTCGATCAGCTCGTCCGGAATTTCTTGAAGGAAGCGACTCGGCGACTGATAGGTTCGGTCACCGTATCTAAAACGCTCGGCCGCGCAGGTCAAGAAGAGGTGTTCCATCGCTCGGGTCATCGCGACATAACAAAGTCGCCGCTCCTCTTCGAGACCCGACTCATCCCGAATCGACGATGCGTGGGGGAAGATCCTCTCCTCCATACCGACCAGAAAAACAATCGGGAATTCGAGCCCCTTCGCAGAGTGAACCGTCATCAAGGAAACGCGATCCTCGCGATCCTCGTAGCTGTCGAGATCCGATATCAGCGCCACCTGATCCAGATAGAGCTCGAGTTCGCTGCGTTCTTCTCCCTCGAGCTCGTCTTCGTTCTCCTCATGAAAGGCTCGGGCACTCGACAGCAGTTCACGCAGATTGTCGAGACGTGCTTCGGATTCGGGCGTGTCCTCCTTTTCGAGGGCGCGGATATAGCCGGTCCCATCCATCACGCGGGCAATCATGTCATCGAGCGCCAGGCCGTCGAGAGAGCCGCCGACCGCGAGACCCCCCTCCGGCGACGACCGAAAACCCTCCATCATGTCCACGAAAGCCGCCAACTTCCCGGTCGATCGGCCCACCAGCTTGGTTTCGATCGCGACTCGCATCGCTTCCAAGAGGGGAATCCCACGACCCGCCCCGAGGCTTTCGACCTTCTCGAAGCTCGCCTTGCCGATTCCCCGGGTAGGCTTGTTGACGATTCGACGAAGCGCCTGATCATCGCGCGGATTCACGAGCAATCGCAAATAACACATGATGTCCTTGATCTCTGCACGATCGTAGAAGCGTTGCCCTCCCACGATCGTGTAGGGCACGTCATATTTGAGCAGTTCCTCTTCGAACGAACGCGATTGGGCGTTCGTCCGGTATAGAATTGCGACGTGTTTAAAGGGCACATCCTCGCGGCGATTCGCATCGAGCAGTCGATTGATGACGAACCGCGATTCCTCGCGATCGGTCTCGGCCTCGTAGAAACGGATCGGCGAGCCCCCTTCACGGTCGGTGAAGAGGTCTTTGTCCTTGCGATCAAAATTGTTCGAGATGACCGCGCTCGCGCCGGACAGAATCGGTTGGGTCGATCGATAATTCTGCTCGAGTTTGATCACCTTGACGGGCGTATCGGTATCGCCGTAGTCCTGCTCGAAATCCAGGATGTTCCGGATGTCGGCGCCTCGCCACGCGTAAATCGATTGATCCGGATCACCGACGACGCAGAGGTTGCGGTGGCCGGCTGCCAGTTGCCCGATCAGGCCATACTGGACACCGTTCGTATCCTGATATTCGTCGACGAGGATGTAGTTGTATTTCTGGCGGTAGTATTCGAGGACCCGCGGATGCTTGCGAAACAGCTCGGAGGTCAGAAGGAGCAGATCGCCGAAATCAAGGGCTTCAGCGTCCGCGAGCTTGCGCTGATATTTCACGTAGAGCGAAGCAACGAGTTCTTCGTCGAGATCCCGGGCCCGATCCGCGGCCGCCGGCGGCAACAATCCCGCATTCTTCCACTGATCGATCTGCCAGCGAATGCGGCGAGGCTCGTGGACCTTGGGGTCGAGACCCTCGCGCTTCAACACCTCCTTGATCACCCCGATCGAGTCACTGTCGTCATAGATTACGAAACCGCGACTGCGGGCGAGGTGGCCGATGTCCCGCCGCAGGATCCGGACACCGATCGAATGAAAGGTCCCGATCGAAATGTCATTGGCCGCCGGGCCGAGCAGCTTCTCGACGCGCTCCTTCATCTCTCCCGCGGCCTTGTTCGTGAAGGTGACCGCGAGAATCTGATCGGCGGGAATCCCGAGCACCCCGATCAGATAGGCGACTCGCGAGGTCAGGACGCGCGTCTTGCCCGATCCAGCGCCGGCGAGCACGAGCAAAGGGCCTTCGGTGGTCTCGACCGCTTCGCGCTGGGCTGGGTTGAGACCCTCGAAGATCGAGTCGGCTAGAGAGTTCTGATCGAGACTGTTCATGCGGGCCGTGACTCATCCGGAGAGCGTGCGAGTTGCCCGATTACGCCGCCCACTGGTGAGATTCACCCGAGTTGGTCGAGGGGGTCGATCCGCAACGCAGAAAAGGAACGCCCGAAACTTACTCGACGGTCACGCTCTTGGCGAGGTTCCTCGGCTGGTCGACATCCGTGCCCTTCAGCGTGGCGATGTGATACGCGAGGAGCTGGAGTGGCACGACCGCCAGAATCGAAGTCAGGAATTCACCGAGGTCCTCGATATACATCACCTCGTTCGCCTTCTCACCGATCTCGTCGTCCCCCACGGAAGCGACCGCGATCACCTGGCCGTCGCGGGCACGCACCTGCTCGAGATTCGAAACGAGTTTGTCGTGGAGTTCACCCTTGGTGGCGATCACCACGACCGGCATATTCTCGTCGATGAGCGCGATCGGGCCATGCTTCATTTCCCCGGCCGCGTATCCCTCTGCATGGATATAGGAGATCTCCTTCAGCTTGAGCGCCCCCTCCATGGCGATCGGAAACATGATCCCGCGGCCCAGGAAGAGAAAATCCTGTGCCTTGAAGTAGCGGCGCGCGATCTTCTGAATCGATCCGTCGAGGGCGAGGACGCTCTCGACCATGCGCGGCAACCGCATTGCGTCGTGGAGGCGATCGCGGATCTCGTCCTTCGAAAGCAGCTGACGGACGATCCCGAACTTCAGGGCGATCAAGTAGAGCGCCACGGCCTGGGTCACGAATGCCTTCGTCGAAGCGACCCCGATCTCCGGGCCCGCCTGCGTATAGAGAACGTCGTCACTCGCCCGGGCAATGGTGGATTCGCGAACGTTGCAGATCGAGAGGACCCGCGCACCCTGTCGCTTCGCTTCCTGGAGCGCCGCCAGCGTATCCGCGGTCTCCCCGGACTGGGAGACCGGAATCACGATTCGTTTCGGTCCGACGATCGGCTTTCGATACCTGAACTCACTTGCGAGATCGACCTCACAGGGGATCCCCGCGAGCTGCTCGATCATGTATTTGCCGAGGAGCGACGCGTAGTAGGAGGTTCCACAGGCGACCAGAGTGACACCCGGGCACTCATCGAACTCAGCCCTCGAAAACTCGATTCCGTCGAGATCGACATCGAGCTCGACCTCGTTGATCCGCGTTCCGATCGTGTCCGTGATCGCTCGGGGCTGCTCGAAGATCTCCTTCTGCATGAAGTGGTCATATCCGCCCTTTTCGGCAGAGACCGGATCCCACTGCACCGTCGTGAACTCGCGGTCGATCGGGCGCCCCTCGATGTCGACGACCAGGATTCCCTCCTCGGACAGCAAGGCGAAGTCGCCGTCGTGGAGAGAAATGATGTCGCGCGTATACGGAAGCACCGCGGGAATATCGCTTGCGAGGAATGCCTGCTTTTCACCCTGACCGACGATGATCGGGCTGCCCCCATTCTTTGCGGTCACGAGCAGAGAGGGCTCCCCTTCGCAGATCGCTCCCAACGCATAGGAGCCCGTCAGCTCGGCGCAGGCCTCCCGCACGGCGGTCAGCAGATCACGGCCCTGTGTCACCCTTTCGTCGATCAGATGTGCGATCAGCTCGGTGTCGGTGTCGGAGTCGATCTCGGCGCCCCGCGCTTCGAGGGCGGCACGCAATTCGCGGTAGTTTTCGATGATGCCATTGTGGACGATCACGACCGAGCCCGCTCGATGGGGATGGGCGTTTCGTTCCGAGGGTTTGCCGTGGGTGGCCCATCGTGTGTGGCCGATTCCAAGATGTCCCTGTAGCGGACGCTCTCGCAGGTTGCCCTCGAGGTTGATCAGCTTGCCCTTGGCGCGACGCACTTGGAGAACATCGCCCTCGAGAATCGCCACACCCGCAGAGTCATAGCCTCGATATTCGAGCCGGCGCAGGCCGTCCATCAGAACGTCTGTCGCGCGATGTTCGCGACCCACATAACCCACAATTCCACACATCCGGTCTCTCCCTAGCGACGGGGTCGCTTCGAGCTGCTTTTCTTGGCGACTTTGCTTTTGCCCGCCTTCTTCTTCACGGCTTTCGGCTTGGCCGTCTTCTTCCCGGCGGCTTTCTTCCTGGCTGGGCTCTTCGCCTTGGGCCCTTTTCGGGCCTCGACCGTGCTCGCGGTAGAAGAAGTCGACCTGGAACTGGACACCGCCGGCGTAGAAGGAGTTCCCACCGCGGGACGGGCCGCGGCACGGCCTTCCTTGCGGGCGACCCAACCCTCGATGTTGCGCTGCCGGCCTCGAGCGACCGCCAGGGCGTCCTCGGCGACATCCTTCGTGATCGTCGAACCCGCCGCTACGAAGCCTCGGGGTGCGATCTCGACCGGGGAAACGAGGTTCGCGTTACAGCCGATGAAGGCGCCATCGCCGATCGTGCTGCGGGTCTTTTTGTAGCCGTCGTAGTTCACGACGATTGCGCCGCAGCTGAAATTCACCCCTGCGCCAACGTCGGCGTCACCGATATAGCCGAGATGGGCGGCCTTCGTTCCCGGACCGAGACTCGAGTTCTTGATCTCGACGTAGTTGCCGATCTTGACACCGGTGCCGAGATGGCTGCCCGGGCGAAGGTGTGCTGACGGTCCGATCGTGACATCGTTCTCGAGCCGACTGTCCTCGATGACACAACCGGCCTTCACGTGGACGCCTTCGCCGAGGATCGAAGCACCACTGATCACAACGCCGGGCTCGATGATCGAATCCCGACCGATCACGACATCCACATCGATGTAGACACTCTCGGGATCGATGAAGGTGACCCCCTCTTGCATGAGTTGCTGTGCGATTCGACGGCGTAGAAAGCCGGTCGCATCGGCGAGTTCGTTCCGCGTATTGATGCCCATGCATTCGTCGGGATCTTCGATCTCGACGGCTTCGACCCGAAGCCCGCGCTCGACGGCGAAACCGACGATATCGGTGATGTAGAGCTCGCCCTGCGCGTTGTCGGGGCGGAGGGATGCCAGACCGTCACGGAGGAGATCGGCACTGAAGAGATAGACGCCGGTGTTGCGTTCCTCGAGTTCGAGTTCTTCGGGCGTCGCATCCTGGGCTTCGATGATGCGCGTCACACGCCCATCGGATCCTCGCTCGACACGGCCCGGAATATTTCGGGTCCTCGCTGTCAAGACGGCGAGATCGGCGCCGCGTTCCCGCTTGACCGCGCTCATCTCTCGGAGTGTCGCAGCGGAAAGGAGTGGCGTGTCGCCATACAGGACCAGCACATCTCCCGACACATCACCCAAGGCGGGCTGGGCGATGAGCACCGCATGCCCGGTGCCTTTCTGCTCGGCCTGCAGAACGAACTCCGCTTCTCCGTCGAATCGCGCCTCAACCTCCTCCGCGTCCTTCCCGACGACCACCAGCAAGCGAGAGGGAGAGAGCGCCTTCGCCGAACGCAATACGTGCCCGAGCATCGGCACGCCGCATAGTTCATGGAGCACCTTCGCCCGGCGCGACTTCATTCGCGTCCCCTGGCCGGCCGCCAGAACGATGACCGTCGTGTCGCTCAACTCGAATCTCCTTTTCGTCCCACGCGGTCCGAGCCGGTTCGGTTCGGATCGGCGAAGACGACCTGGGTGAGTGCCCCCTTCGACAAAAGAGCGTGGGGGGCTTCTCCGCCTTTCCGTATCGGTCGGTCCGCTCGTAGGCTTGCCTACGCACTCGCTGAGAAGCGCCGACACGCCTGAAGGCACGCCCAAGTTCAGCCTCCCTGCGAGAGCGGAGGGTATTGCGAATGGACCGGCCGGGCCTCCGCAGCCGAGTCCCCACGCCGTCAGACACCGCAGCGGACTCCGAATCCAATATTGGGTCCTTTTGGCTACAAATTAGATCGGCAAGTCGATTGAGGCACGTGCTCTGTTCGCCGTCAGCGGTCTCCCCTACCCTTGGCCGCGTACCGATCTCCGCGCCTGTGCGAGCGGCTGGATCCCAGGCCCCGACTTCCAGGACCCGCGCGGAGCCCCGGCGCTCGCACGTTCAACCGATTCCCCTCCCATGGGGCCCGCCCTCCAGGAGAGTCACACCATTCAAGTCCACGGCAATACGACGGGCCTCAAATCGAGCCAGGTCAAGGCGCTCGAACGACTCGGCCGTCGCAGACTCTCGGACGACCGGATCGTCACGAACGAACTCGCCCGGGAGCTGACCGGCCTCTCGAATGACGTCCGCCGTCAGGTGGGAGTCCTGCTCGACCGTAGCGGCAGCGTCCAGCATGTCATGCTCGGGACCCAGACGGGCACCGAGCTTCCCGATTGGGGACGCTTGCGAGCGGGCCGCGGCCGCCTGCGAGGACTTCGACTCGTACACACCCATCTCGCGGGCGAGGGCCTCACGCGAGACGATGAGACCGATCTGGCTCTGCTCCGCCTCGATGCCGTCGTGTCGATCGAAGTCAAGGATGACGGCCTGCCAGGGTTGACTCACGTCGCTTCGCTGTGCGCCGCCAACGACGACGGGCGCTCGACGGAGAAACTCCCGCCCTGCCACCCGGCGGAGTTCGATTTTAATTTCAGCACATGGATACGCGACCTCGAAAACGAGCTCGCGCAGTCGACCTCGACCCAGGACACGCAGGCGGGCGAGCGGGCGATTCTCGTCTCGGTCACCGCCGGGCGCGATCGCGAGACCCTCGAGATGCACGTCGAGGAACTGCGAGAGCTCGCGCGCGCCGCGGGAGTCCGGGTCGTGGATGTCGTGACCCAGTCGCGACCCAAGGTCGATCCGCGTACGGTGCTCGGCTCGGGAAAGCTCTCGGACCTGGTGATTCGATGTTTCCAGAGCGACATCGACCTGGTCATCTTCGACCAGGACATGACCCCGGCTCAGGCGCGCAACCTCTCCGAGCGGATGGAGCTGCGCGTCATCGACCGCACCCAGCTGATCCTCGATATTTTTGCCCAGCGCGCCTCGACGGGCGACGGAAAACTCCAGGTCGAGCTCGCCCAGCTGCGATATCGCATGCCGCGTCTGGCCCAGCGTGCGGACCTGTCGCTCTCGCGCCTCGCCGGCGGGATCGGCGGCCGCGGTCCGGGCGAGACGAAACTCGAGAGTGACCGCCGTCGCGTTCGCGACCGGATCACCCGCCTCGAGCGCGAGGCCAAACGGCTCACCAAACAGCGCGAAGGACGACGACGCAGACGTGACCGCCGCAACGTGCCGGTACTCTCGATCGTGGGCTACACGAATGCGGGCAAGAGTACACTCCTGCGCGCGCTGACCCAGAGCGA
>JAPYTP010000059.1:0-25456 GCA_029941885.1 Myxococcota bacterium
CTCACCGACCTCAAGTGGGGCACGTCGAATCCAGTTCCACTGCGCGACCCCGACTTCGGATCGGTTCGTGTGCGCGCCTTTGGAACCTACGTCCTCAAGGCAATCGACCCGGGCCGCCTGCTCTCCGAACTCGTAGGGACCGACGGGGTCTACGAGGCGGAAGAGGTCTCGGCCCTGCTCCGCTCGATCATCTCGATGACGTTCGCGGATGTCGTGGCGAGTTCCGGAATCAGCGTCCTCGACCTCGCACAGAATTATAGTGAGCTCTCCGAGACCGTTCGGAAGGCCGTCGTCGAGCGAATCGACGATGAATACGGTCTCGCAATTTCTCAGCTCTACATCGTGAATGTCTCCGTTCCCGCCGAGGTCGAGCGCGCGCTCGACACGCGGGCGAGCATGAACGCGATCGGCGACATGGGCGCTTTCCAGGCCTACCAGCTCGGCAACGCCATGCCCGAAGCGGCCGCGAATCCCGCCGGTGGACTCGCCGGAGCAGGCGTGGGGCTCGGAATGGGCCTCGCCATGACGAACGCGATGGGCGGAATGATTCCCGGGGTGGGTGGAGGCGGTGCCCCGCCGAGTTCCTCGGGATCTCCCCCTGCCGGTCCGCCGCCGGTTCCGACCGTGGCCTGGCACGTCGCCGAAGGCGGTGAGTCGGTCGGCCCCTTCGCGCCGGCTCAGATGGCCCAGGCGATCGGCGCGGGTCGAGTCACGCGCGAGACCCTCGTGTGGTGTGCGGGGATGGCAGGATGGATCGCGGCTTCGGACGTCGACGGACTGGCCGGCTATTTCGCGCCGCAGCCGCCACCGATTCCGGGTACGTAGGCACGCGCGCGGCCGAGTGATCGAGAGGTCGTCACGATTCCCTAACCCGCAGCGGCGCTGCTTTTCAGTGTCGGACGTCTTGTTGCCGTTCGCTCGACGAGATTCTCAGCAGGGCTCCCCGACCGACTCCATCCAGGACTTGTAGTCCGCAAATCCCACTCGCTCGTGGAGTGCTGCGATCTTGCCGAGCAGGCTCTCGACCTGTTCGGCACTCGGCGCTTCGGCGTCGTCGAGGCTCGCGAGCACGTTGGCCGCGGTTTCTGCCCCGCGGTCGTCGGTCTTCCTTGCCTCGAGGGCGGCCTCGCGGTCACCCTCGCCCACACCCAGATAGGCCTCGATCGCCTCTTGGCTCACCTGGGTCGCGTGTTTGCGAGAGGCCACGATATTGCCCTTGCCGGTCACGACGTTCCCGACGGAGAAGACGGTCGGATAGCCCTCGAGACGACCGATGTCCCAATCCTTAAAATCGAAGAGCTCGCCGTTCATCTCGATTCCAGGAATTCCTTCCGGGATCGAGCCGATCGAAGAGACGATGGAGGGGCCGCGGACCTCGTAGGTCTCGTTGAGTTTGATCACCCTGCCGTTCTCGATCTTGGTGCGGCGGAAGACGAGGCCGACCAGGCGACCGTCTTCGACGATCAGATCGTCGGGCGCAGAAAGCGGCTCGACCTTGAACATGTATTTGCCCGTGCTCTTTTCGAGCATGCGTTTTCGTCCCGCTTCGACCTTCTTGATCCGTGCCTCGTCCGCCCCCACTGGAGCGCTCATGAGCGGCATGTCCTCGACACGTCGTCGGTAGTAGATCGTCGCGCCCTGGATGCCGAGTTCTTCCCACGTGAGGCCGTGTCTCTCGAGGATCTTCGGGATGCCCTTGATCTCGAGTTCTTCGACGTTCGTTTCGATCCCGCGTTTCTCGAGCGCCGAGATCGTCATGTCGAGTGTGTGGATCTTCGCGACATCGATCGATGCGAGTCCGCCGCCGATGACGATCGCGCCGTCTTTGACGTCATAGTTCGCGTCGGGCATGTCGCCGCGTTCGGAATGATTGAACGCGATGACGAACGGGTTCTGGTAGACCAGGCCCCGGTCGACGTAGTCGTCCGCACCTTCGATCGGTACGGGCCGGTCCCGCCAGGCACCGTTCGCGAGCACGACGGCGGAGAAGCCCCAATCGTTGACGAGTTCCTTGAAATCGACGTCGCGACCGATCTTGGTGTTAGGCACGAAGGACACGCCGGGCCGGGACAGCTTGTCGTCGATGGTTCGGTATTCCTTCTTGCGCAACGCCTCGTGCCAACGCGGAAGGCCGTCTTCGATCTTGCCGTAGGGTCTTTTGTTCTGTTCGAACACGAAGACCGAAACGCCCCGATCGGCCAACCGGCGGGCGACCTCGGCTCCCGCCGTGGCCCCTCCAATCACCGCTACATAATGACCCGCTGCTTCATTTCGCATGACGCGGATTCTCGCAATTACATGCGCCCTCGACAACGTGGCTGTGGTTTGCACATCGCAGTCGATCCCGATTCGGGATCCTAGAAGCAATCGAACGCGGTAGACTGTCCGTGGCGGGCCTGTAGCTCAGTGGTTAGAGCAACCGGCTCATAACCGGACGGTCCCTGGTTCAAGTCCAGGCAGGCCCACCACCTTCCCACGCCCCCGCTCGGCCCAAGCGAGACGAAGACTCGCCGCCGCAACCGGTCCCCCCTCGGCACGGGCGCACACCGGCACCCGGAGAGAGAGAGAACCCTCAGCCACGGCGCAAGACAGCGCGCCGTAGTCAGGGGAGCCTCCCAGCCCCCAGGCGCGCCAAAGCGCGCCACAATAAAAAAGGCCCATTCCTTTCGGAATGGGCCCTGGGATCAGTCAGAGTGCGTCCTGGCTGGTCCCGCACGAATACTCAAGGGAGAAAAGGGGCTCCCGGTTGCGGCCTGAAGAGCCCCTCGAACAGGCTATCTCAGTGGGCCAAAAGTACAATGAGTTCAAGCAATTGAGGAACCAGTTGCGGATCTCGGACGGGCCGTCACCCGGCACTCCGAAAACTTCGCGCTGGGGGGGGGGTCGCCCGGACGCGAGCACGTTCACGCCTTTCAGGGCACGAGGCGGGTGGTCACCCCGATCCGGGCGAGCGCCTTGGATTTCGGTTGGATCTGGAGATAGACGTTCTCGCTCACCGCGCCCCCCGCCCGCCCAGCGATCTCGAGGTCCCGCCCGCCGGGAAGGGCACGCTCGCTGAGTCGGACGCTGAGCTGGATGAAGATCGTCTTTCCAGGCTCGAGACGAATGCGTTGGTCGTTCCATCCCCAGGCAACCAGGGCGATGCTGCGCAGCCCCGCGCGCAGGTGGTGTGAGCCTGCGGACACCTCCAGGGTCTCGTATTCGCCATTTCGGAACGTTCCGATGTCGCGCCCATCGATCGTGATCCGGACCCTCGAGAGGGAAGGCCGGTCATCCGCGCGGAAGAGGTAGATCCGTGCCCGGTTCTCGGGTGGCTCGGAGGCGAGCGCGAAGAAAGGGCCAGCCGGGGGGGATGCGCAGGCGCTCGTGAGCAGAGACAACCCCACGAAGACACGGAACAGGCCGGGGATTCGACTGCGCGTCGCGCGGGCACGTCGATCGCTCAAGGGATTTCCGAGCCTTCCGTGATCCGGGGGACTCGTGCGGGGCAGCGAGACTCGAATGGCCATCGGGTGCGTCCTCCTCGGTCTCGCTGCGAGGACCGTGCGGGCCAGGATAGCGCCTTGGAGTCCCGACACCCCCGTGGGCCCGTCGGCGGCGACCTCGTACGACAAGTCCATGTTTGCGGCTACGCTACGCTGCCCTCAGGGCCCCCGGTGGCTACCCGGGTGGGCGAAGGGCTGGCAACGAGACGATGCGCAAAGACAAGGACCGCTACTGGGATTGCCTGGACCAGGCGATGGAAGCCTCCCATGGAGGTCGGATCGAGGAGGCGCTCGCCTGGCTCGACGAGGCGCTCCGTGTGCATCCGGATGGCGCCGAAGCCCACAACGGTCGTGGCGAGATCCTCTGGGATGACGGGCGAATCGATGAGGCGTTGATCGAGTTCGATCGTGCGACGCTGGCGGACGGAAAGTTCACGGCGGCTCATCTGAATCGGATCGAATTGCTGATCGAAGAACTCGGCGAGTTTGGGACCGCGGTTCGATTGGCCGACGAACTTCTCTCGGGCCGATCCGAGCTTCCCCGGCCGGATCGTGCGCTCCAGGCCGAGGTCTACTACCTGAAGAGCAAGACCCTCTTCTACCAGGACGATCTCGAGGGCTCCCTCTTCCTGGTTCGCCGCGCGGCGAAGGCGGGAGGCGAACTCGGTCTCTACTGTGCTTTCGAGGGGCAGGTGCTCTTCGAACTCGGCCATTTCCTGGAGTCGAAACGCGTTCTCGAGCGCGGTGTCGCGATCGATCCCGACTCGGCGCACACCCTCTATCATCTGGGGCTGGTTCTCGAACGGTTGGAGGACGAAGGTGACGATGGAGGTGCGCCGGCGGTCGGTCTCGAAAGCGCCTCGGAGGCGTTCGTTCGGGCGAACTCCCTCGAGCCCCAACAATTTCCGTTGCCCGTCGTGCTGGAGGATGCGGTCTTCATGCGATCGGTCGACGAGGCGATCGCCAATCTGCCGCGATCGATCCGAGAACAGGTCGAAGGCGTGAGTATCCTGATCGAGGACTTCCCGACACTGGACCTCGTGCGGGACGAACGCATCTCCCCGCAGACGGTGGGTCTTTTCATGGGGGTACCGCGGACCGAGGCGATGTCGACCGACCAGCCGTTGGATCTCGATCGGATTCTCTTGTTCAAGCGGAATCTCGAGAAGATCTGTCGTGACGACGAGGATCTGATCGAGCAGATCCAGATCACGGTGCGGCACGAGGTCGGGCACTATCTGGGGCTCGACGAGGACGATCTCGAACGCCTCGGACTCGCCTGATCAGCGCACGAAGAACGATGCCCGTCGCCGAAAGCAATTCCTCTCAGACCGATGGCCCTGGCGAGAAGGGGGCGAGTCGTTCTGCTCCAACCGCTTTCGTCGAGCGTCTGCGCAAGATCGTAGGACCCGAGAATTGTCTCGCGCGCGAGGGTGAACTCTTCGCCTACGAGTGTGATGGACTGACGCTGGAGCCGCGCCGCCCGCTCGCCGTCCTGCTGCCCGCGACGACGGATGAAGTCGCTGAGATCGTCCGAATCTGTCGGGAGTTCGAGATCGACTTCGTGCCTCGCGGAGCGGGAACGGGCCTCTCCGGCGGCGCACATGCCACGAAGGATTCGGTGCTGATCGAGTGCTCACGAATGAACCGGATCCTGGAGGTCGACTCGGAAGACCGATTCGCAGTCGTCCAGCCCGGGGTCGTGAACGCTGAACTCTCGACGGCGGTCGCCTCGCTCGGACTTTTCTTCGCGCCCGATCCATCGAGTCAACAGGCTTGCACGCTCGGTGGCAATGTCGCCGAGAATTCCGGTGGTCCGCACACCCTGAAATACGGCACGACGACCAATCATGTGCTTGCACTCGAGATGGTGCTGCCCGATGGCCGAATCCATTGCTTTGGGAATCGCCTGGGTGAAGGACCGGGTCTCGATCTCGTGGGAGCGATCGTCGGGAGCGAGGGGACCCTCGGAGTCGTCACCGAAATCACCGTCCGTTTGACACCGATCCCGCTGGGGGTCGAGACGATGCTGGCGATCTTCGACGACGTCGTTGCGGCTTGTCGCGCGGTGGGTCGGATCATCCGTTCGGGAGTCGTTCCGGCGGCGCTCGAGATTGTCGACAAGCGGACGATCGAAGCGGTCGAAGCGAGTGTCTACGCGGCTGGACTCCCAAAGACCGCCGGCGCTGTTCTGATCGCCGAACTCGACGGCAATCCGGTCTGTATGGAAACCGAGATACGCGCGATTCGCGAAGCGTGCGACGCCGAGGGATGCCAGGCGATCGAGATCGCTCGGGACGAGGAAGAGCGAAAGCGATTCTGGCGGGCGCGTAAGGGCGCATTCGGTGCAATGGGCCGACTTGCGCCGGATCTCTACGTGCACGACGCGGTCGTTCCGCGTATTCATCTGCCGGAGATTCTCGCCAAGGTCGGTGAAATCTGTGATCGCCATCGGCTCAAGCTCGCGAATGTCTTCCACGCGGGCGACGGCAACCTCCACCCGAACATCTGCTTCGATCGTCGCGACGCAGACGAACTCGCACGGGTCATCGCGGCCGGCGAGGAAATCCTCGAGGCGTGTACCGCAGTCGGCGGCGTGATCACCGGGGAGCACGGAGTCGGGGTCGAGAAGCGTGACTTCATGCATCTCGTCTTCGGCCCCCACGACCTCGAGCCCATGTATCGGTTGCGAGAGGTCTTCAATCCCGACGGCGCCTGCAATCCGGGCAAGATCATTCCGACCACGCGGTTCTGCGTCGAATCGAATCCCAAAGCTCGAGGCTACGACGAGGTCCCCCTATGACGAGTGCCGATTTGTCGAGCCTCGCTGTGAATCAGCGTGAGGAGCGTCTCGCGGTACCGGGCGCGATCATCGAGCGGATCTATGAGCCTACGACGCAGGCGGAGATCTCGGAAGTCGTCGAGGCCGCAGTGTCGGAGAGGGCGGGTCTCCTGATTTCCGGTGGCCAGACGCGACTCGCCTGCGCAAATCTGGCACGCGCCACGAAATTGGGCCTGTCGCTCCGGGGGCTTTCAGGAATCGATGAATTCGAGCCGGACGAAGGGGTCCTTCATGCGGCTGCGGGGACGCCGCTGGCCGAGATTCGTACGGTCGTGCGGGAGGAGGGTTGGGAATTGCCGCTGGACTCTCCGGGCCCGCGAACGACGGTGGGTGGGACGATCGCGAGTGCCGTCACGGGTCCTCGAGCCCAGGCTTTCGGGTCGGTCTCCGATGCCATTCTTGGACTCGACGTCGTCGGTGGGGATGGAGTCGCCTCGAAATGTGGTGGGCGGGTCGTCAAGAACGTGACCGGCTACGACATGGCAAAGCTCTACTGTGGATCCTTCGGAAGTCTTGCCATCGTGACGGGCGCATGGCTTCGGCTGCGACCGGCTGCCGGAGTACTCGAGGCCTACCGTTCGCGATTACCGAGAGATCGCGAAGCATTCGAGACCGTTCGTGCGCTCGCGAACCTCGCGAGCGTGCGCGCACTCGTCTGGCGTGAATCGGTCAACGACGAGATGAGCGAGATCATGGTCGAGCTCGGAGGCAGCGAGGAGGGCGTTGCGCACGATCGATCGAGCCTCGCAGACGAGCTCGTGCTCGAGTCAATCGGAGTCGAAGAGATCGACGCGCTCCGCGATGCCAGAACGAATGCGCGGACGGGAGACGAACCGATCGTCGCTCGCGTGCGGGTACTCGGTTCACGATGTGAGGAAGTCCGACGCGAGATCCTTGCCGCGGGACTGTGTGTTTCGATCGATCCGGGCCTCGGCGTGATTCACGGATGCGGACGGGTTGCCAATGTCGACGTGCTTTTCGCGATTCGTACTTGCGCCGAGCAGGCGGGTGGCTTCGCGACCTTCGAACGGTTGCCCGACGCCTGGCGATCCGAGGTCGATGTGTTCGGGTCCCTTGGTGGGAGCGAGGGCTTGTCCGGCGCACTCAAGGCGAAATTCGATCCGGCGGGCATCCTGAATCCCGGACGTTTCATCTCTGAGGGAGCGGGTCGGTCTGAGGGGTCGCGTCGTGAGCGCTAGCCCCAAGAAGCACCCCCCCACGTCCGGTGGTGCTCCTTCCCTCGCCTCGCTTCTCGAGCGGGATCTCTACACCGACAGTCTCGACTGCGTCCATTGCGGCCTTTGTCTCATGAGTTGCCCGACCTATCGAGTGACCGGGAGAGAAACGGCATCTCCCCGCGGCCGGATCTATCTCATGCGAGGATTGGCGGAAGGGCGGCTCGAAGATTCGAGTCTGCTCGAGGAGGAGGCCTTTGTCTGTCTGGGTTGTCGCGCCTGCGAGACCGCCTGTCCGAGTGGTGTCCGGTACGGTCAAATGCTGGAGCACACACGCGCGGCCGTTCGGAGTTCACAGCAGGGCGCAGGTCTCGCGATCTGGATCGAGCGATTCGCTCTCAGACAGATCGTTCCGCGACCCGGGCGTCTCTGGCTGATGGTCGGACTCCTGGCGATCGTGCAGTGGCTCCGACTCGATCGGCTGGGGGCACTCGTCCTGCCCCGACGCCTGGCGAATATGACGAAGCTCTTGCCCTCGATTCCCCCTGCTGCCGAACGTCGCCGGATGCCGCCTCTGACATCGGCCATCGGTCCGCGGAAGGGACGCGTCGCGCTCTTCGAGGGCTGCGTCATGCCCGAATTCTTCGGTCGGGTGAATGATGCGGCGCGCCTCGTGCTCTCCCGTGCCGGTTATGACGTCATCGTGCCGAGGAGTCAGGGTTGTTGCGGCGCCCTTCAGGCCCACGGCGGTGATCTCGCTTTCGCCCACGAGCTTGCCGAGAAAAACGCACACGCCTTCGACGCCGAGATCGGAGAACTCGACGCGATCATCGTCACCTCTGCGGGATGCAGCGCGGCCCTTCGCGAAACCGAGAACTGGATCGGTGAGGTCGGGGGCGCGGTTGCAGCCGGCGTGAGAGACGTGCTCGAGTTTCTCGACGAGGTCGACTGCGAATTGGATCTGAAACCGATCGCCATGCGCGTCTGCTACGACGACCCGTGTCATCTCATCCACGCTCAGGGCATCGCGGCGGCCCCGCGCCGGCTGCTCGAGACGATTCCCGAACTGGAACTCGTGGCCCATCGCAACCCCGAAGTCTGCTGTGGCGCAGCGGGGATCTACAACCTGACACAGCCCGAGATGTCCAAGCAGGTGCTGTCGCCCAAGATCGACGCATTGGTCGATGCGGATCCGGAGATCGTGGCGACCGCGAACCCCGGCTGCGCGATGCAACTCGCGGCGGGTCTGGCGGAGCGTGGAATCGAGGCGGCGGTCGTCCACCCGATCGAATTGCTCGAGCGGTCGAGCCGACCCTGATCCGGGCGCGCCCAACGCGTGTCTCCACGGACTATCGATACAAGAATGCATCCTGCGTTTCGCGCGGTGGACGCCAGCGCGGGAAGGCACCGAGACTGAAATCTCCGAGGCTGCCTCGGAAGACGAGGTCGAAGGGCAGGACGGAGTCCCGGCTGCGCACCATTCCGTATCGCTCTCGCAGACTGCGGTAGACGTAAGAGGATTGCGCGGCTGCGCGTACGTCGACCTCCTCCGTGAGGCCGAGCCCCGCGCGCTCGAGATAGAGGTCGCGATTCGCGTCGGCGTTCTGCCGGGCATCCACGTCGATCAGACTGTTTAGTTGGACGGCCTCCGCAAGAGTGGCGGCGATCCTTGCCAGCCGTTCCTTCGAAATCTTGCGAGTGCGTGTCTCCGGCGGATCTTCGTCGTCACCGCCCTCGGCGATCAGGCGAAACTCGAGCACGCGGCCGCCGCGCAGAACGATGCCCTCCGGATGTAGTTCACCATCGGCGGGGTCGTCGTTCAGGAATCTCGAATTGAGGCCGACACCGCCGCGACCTGCAACGGCGGGATTCTCGAGCAGGAATTCTTTGGTGATGCGGATGTTTTGAGGACTGGCATCCTCGCGTTCCTGCCGCGCCTGGAGCCCCGCGATCTGGCCTCCCAGGGAATCCGGAAATTCCGTGGCGATGCCCCGTAGAATCGAGCCTCGCGAGTCGCGCCGGTCGAGTCGCTCGACTCGGGCCAGTCGTTCTTCGGTCGTTTTCTCGACGAGTTCCATTCGCTCTTCGGGGTCGAAATCCGGAAGCCAATCCGCCATCCGCAACGCTCGACCCCATCGCTCCTTGCCGGCTTCGTAGTCGTAGAGCCACGCGGTCACGGGCCGCTGCTCCTCTCCATCGGGGAAGCGGATCAGGTAGCGGTATCCGGCGAGCGCCGTTGCGCGCTGAAAATCCGGCGACCCGGTCCACGGCGAGATGAGCGCGCGGAGGGGTGCCAGGACGATGGTCATCGCGATCGTCGGCGTGTCGATGAGATAGGCGAGCGGAACGGGCAGGTTCGGGTAGCGGGGTCGCTTGACCCATTCTCCGGCCAGGCGCCACGCGAGTTCGTTGCGTGTGCCCTGTCGCTCCAGCCGTTGGAAGGCGCCATAGGGGTTCTGCCAATCGTCGTGAAGGAGCGTGCGCGCATGCCTGGCCATCGTGTCGCGTTCTGTACCCAGGCCGGCGACGCGAACAAGCTGCTTGCGCGCGGACGCCTCGAAACCCGTTTCGTGCAGCATCGTTGCACGCACGAACTGGATTCGACCGCGGGTTCCCGGCCCGCCCACGTCTCGATAGACACCGACGAGGGTGAGGAGCCGCTCTGGCGTACCCGGATTGACGAGGAGAGTCGCTGTCAGATCGAGTTCGGCCTGGCGGAGTTCCGCCTTCGTCGCGATCGCTTGGAGGGATCGCGAAGCGCGTCGTTCGATCTCCTCCCGCTCGGCGTTCGCGGACTCCCTCTCTCGGATTGCCTGTCGGCGAGTCCGCTCGTTTTTATCGGGATGGTCAGACAGGATCGCGATCGCCGCGCTCGCGTGATACGACGCGAGCGCCGGGTTTCGAGCTTCATGGGCGGCCTCGGCACCTCGCAAGCGTCTGCGGGCGAGCGTCTTCTCCAGCAGGACGAGATCGCGCTCAACCTTCTTTTCGACCGCCGGCGTCGCGGCCGTGTTCGGATGTCGCGCGACGAAATCCTGGCGCAGGGAGAGCGCCTGCCGGTCGGTGAGCGACAGGGGTTCACTATTCGAGAACTCCGCGAGATAGTGGATCAGGCTGAGTGCGAGCTGAAACGGAGCGATCACGAAGCCCGTGATGGCGGAACTTCCCAGCGGCTCCGCGACGGCGTTGAAGGTCCGTGCCCAGAGGCGCTGCCAGCCGTCGAATTGGCGTCGCCCGGCGAGTTTCAGGGGGTCGTCACCGATCGTGCGGTCCAGGCGTCCCCGAAGTCGCGGATCGAGACCCCATCGGCGCCGCAATTTCCGGGAACCCGCGCGATAGGCGATCGGATTATCGCGAGTCGCGTTCTGCAGATCGATAGCGAGGGCGGCTAGATTCTCTTGCTCGTGGGAGATTTTGAGGCTCACGAGTTCCGCGAGCGCCGCCTCGACCCGGGGATCCAGCGCATCGGACGCCCCGTCGTCCATGTCCGGCGTATCCGACTCCGGCCTCGGATGTGGACCTGCGACGAGCGCCGCTCGGGCGAGGCGAGCCGCCGCGAGATCCGCCTCTCCGGGAAGCCAGGACCGGCGCACCGACATCGGCTCCAGCAGATCGTCGACGACGACCGCCTGCGGCTTCGCGCAGCCGATCCCCTGGAACACGAGCACGCATGCCGTGACCAACACGAGGGACGCCCGCTCGAGGCTCGTCCAGGGACACGGCCTCGAGGAACGGAAGTCTCTCCGCCTAACGATCGAAACGGTCGGCATCGATCCCCAGAGTGAGTGCAAGGAATGCCTCGAGCTTGCGCGTTGCTTCGATCTTCTCCGGTCGACCGTCGTGGCTCCCGACGAGTTCGAAGAGTTGGATTGCCGCATCGGCCAATTCGCTGAATCGTGCCGGGTCGAACTCGAGGCTCTCCGCGGGAATGGCGGCGAGGTATTCGCTCGAGAGCTCTGCGTAGAAATCGGCGAGGCGGAGCAGGTGGCGCAGGCGATTCTTGCTGCGACCGTGTCGGGTCGCGACGCGCTGGAGCTCATGGAGTGCAATCAGGGTCCCGTCCGGCAACACGAATCGCATCGCAACGAAATAGTGGGCGCGAATCGAATCGGCTCGCTCGATCTCCTCCTGCGCGAGATAGCGGTAGTGGCTGCTCTCGAGTTCGCCCTCGAGCAGGGAGAGGCGAGCGATGCGTTCGTCGAGATCGATTCGAATGGCTGCCGGATCGAGGGGAAGGGGCGCGACGCCGCCATCGGCGATCGGGTCGACGAGGTCGATCCCGATCGAGGTCGCTTGCTCGAGTCGCTCACAGAACGCCGCACTCTCGAGAGCATTCTCGCGAAGCTCGGAGGAGAGCCGCGCACTCTCGCGATAGTGCTCCGCGGCCAGGTCGAAACCGCGCAGGCGTTCGAGGGCACGCGCCTTCGAAAAGAGCAGGACCGCATCCATGTAGCCACTGCGCAGCGCCTCTGCTTCTGCTCGTTCGAGGTTTTCGAGTCGGAGTAGCGATGCTCGGTAGACATTGCGCCCGCTGAAGTCGCTCGCCGGTGGAAAGCGGTAGGTATCATCGGGGACGTGGCGGCGCAGAACCGAGACGGTCTCGAGGATGCCTTCACTCGGGCCGTAGATGGCCTCGATCTGCTTGCGCGAGAACGTCTCGCATCCGATCAGGGTGAAGAGCAATGCCGAGAGGAGCCCCCACCCGATCAGGGAGGTGGCCGCAGATCGGTGGACACTTCCGCCAGGCAGGGAATCTCGCAGCGAGGTCGCGTTCAACCTTCGGACCGGCTTTGCCCGTCCGTCCTGCGACGTCGTTGGGCCGCGGCCTTCTTCGGCTTTGCGGCACCTCGTCGGGTGATGACGGCGTTGAGCATTTTCTCTGTCGCGATGATCGCTGCGGCGAGTTGATCCGAATCGACGCCGAGGGTCGAAAAGGTCTCGCCGGGCTTGCGGCGGCCCGAGGGTGTCGTCGTTTCGATCATCCAGGTGATCGTCGTCTCCACGAGCGCACCGGTTCGCCCTCCCGGCGGGATGCGTACCCGATAGTCCGCGAGAATCGGAACATCGATAGAAAGCTGCTTTGCAGCCTTCTTGAGTGCGTTCATGAACGCGTCGTAACCGCCGTCGCCACTTGCTTCGGTTTTCTCGATGATGCCCTTGTACGCGAGCGCGACCTTCGCCTCCGGCGCGTCACCGCTGGACACGTCGACGCGATAGCTCTCGATCTTGATGAGTTGGTCATCGGGCGTCTTCAGCACATCGGCGATCAGGTGGGGGAGATCGTCCGGGGTGACGATGTGTTTCTTGTCGCCGAGTGAAACGATCCGACTGAGAACGAGATCTCGGTCCGCGCCGGGCAATTCGATGCCCATCGCCGCCAGATTGTGGTCGAGGGATGCCTTGCCCGAGAGTTTTCCGAGGGCATAACGTCGCGCGCCACCGAAACGAATCGGGGCGAGGCGAGTCCCGTAGAGGTCACCCTTGGCATCACCGTCAGCGTGGATGCCCGCGGTCTGCGTATAGACGTCCCGGCCGACGATCGGGGTGTTGGCTGACAACTCCTTGCCAGAGAAGGTCTCGACCATACTCGCGAGCGCGGTCAGTCGGTCCTCCCGAATGCCGGTCCGCGCATCGCTGTGATCGTGGATCGCCGCTACGACCTCCGCGAGAGAGGTATTGCCTGCTCTTTCGCCCATACCGTTCACGCTGGTATGGACACCGCGCGCGCCCGCCTGGATCGCCGCCAGACAATTTGCCGTTGCGAGACCGTAATCATTGTGGCCGTGATACTCGAAATCGACGGCGGGCCAGGTCGCACTCATGAGGCCGACATAGCGGCTGACATCGGTGGGAGAGAAGACTCCGAGCGTGTCGGCCAGGTAGATCCGCGCGACCCGCAGCTCGCGCAAGGTCTGAACCATCGCGAAGACATAATCGAAGGAGTCTCGGACGCCCCGCGACCAGTCCTCGAGGTAGACATTCACCGTGAGGCGTTTGCGGCGTGCGTATCGGATCGTCTCAGAGATCTTGGCGCGATGCTCCTCGGGGCGCAGACCGAGCTGCGCGACGCAGTGTTTTTCCGAGCCTTTCGTGAGCAGGTTCATGACCTTGCCGCCGGCGTCGCAGACCCAATCGACGGATTTCTTGCCATCGGTGTAGCCGAGCATTTCGACGCGCTGGATCAGGCGTGTCTTGCGGGCCCACTTGGTGATCATCTGGGCCGCTTCGAGCTCGCCCGCGGAGACCCGCGTCGACGCCATTTCGATGCGATCGACCTCGAGGTCGGTGAGCAACATGCGAGCGAGTTGCAGTTTTTCGGCGGGCGTATAGGAGACGTTCGGGGTCTGTTCGCCGTCGCGAAGCGTCGTGTCCATGACTGCGATGTGTCGGGCACCGGCAATCGGATCGGCGACGTCGTTGACTCCGCTCTTGGTCGCGCGAGATCGGGGCGAATGGGTTTTGGGTACGGCTGTCATCGGGTTCGTCTGACTTCTTCTCTGGCCGCGCCACACACATCACGAAGTGTCCGCCGTGGGAGCCAAGAGGCTCGATTCGGGCCGTAGGAGGGCACGAGAGTACCCCGCACCCATGCCGCGTGCGAGCCGAGGCGAGTCGGCGGGCAGCCCTGCTAGGGTCTGCACCTTCGGGGGTTCGGACGGTCCTGAGGACGGGTCGCTCCGCATTTTACCCTGGGAGCGGGAGACCTGCGTGGAAGGGACGACGATCGAAGTCGGGGCGGAGCAGGCGGGCCAGCGCCTGGACCGCTTCTTGGCGGATCGACTGGGGATCTCTCGCGCGCGGGTTCGCCACTTGCTCGAAGTGGGCCAGATCAGCCGCGCGGGACGCGTGCTGGGCCTGGCGGACAAATCCCATTCGGTGGCTACCGGCGAACGCGTCGAGATCGCCGGCTCGCTTCGGGCGGAGGACGAGTCTCCGACGCCCCGGGTCGATCTCGACTGCGAAATCGTGTCCGAGGGTGCGGGCTGGCTCGTCGTCGACAAGCCCGCCGGGAGTGGTGTTCACCCGCTTCGACAGGATCAGGATGACACGGTTCTGAACGCGGTCGTAGCCCGCCGGCCCGGGATTCTCGGTGTTGGAGAGGGCGGCTTGCGTTCGGGTGTGGTTCATCGGCTCGATGTCGACACCTCCGGCGCGCTGGTCTTCGCGACCGACGAGACTAGCTGGTCCCGTCTGCGCGGGGCGTTCATCGATCACCGCGTCGACAAGCGCTACCTGGCGCTGGTCGCCGGCCGTTTCGAGAAGGCGCGTCGCCTCGACCTCTCGCTTTCCATCACGCGCCATCAACCGGCCCATGTCGACGTCCGGCCCGATGGTCGGCCGTGCCGGCTGTACGCGAGGCCGCTTCGGATCTTCAAGGCGGCGACCCTCGTCGACGTCAAGCTGGAGACGGGTTTCCTCCATCAAATTCGGGCGACGATGGCGCATATCGGCCATCCCGTCCTGGGCGATTTGGAATATGGCGGTGTCGGGGAGGAGATGCCGGGTCGGGCTTCGCGGCAGATGTTGCACGCAGCAAAGCTGGACTTGGACGAGATCCGGGTAGAGATTCCCTTGCCGGATGATTTCGAGGCGCTGTTGGCCGAATTGCCGGAGCCGTGAGCCCCGTGTGCCACAGGGCGCTGCTAGGTCGTCATAGCACCGGCCGCGCGTAGGTCCGACTCGGAACCGGGTGACGAGACGCACGCCAGCGGGTCTCTCTGCCATCGGTTGTTCGGGCTCGGTTCAGTGTATTCTTGGGGACTATGTCCAAACGCAGTCGAGCGGATCGACTCCACGCAGAAACGCTCGAATTCCTCTTCGATTCCCATGCACGGGTGCTCGCCGAGCAGGATGGGCCCGCCTTCGCGAAGCGAATCGCGGAGATTCGGGAGCTGACGCTCCGTTTGCGCTCACGCTACGCGACCGCCGACGAGAAGAGACTCACGACGATCTTGCGGCGCATGTCCGCGTCGGAATTGCGGGAGGTCGCGCGGGCGTTCACGTTGCTCTTCTGGCTGCTGAACATCGCCGAGCAGCGACATGCGGAAAACGCAGGAGGTGTAAGCGACGCCGGGAGTTTTCGTTCACTCTTCGAACGTACGAAGAAGTTGGGCGTTTCCGCCGAGGAGATCGCCGAGCGAATCCAGGATCTCCGCGCGACGGTCGTTTTGACCGCCCACCCGACCGAGGCTCTTCGGTGGTCTCTGCGTGAAACTCTGGATCGAATCGACGGCCTGCTATCGCAACGCGAGAACGAGATCGACTCGGATCGCGTCGCCACCGAAGAGGAGATTCTGGGGGAGATCACGGGTCTCTGGCTCTCGACGACGCTTCGAACACGCAAGCCGACTCCTCTCGACGAAGTTCGTTATGCGATCAACGTCTTGCAGGAAGTTCTCGTGCATGCGGTGCCTCGGACGACGGCGCGCCTGCTTTCCGCGTTGCGAGACGTGTATGGATTGGACGAGACGACCGCCTCCCCAGAAGTTGCTCACGCGGCGCACCGAAGCATCCGGGTGGGGAGTTGGATGGGCGGAGATCGCGATGGCAATCCCTTTGTCACCGCCGCGATCACGGCGGAGGCGATGCGTCAATATCGCGATGCAATCCTGCGACACTATCGGAACGAACTCGTTCCCTTGATCGACCAGCTCACTATTTCCGACCGTCGAGTCCCGGTCGCAAGCGCTCTCGAAGCGTCGATCGAGTCCGACCTGGCGGAATTACCGGAACTACGGGAGCGGGTAGAAGGACGAAATACCTCCGAGCGCTATCGGCTCAAGCTGAATGCGATCTCGGTCCGCCTCGAGCAGAGGCTTGCCGAGGAACTGGCCGGGCATCCGCCGGGCGAACTCGGCGGCTATCTCGACGCGCAGCAGATGGGAGGGGATCTGGAACTCGTCCGCGCCAGTCTCTTGGAGAACGGCTCCGCGCGGCTGGCGGGTCGGGCGCTGTCGAGTCTGATCGCGCAGCTCGACGTGTTCGGCTTCGAGTTCGTCTCCCTCGATATCCGCCAGAATCAATCGAAGCATCGCCAGGCCTGCTCGGAGCTGTTCTGCCCCGTCGATGGTCCACTCGCCGAGCTTTCGCTCGCGAGTCAACAGCTCTTCCTCGAGGACGTGGTGCTCTCGGAGGACGCGATTCCGATCCCGAGTTCGGGCCTGTCCGAAGAAACCCGAGAAGTGGTCGACACCCTGCGCTTCGTATCGACCATACCAATTCCGCCCGAGGGCCGATCGATTCGCGATCTCGTGATCAGCGATACCGAGGGAGCGATCCCGGTCCTCGAACTCCTGGCGCTCTGCCGTCAATTCGGTCTCGTCCGGCCGGGGACCGAGAAGCGCTTCGAAAGCGACGTCAACATCGTTCCGCTCTTCGAGTCGATCGACAGTCTGCGAGGAGCCGTGACATCGATGGATCGCCTGTATCGCTCCGCCGCCTATCGCCGGCAGCTCGAGGCGCGAGGCATGCGCCAACAGGTGATGCTCGGCTATTCGGACTCGATGAAGGATGGAGGCTATCTGGCGGCCTGTGCGGCGCTCGAAGAAGTTCAGCGCGAGCTTGCGACCCAGGCGCGCCAAGAGGGCGTTCGACTCGAGTTTTTCCACGGACGCGGCGGGACCATCGCCCGCGGCGGGGGTCCAACGCATCGTGCGATTCTCGCGCAGCCGCCCGGGACGGTGGATGGGCGGATCAAGTTGACCGAGCAGGGCGAGGTCATCAGCTCGAAATACGGATCCGAGAGTTCGGCGGTCTACCACCTCGAACTCCTGCTGGCAGCGACCCTCGAAGCCTCGCTTGCGGATTCGATTCCCGGTAGATCGAAGGAACCGCCAGAAAGCTGGCGCGAGACCCTGGCCTCGCTCGCTAGCGGATCGAGAGCGAGCTATCGCTCGCTCGTGTACGAGACAGAGGGCTTTGTCGACGCCTTCTACGCGATGACCCCGATCGAGCAGATCTCGGCCCTCAACCTGGGAAGCCGCCCGGCCAAGCGAACCGACACCCGTGCAATCGGAAACCTGCGCGCGATTCCGTGGACCTTTTCCTGGAATCAGACGCGAATCCTTCTCCCGAGCTGGTATGGCGCGGGCTCGGGAGTGGCAGCCTATTGTGAATCGCATCCGGAGAGTCGTGAAAGGGCGCTCGCGCGACTCACGACCATGTACAAGCGTTGGCCCAATTTCCGGACCGTGATCGACAACCTCGAGCAGGTGCTCGCAAAGACGGATCTACACATCGGCGCGCGTTATGCAGCATTGGCCAAGGATGTACCCGGTGCCTCGGAAATCTTCCTGAGGATCGAGAAGGAGTTTCAGCGCACCCTGCGCGCGGTCCGGGATATCTCGGGTGAGAGCCGGTTGCTGGCCCGTGATCCGGCGCTGCGGGAAGCGCTCGCTCGTCGGACTCCCTTTCTCGATATCCTCTCCTACCTGCAGGTCGAGCTGCTCGACCGCAAGCAATCGGGTCGAGTTCTCGACACCGTGGCCGAGGATTCGGAGCGGATCGAGCGGGCAATCCATCTGACGATCAATGGCATCGCGGCCGGACTGCGGAATACGGGCTGAGAAGCAAGCAGGGCGTTCCGAACCGGACTCGTCGAATCGGAGGATTGAAGATGGGACTCGAACTCACGGGTTTGGACGAAAAGATCGCGGTCGTCACGGGCGCGGGCCGACTGCGCAGCATCGGCCGCTCGATTGCGCTCGAGATGGCCAAAGCGGGCTGCGATGTGGTGATCACGGGCACCGGTCGCGATCCGTCGACCTTTCCCGACGACGAGAAGGCCGTCGGATGGCGGGACATCGAGTCGGTCGCGGACGAGATCCGAAAGCTCGGTCGCCGAGCTCTACCCGTCGTAAGCGATGTCTCGGATCTCGAATCCGTTCGGGGATTGGCCGAGTCGGTCGAGGCGGAGTTCGGACGCGTGGACTTCGTGGTGAACAATGCGGGGGCCGCGCGGGCTGGAGATCGAGTGCCGATCGTGGACATCGACCCCGACACCTGGCGCCGTGTGATCGACGTGAATCTCAACGGAAGCTTCTACATGAGCCAGGTCTTCGCTCGGAAGCTGATCGCCCAGGGCGAAGGCGGAGCCATCGTCAACATCTCCTCGATCGGAGGGAAGATGATGCCGGCGAACAACGCGGCCTACGCGGCCAGCAAGGCCGGACTCCACGCTCTGACGGCCGCGATGAGCGGCGAGCTCGGGCCTCGGGGAATCCGAGTGAACGCGATCTGTCCCGGCATCATCGAGACCTCACGAATGGACGATATTCCGCGCGGCCCCGTCTGGGACGACTTGATCGACACTCATGTGCCGCTCGGACGCTGCGGTAGACCGGAGGAGATTGGCTACATGACGGCCTTCCTCTGCAGCGATCAGGGTGCGTGGATCAGCGGCCAGCTCTACAGCGTCGATGGTGGTCAGGTCGCCGGACGTTAGGTCGAAAGACCCGCTACGAATCAGCCGACCGCATCCATTGATTGGGCGAGGGCGTCGAGGACGTGTGGGTACAGGCCCTTCTTGAGCGCACGCATCGCCGGGTCCGCCTTAGACGCGAGTGCTCCCGCGATTTCGATCGATTTCGGCAGGACTTCCTCATCGGGAACCGCGTGATCGACGATCCTTCTTTCGAGCGCCATCTCCGCGGTGTAGCGGGTGCCGGTCACGATCAGCTCATGGGCCGTCTGATGAGAGACACGCGCCTTGATGATCGCGGTCATGCCCGGGTGGAGCGGCGATTTCATGTCGATCTCCGGCATGCACCAATACCCCCGCTCCGAGCGCATGACGCGAAAATCGTGGCCGAGCGAAATCTGGGCGCCCGCGCCAAAGGCGTGACCGTTGATCGCGGCGACGGTGATCGTCGGGAAGGTCAGTACACGCGCCATCAGCCCGAGAACGCTCGGGATATAGGTTCGTCGGGTTTCCTCGTCCGCCTCACCCAACATCCATTCGAGGTCGAGACCGTTCGAGTAGAATTTTCCGGTGCCGGTCGTGACGAGCGCGGCGGGGTTGCCCGCGGCCTCGACTTCGTCGAGGGCATCGTGCCAGGCCGCTAGGTTGTCGGGCCGGAACCGATTCTCGGGAACGTCGAAGCGAATCACGAAAACGTCCTTCTCACGTGACAACTCGATCACGACTTGTCCCCTCTCATCTGGAGGCCCATGGCCTCGGCGCGTGCGTCCTCGGCCTCGGTGATCTTGCCCTGCTGCATCAGGATCCGGGACAGGTTCGTGTGAGACAACGGGTCGTCCGGTTCGAGCTCGACGAGCCTCTCCGCAGCCTCGATCGCCGAGTCGAGTTCTCCCTGCTTGGCCAGGGCCATGGACAGCCCGTTCCAGGCGATCGCCAGGGTCGGATCCATTTCGATCGCTTCGCGGTAGCGCGCGATCGCCGGGGCGATCTCGCCCTTCACGAAGAGGCCGAAGCCTTCTTTGTAGGTCGCTTTGGCTTCGCTCGGTTCTGCGGAATGTGGGTCGGTCATTCGGATGACTCTCTCGCTCTGCCACTCGGCGTGGCGGGGGGCGCTTCGCGGCGCGAGTATACTCATCCGACGATGGAGATCCGGACACTCGCAGCCAGGGAACGACTGCAGGTCGCTGCCATGCTCGATGGCTGGCGGCTCGCCGAAGGCTGGACGGCCGGGGATCGCTTCCGACAGCAAGCGGAATTCGACCCGAGCTGGGGCGACGAAAACGTTTTCGTTGCGGTGGAACAGGAGCGGGTCCTGGCATCCCTTTCGATTCTGCCGCGACATCTCAAGATTCTCGGTCATGTGATTCCCGTCGGGGGCATCGGGAATCTCTACACCGATCTGGGGTCACGGGGTCGTGGAATCGCGACGGAGCTCCTCGAGCGTGCGTGTGATGCGATGCGAGCGCGGGGACTCGAGTTGGCGGTGATCTTCCCCGGAACGCCGCCCGCGACGCCCGAATTCTTCAGGAAGCGTGGCTGGCACTCCTGGGGCGGGCAGCAGACGATTCTTCGAGCCGATCCCGAGGCCCCCTCCCGGGCGGAGAATTTGTCCGCTCGCTCCTCGGGCGACGAGTTCGAAATCCAACCCGTCGGACCCCACGACGAGCGCGCTCTCCAGTCGGTCAAGTCGATTCACGCCGCCTATGCCGCGAGTCGAAGTGGAACGGTCGTACGCGATGACGCCCTCTGGCGCTCTTGTCTGCAAGTGACGCCCGCTCCGACCGAGGAATTCTGGATTGCGCGTCGGGGCGGATTGACCGTCGCGTACGCTCGTGCGTCGATCGTGGATGATGTCCTCACAGTCACCGAACTCGGTCGGTTCGAAGATGGCGCGGACGCGCTGTCACGACTGATCGCAAGTATGCTCGAACCGAGGACGGATGATCCGCTCACCAGGGGTGCGGCGGTCGGACGCGTGGCGAGCAGTGAACTTCGGTCATTCCTGATCCTGCCGACCTTCGATGACATCGGTCTCACGATCGCTCTCGAACATCACGGAATCCGCTCCCATCCGATGGACGATTTACGTGCGAGTTTTCGCTGCGTGAATCTGACCGGTTTCGCTTCTCGTCTCGATGTCGACCTGTTTCCCGATGAGGATGGGTGTGCATTCCTGACTCGGATACTGCCTCCCGACGCGATGGTTTTCTGGCCGGCGGATCGCTTCTGATGAAGAATGGAAGACGAGATGAGCGGGAGAGAGTCATGCTCAGATGGATCGAAGTGCTCGACAGCTCGATTCATGGCAAGGGCGTATTCGCCCGCCGCCGCCTGCGCGAAGGGCAACTGATCGGTCACTTCGAGGGAGATCGGACGAGCGAGAATGGCACCTACGTGCTCTGGCTGATCGATGACGACGGGAGTGAAGTCGGGATTCGCGGGCGAAACGCCCTTCGATTCCTGAACCATGGAGATCCTGCCAACGCGGAGTTCCAGGATGCGGAACTCTACGCGATCCGAAACGTCCAGCCGGGAGCGGAAGTCCTGATCGACTACGGTAAAGAGTGGAGCGAGGAATGAGGATCGGAGGGAGCGGGACCGTCTGCCGGCTCTTCCATGGCATCGACTCGAGGAGGTATTGGATGATGGGATCGAACGTTCGTGCGGGGTTCGTCACTTTGATCGGGCTCGCGCTGCTGGCTGTTTCGGGCTGTGGCGGGCGGATGCCCGATGATCTGGGGATCACGGGCGGCGAATTCCGGCCCTGCCCTTCGTCACCGAATTGCGTGTCGAGTTTCGCGACCGATGAACAGCACCGGATCGCCGCCCTCGCGATCGAGGGCGCTCCGGGCGATGCCTGGCAAGCGCTCGAGCTCGATCTCGAGAGCCGTTCCCGCGTCGAAATCGAAAAGCGATCGAAGGGCTATCTGCACGCCGTCTTCACCACGAAACTCATGCGCTATCGCGACGACGTCGAGTTCCATCTGAACGAGACCACCGGCGAGATCGCCGTTCGATCGGCGTCGCGAGTGGGCTATGGCGACATGGACGCCAATCGAGATCGCGTCGAGTCGATTCGAGCCGCCCTGGTCGAACGCGGAGTCGTGGGCGCTCTGACCGACGACTGATCAGGGTCGAGAATCCCTTCGAGTGCTCAGTCGCGTCGGAGGAGTACGAGTGTCGCGCCAAGCCCGCCGAGCCGGTCGGGTGCCGGAGCAAATGCGAGGACATGCCTCGCGCTTCGTCCGCGGGTCAGCCAGTCGGGCAGCGCGTCGCGCAGGACCGCTTCTCCCGAGGCGGAACGCTGACCGCGACCGTGGATCACGACTACGCAGTCGATTTCCTGCGCACGGGCGCTCTCGAGACGTATTGCGAGCAGACGGGCGGCCGCGTCCTTTCGAGTGCCATGAAGATCGATTCGCTCCATTGGCTCGATCTCGCCTCGGCCGAGGGCGAATAGCTGGGCGTCGGTGACGCCATCGGCGGCGGCGCGGTGTCGATCTCTCGAATCGGGCCACCGGAACTTCCTGCTGGGGGCCGCTTCGTCACCGCTGTGACGTCGGGCGCGCGGACGTCCGGAGGGGGGGGCGATGCGGGTGGGACCGCGATCGAGCGGCTTCGCATCGCCCAATAGATCGGCAAAACTGCCGGCCGCCGGATCATTCCCGCTCTCGTCGTCGGGACGGCGCCCCCTGCCCTCTTCGCTCACGCGTTCGCCTTCCAAGCCGCACGTGCCGAGATCTCGTCTGTGACTCCGAGCAGGGTCATCGCCTTTCGTGTGGACCCCGAGTGAGCGAGATCGAGCAGGTCCGCGGGCCTGATCCAACGGTGGGCGACGAATCCACGCCGCTTCACCCGCGCGCCCTTTTCGACTCTGCAGCGAAAGACCTCGAGTTCGAGGCGACGATGGGTGAAGAGATGATCGACGCGACCGATCGCCTCGATGCCGCGAATCTCGAGGCCGACGGCATCGGCGAGAATGGATGCGACGCGCTCCTTCGCTTCCTCAGCGATCCCGATCTCACCTCCCGGCAATTCCCAGAGCCCCGCCATCAAGCCATTTTCCGGTCGCCGAACGGCGAGAACCTTTCCGTTTCGTTCGATCGAGGCTGCGATCGCACGAAGGCGCGTCTGTTTCGCCTTCTTCCGTTTGATTGGGAGTGACTCCACATCGCCGACGGCGAAGGCATCACAATGACGTCGGATCGGGCAGCTCGGGCATTGGGGATTTCGGGGAGTGCAGAGGGTGGCGCCCAGCTCCATCAGGGCCTGATTCAGATCGCCCGGCCGACTTCCCTTTACCAGCTCCGTGGCGATCGCCCACATCCGCTCGACGACCGTCTTGGCCGCACTGTCCTCACGGATTCCGACCAGTCGAGCAAAGACACGGATCACATTCCCGTCGACCAGGGGAGCCTCCCGATCGAAGGCGATCGAGGCGACGGCGCCGGCGGTGTAGCGGCCGATTCCCTTGAGCTCCTGAAGTCCCTCCGCGGTGTCGGGGAGATGTCCGTCGTGCTCGGCGACGACCGTTTCCGCTGCGTGTTTCAAGTTGCGCGCGCGCGAGTAGTACCCGAGTCCGGTCCAGAGCGCGTAGACGTCGTCGAGATCGGCTCGGGCGAGGCTCGCCAGGTCGGGAAAGGTCTCGAGAAACCGCTCCCAATAGGGGATGACTGTTTCGACGCGCGTCTGTTGGAGCATCGCCTCGGAGATCCAGATCGCATACGGATCCTTCGTGCGCCGCCAGGGCAGGTCACGCCGATTCGCGTCGTACCAACGCAGAAGCGGGATGCGAATCCTGCGGATCTCCGGCGCCGCTGGACCACTGGGCGGGTTGGTCTTCTTTGCACGGGGCATGCTCGTTGGATAGCAGGTCACGCAGGCAGGGGACTTTTCGAGGTCCCATCGGAGTCTTCCGCGGCGCCCGGAGTGCCTTTCAGGGCGCGAACTCGGTCTTCAGAACACGACGGGCAGGACGCGCTCGAGCCTGATCCGATCGCCGAGCACCCGCGCGGAGAGGGCGTGGACCTCGACACCGGCGCGGGCCGCTGCGCGGAGCGTCTTGCCGTATTCGGGATCGATGTCGTCGGCGGGGGCGACCGAATCGGCGTCCGCGCGCTGGACGATGTAGAGGAGTGCGGTTCGCTCTCCCGCAGCATGGCGTGTCATCAGATGCTCGAGATGACGGCGTCCACGCGTCGTGACGGCGTCCGGAAAGCGGGCAAGCCCTTCGGAGCAGAGGGTGACGCTCTTGACCTCGACCCAGCAGGGTTCGTCTCGCGAAGCATGCCCAGACAGTCGGAAATCGAAGCGCGAGCCTTCGCGAGTAGCGACCTCGCGCTCGACGTTCCGGTAGCCGGCAAAGGGTGCGTAGGCACCGTGTTCGAGGGCTCGGCGGGCCACATCATTCGCCCTCGCCGCGTGCAGCCCGACCCATACGCGACCGACGCGAATCATCTCGAGGGTGTGGCGGAGTTTGCGTTTGGGATTGTCGTGGGTCGAGCAGCGGACCGCGGAGCCAGGATCCTGGGTGCCGAGCATGCGTCCGGGGTTCGGACAGTGGACGGTGAGTTCGCGACCGTCCTCGAGTCGGATATCCGCAAGGAAGCGCTTGTAACGCCGGATCAATCGACCGCGGAGTCCTGCTTCGATCGGGAGGGCGATGGGCGTCAATTCGGTCATCGGATTGGTTGGGCTTGCGGAATGGCCTGTTCGATTCGGAGATCACGACTCTGTTCGGGTCGACGAGTCTACCGGATGTTTTGGGAACTCGGTCGATGTCGGACCTCCCTTCCAGTTGACTTTCGAAACCCTCGGGCGACGCTCTCGACATGGTGAAGGACCGACTGACCCGATTGATCCTCGTTCGTCACGGCGAAACCGCGGGCCAGTCGAGTATTCGCTACTACGGCGTGACCGATGTCCCGCTCTCGGACCTCGGGCGCGAGCAGGTACGCCGCGCCCGCGAACATATCGGGGGTGAGACCTACCAAGGTGTATGGGCGAGTACGCTCTGTCGCTCGTGGGATTCCGCGCGCATCATCGCGCCGAATCACGCTGTGGAACTCGAGTCCGACTTTCGGGAGATCGATTTCGGTCGTTGGGAGGGACTGACGATCGACGAGATCGAAATCGCCGATCCCGGGCTCTACGCCGACTGGCAGGCCAGGAAGCCCGGATTCGAATTTCCCGATGGAGAGCCGCGCCCCGCCTTTCGCGACCGGATCGCCCGTGGGCTCGCTCGCCTACGCGCGAGCGGCGTCGAGTCTGCCCTCGTCGTCGCGCACAAGGGCGTGGTGCGGACGCTGCTCGAACTCGCAGCCGGTTTCACGCTCGAAGCGGATCAGCCTGTGCTCGGCGGCGTCGTCCACGCTTCGCGCGATCCGAGCGGTGACTGGTACACGGGCCGAAAAGGGAGTGACTCGACCTGCAGTGAGATGTCGGTCGGGATCCCGATCGAGGCCGACTGACGCATCGGCTGGGCCCGATTCGAGTCTCTCTAGAGCACGCCTAGAGCACGCCTAGAGCACGCCTA
>JAPYTP010000059.1:25556-29872 GCA_029941885.1 Myxococcota bacterium
CTAGAGCACGCCTAGAGCACGCCTAGAGCACGCCTAAAGAACGCCTAAAGAACGCCTAAAGAACGCCTAAAGAACGCCATAGGCGAGCATGGCGTCGGCGACCTTGACGAAGCCGCCGAGATTGGCGCCCCGGACGTAGTTGATGAAGTCACCGTCTTTGCCGTAGGTCACGCAGGTCCTGTGGATATTCTTCATGATGTCGAGGAGCTGTTTGTCGACTTCTTCTCGGGTCCATGACAGGCGCATCGCGTTCTGCGTCTGCTCCAGGCCGCTGACCGCGACGCCACCGGCGTTTGCGGCCTTGGCGGGGCCAAAGAGGAGTTTGTTGTCGATGAAGATGTTGATGGCCTCGATCGTGGACGGCATGTTCGCCCCTTCCGAGACGAGTTGACAGCCATTCGAGATGAGGGTCTTTGCGTCGCCCTCCTCGAGTTCGTTCTGGGTCGCGCAGGGAAAAGCCAGATCACAGGGTACGCCCCAGGGCCGCTTGCCCTCGTGATACTCGCCGCCCCACTTGTCGACGTATTCACTCACGCGGCCGCGCTTGTTCGTCTTGAGGTCGACGATCCAGGCGAGCTTCTCCTCGTCGATGCCTTTGGGGTCGTAGATGAAGCCGCCCGAGTCCGAGAGCGTGAGCACCTTGCCGCCGAGTTGGATCAGTTTCTCGGCGGTGTACTGAGCGACGTTTCCTGAGCCCGAGACGAGACAGTTCTTGCCCTTGATTTCGTCACCCCGCGTGCCGAGCATCTCCCGCGCGAAGTAGACGCAGCCATAGCCGGTGGCTTCCGTGCGGATCAACGACCCACCGAAAGCAAGGCCCTTGCCGGTGATCGTGCCGGTGAACTCGTTCTCGAGTCGCTTGTACTGGCCGAAGAGGTAGGAGACCTCGCGTGCGCCGACACCGATATCGCCGGCCGGAATATCGGTATTGGGTCCGATATGGCGGAAGAGCTCACTCATGAACGCCTGGCAGAAGCGCATGACCTCGCCGTCGCTCTTTCCATGGGGATTGAAATTCGCACCGCCCTTCGCGCCGCCCATCGGCAGGGTCGTCAGGGAATTCTTGAAGACCTGCTCGAAGCCGAGAAATTTCAGGATCGAGATGTTGACACTCTTGTGGAAGCGCAGGCCGCCCTTGTAGGGGCCGATCGAATTGTTGAATTGAACGCGCGTGCCGCGGTTCACGCGCACGTTGTTGTCGTCGTCCGTCCAACAGACACGAAAGACGATCACGCGATCCGGCTCCGTCATCCGGTCGAGGATGTGTGCGTCCTTGTAGGCCTGCTTGTCCTGCAGAAAGGGGACGACGTCGCGTGCGACCTCATGGACCGCCTGATGAAATTCGGGTTGGCCTGCATTCCGTCGTTTGAGGCCGGTCATGAACTTTTCGAGATAGGCGTCTGCCTTCGCCTGCTGAGCCTTCGAGAGTGCCATCCGTTCTCCTTCTCGGGCGTGCGCCTGGCTCGTCCGGGTATTACAACTCAGTCCGCTCGCCTCAGCCACCGAAACCCACTCGGCGCCGCGGCGTTGGGTCGCTCCTGTCCGTCGATCAGTCGTCGTCGCTTTCGCGGAGCTTCGCGAGGACGCTGAAGTCCTCGAGTGTGCTCGTATCGCCCCCGACTTCCCTGCCCGAAGCGATATCCCGCAGGAGTCGTCGCATGATCTTGCCGGAGCGAGTCTTGGGGAGCGCGTTCGTAAAGCGGATTTCGGTCGGTCGAGCGATGGCGCCGATCTCTTTCGTGACCTGTTTCTTGAGACGGCCGACGAGCGCATCGTCGGGAATCGTCGTGCCTTTCGGTGATACGAAGGCGACGATCGCTGTTCCCGTGATCTCATCGGGGCGGCCCACGACGGCTGCCTCGGCCACGTCCGGGGACGAGACGAGAGCGCTCTCGACTTCCATGGTTCCGATGCGATGACCCGAGACGTTCATCACGTCGTCGATACGCCCCATGATCCAGAAATAGCCATTCTTGTCTCGGTGAGCGCCGTCGCCCGCGAAGTAGGTCTGGTCGTAGGTACTCCAGTAGGTTTCCTTGAAGCGTTTGGGATCGCCCCAGATTCCGCGCAGCATGCCGGGCCAAGGCTGTTTCAAGACGAGGAAGCCTCCCCCATCTCCCTTCACCGACTCGCCCGCCTCATCGAAGATATCCGCGTGCACACCGGGGAAGGGCCTCGTTGCGGAACCCGGCTTGGTCTCGACCGCACCCGGGATGGAAGAGATCATGATTCCCCCCGTTTCCGTCTGCCACCAGGTATCGACGATCGGGCAGCGCTTGCCTCCGATGACGCGGTGGTACCACATCCACGCTTCGGGATTGATCGGTTCGCCGACGGATCCGAGCAGACGCAGCGAGGAAAGATCGTGGCCCTTTGGATGTTCGTCGCCGAGTCGGATGAAGGTGCGAATTGCGGTGGGTGCGGTGTAGAAGATCGTCACGCCCCACTTTTCGATCAGGTCCCACCAGCGGTCGGGCCCGGGGTGTGCAGGGGTGCCTTCGTACATGACGGTCGTGGCGCCGTTGGCGAGCGGACCGTACACGACGTACGAGTGACCGGTGATCCAGCCGATATCCGCGGTGCACCAATAGACGTCATCGTCCTTGATATCGAAGATCGCCTTGTGGGTGGTCGTCACGTGGGTGAGATAGCCGCCGGTCGTGTGCAGGATGCCCTTCGGATTTCCGGTCGTCCCGCTCGTGTAGAGAATGAAGAGGGGATGCTCGGAATCGAGTTTCGCAGGCGGACATTTCGCGCTCGCTTCGGCCATGGCCTCGTGCCACCAGATGTCGCGGCCAGCGCGAAAGTCGACGGGTTGCTCCGTTCGTTTTACGACGATCACACGATCCACGGACGGGGTCTTCTCGACCGCCTCGTCGACGGTGGGTTTGAGTGCGAAAGGAGCACCCTTCCGGTAGCCACCGTCCGCCGTGATGACGATCTTCGCTTCCGCGTCGTTGATCCGATCGCGCAGAGCGTCCGCCGAGAAGCCGCCGAAGACGATCGAGTGGGGCGCGCCGATTCGGGTGCAAGCGAGCATCGCGATCGCGAGCTCCGGGACCATCGGCATGTAGAGACAGACCCGATCCCCTTTCTTGACGCCCTGGGCCTTCAATACATTGGCGAACTTGCAGACCTCCCTGTGGAGCTCCGCGTAGGTGAGGACGCGTGTGTCCCCGGGCTCACCTTCCCAGATGATCGCGGCCTTGTTCTTCCGCCACGCGTTCTCGCCTTCGAGATGTCGATCGAGGCAGTTGTAGGAGACGTTGATCTTGCCGCCGACGAACCACTTCGCGAAGGGCGGCTTCCAGTCGAGCACCTTCTTCCAGGGCGTGAACCAGGAAACGTTCTCCTTGGCCATCTGGGCCCAGAACTTCGTCGGATTCGAATCGCCGAGCTTTCGATACTCGTTGGTGGTCTTCTTGTTCCAGTTGGCCTGGCGTGTGAAATCACTGTCGGGCTTGAAGGTTCTCTTCTCCTTCAAGAGGGATTCGATGTCGGCCATTCGGGAGCGGTCCTTTTGATGGTGGGTCGAATCAGTTGGGGATCGGATCGCAGCTGCGCGCAAGGTCGTGTCGTGATCGTTCAGGTCCGTGTGCGAATGCGATCCATGATTCGGCGATACCAGCGGAAGTCAATCACCGCGGACCCAAGCTTCGATCTCGTCGATCTGCTTGGGAATCTCGCGGGTCAGGTTCAGGATTCCATCTTCGGTGACTACGACATCGTCCTCGATGCGAATGCCGAGGCCCTTGAAGGCTTCGGGTGCGTTCGGATCGTCCGGCGAGATGTAGAGCCCCGGTTCGATGGTATAGACCATTCCGGCCGCAAGTGGGCGCGGTCCGGCTTTGCCACTGGCGTTCTCAGCGGGATCCTTGACCACATAGGCCCCGACATCGTGGACGTCGAGGCCTAGCCAATGACTCGTGCCGTGCATGTAGTAGGGGCGATAGGCTTCGCTTTCGATGAGTTCGTCGACCTCGCCCTTGAGGATGCCGAGCTCAACCATGCCTTCACAGAGAACCCTGACGGAGGCCGCATGGATCTGCGGGAGTGTCGCGCCGGGTCGCGAGACTTCGATGGAAGCGAGCTGGGCTGCGAGGACGACCGCATAGAGATCGCGTGCAGGAGCAGGGAATCGCCCCCCGACCGGATAGGTTCGGGTCACGTCCGACGCATAGCCCTGGTATTCGACCCCCGCGTCGATCAGAACGATCTCGTCCGGGGCCAGCTCCTGATCGTTCGTGATGTAGTGAAGGATCGTTCCATTCACACCGCTGCCGACGATCGAGCTGTAGGCTGGACCGGCCCCACCC
>JAPYTP010000060.1 GCA_029941885.1 Myxococcota bacterium
CCCTCACTGGAGATGCGAACAGTCGTCGACGTATCCGAGTGCGCGCAGCCGCTGGCAGGTCTGAAGGTCCATCTCGACTTCGTCGCCCTGCACGGCTTCGCCGGCAGCCGACAGTCGCTGAAATTCCGCCAGTTCTTCGAGCCGCTCTTCCGCGTCGGGATCCGAGTAGGCATCCGTCTCACCCGGGTCGTTCGAGATGTCGAAATAGGCGCGTTCAGGCAGGTCGCGAGGATTGCCCGCATTGGCGACGATCAATTTTTCGTCCTCGGTCCGGAGTGACCAGAGCACGTTGCCCTCGTGGTCTTCCTCGGAATAGACCTGCTGATCCTTCTCGAGTCGCGAGGCGAACGGTGCCCGCAAGTCGATGCCCTGCATCGTCGCGGGAACGTCGACCCCAGCGAGACCGAGCAGAGTCGGACCGACATCGATCAGGCGCGCGATTCCGGAGTTCGCACCGCGAGCGTCGCGCCCCCCGTTCTTCGCCCATTTGATGACGAGAGGCACGTGGATCTGCTCGTCGTAGAGCGTCAGGCCGTGCCAGAAGCCTCCGTGCTCGGCAAATTCTTCGCCGTGGTCAGCGGTGAGGACGATCACGGTGTCGTCGTAGAGTCCGTGGGCTTCGAGTTTCGCGAGCAGCTTCCCGAAATTCTCGTCGAGGTATTCGATTTCACCGCGATAGAGTTCGTGCAAACGATCGGCCATCTCGGGCTCGGGTTCCGGCATCGATACCCGCGCGATTCCCTCGCCGTTATAGGGATGCTCGAAGTAGGGGTCATGGGCGTCCATGTAGTGCAGGAAGAGGAAAAATCGCTCGTGCTGGCGACGCTCGATCCAATCGAAGGCGACGTCGTTGACGACTTCCGAGTCCTGGTAGAAATCGTTGAAGCGAACCTGATCGCCGCCGAAGAGGCCGAGAGCGATCTGACGACCCAATTGATAGACGATGAGCTTGGAGCTCGATTCCCTGGCGCCGAAGAGGTAGTCGGGCCCGAGGTAGTAGTAGTCGTCGTAGCCCTGGGCGAAGCCGAAGCTTTCGGCCAGGTTGACGTTCGAGACGATGCCACCGGTCGTATAACCCCCATCCTGCAGGGCCTCGGAAATCAGAACGAGGTCCTGGGATAGCGAAGACGGTTTCGACATGGCGTTATGCGTCGAGGGCAACGTCGAAGTGATCAGAGAGGCGGTCGCCGGCTTGGTCCACGAGGCGTGGGAAAAGCCCTGGTAGATCGTGCCGTCCTCTGCAAGGCGACAAAGGTTTGGCGTCGCGATGTCTCCGCCATAGCAAGAGAGGTGATCTGCGCGAAGAGTGTCGACCATTACGAGCAGGACATTTGGCCTGGACTCGAGCTCGGCGGGGATAGCGCCGCCGCCGGTGCCCTCCGCAGCCGCGGGTTCGAAGGCGACAGAGAGGAGTCCTCCGACGCCGAAGACGCCCACGATGAGCAGCGCGATCGGCGCGAGAGGGGTCGTGAGCTTTTCGGCGATCGGATCCAGGATCTTCTTCAGGGGGCCGAGAATCAACAGGAGGAGGACCGTGGCCGCGAACAGCACGCCGAGGATCACGATGAGAGGTGGCATCTGTTCGAGGTAGACGTCGCGGCGCAATCGGAAGAGCACCACGAAGAGACCGAAGGGAATCAAGCAGGCGCCGAAGCCGAGACGCGGGACCCAGTGACCGATCTCCTTCTTGTCCATCGGCAGCACCGCGAGGAAGAGTCCGCCCAGAATTGCAAGGCCGCCGAGTACAGTCGCCCACATGAGCGGTCCGAACCAGAAGATCTGACTCTCGGTCCCGAGGCCACTCTGGTAGACGACGATCGCTTCTCCGAGACCAAGGACGATCCCCGCGGCGATGCCCGCGAAGGCCCCGGCGGAGGGTGCGCGCCAGAGTCGTTCGCCGATCGGGGTTGCGGCGTCATCGCCCGCCGCCGTGTCGACGTCCTCTTCGAGAGTGGTGGCCGCACGGGCGGCCTCTTCCCAGTCGACCTGGACGCCGTTCACGCGAGAGAAGGCCGGCGTGTAGTTGTCGTCGCGCGCCCACCAGAAGACGAAGCCGAGCATGGTCGGGGCTTCTGCCGCCCAGAAGCCGAGGGCCGCCGAAACGATGGCCGCTGCGGGGCCGATCAGCTCACCGAGGAGCAGGTACTGAGCGGCTTCGCGGATGCCTTCACCAGCGATCGTGAAGGGGCTGATGACGGTCGCGAAAATCTGGATCGCCGAACCGAACGTGATCTTCCAGAAGTCGGCTCCCTCGGCGCCGATCGCGAGTGCCGTGTAGTAGTACATGACGGCAGTCGTGAAGTGGACGAGGAACGAGAGGAAGAGGATCTGGACGACGAGTGCCGGGTGACCGCGATAGGCGGCGGCCGAACTCGAGATGCGCGTGACGATGCCGGCGATTCGATCCTTGGCGGGGAGCGGAACGTTCTCGAGGATCCACTGAACGAGGCCTGGGAAGAGCATGACCGTCACGAGACCGCCGATCACGCCTGCGGCAACCGGGATCGAAATCATCGCGAAGAGCATCGCGTTCTCTCCGAAGATGCCGATGCCGAAGGGCAAGGCGACCAGGAAGGTCATGAACACGCCGGAGAAGCCACAGACTTTCTCGACGAATTTCGCGGCGGCAACTTCGACGGTCTTGCCGCTGAAGCGTGCGGCGTCGAAGAGCGTGTAACCGTCCAGACCAGCGGTACTCGGGAGGAAGGTTCCGATTGCGCGGCCGATCAGGAACGAGCCGAAGATGTGCTTGAAGGGCAGCTCGATTCCCTGGCCGCGCAACATCAGATGCCAGCGGTACATCGAGGAGACCATGCCGATCGCCTTGATACCAGTTGCCATGCCAAGGAAGAGCCAGAACGTTCCGGCATCGATTCGGGCGAGCTGGTTGCGAATCAGCTGAAGGGCAATCTCGGTCTTGCCGGGTTCGACTTCGATCGGATGCGTGAGCAAGGCCCAGAAGCAGAGAACCGTGAACCAGGCCTTGAGAGCCGCGAGGAGCCGACTTCGCGTCTGCCCCTTCTGCATTCGCAGGCCTACGATGGCCAGGATCGCAATTGCGATGGCTTGAATCAGGGTCGTCATGGGACGCTATCTCCTCTGAGATGCGGTGGGCGCAGGAGTCCCTCGCAGTCAGGCGTGAGTGATGGGAGGGCGCCGGAAGGTAGCGGCGAAAAGCCGACGCCGTGCCACTCAACACCCTCGAAATCGTGGGAATACGCAAGCCACCTGCAACTCTCGAGCCGTCCCCCCGGAAGATCATGCCGATGGGGGCTTCGGCGAGTGGGCCGGCGCCCTCAGCGTGTGAGCAAGAGCCTTCAGCGTTTGCGCAAGAGTTGTCGCTTGGCGCGTTGGTAGGCGGTTTCGGTGATGCGTCCCTGGCGCCGATCCTCTTGAAGGTCGGCGAGCGCGCGAAGCTGCGTCGGCGTCAGTTGTTCGAAGTCGATGGCGTCGGGCTGAGCCGCCTCGAGCTCGTCTTTTGGAATGGGTGAGGTCGAGATGACCTCTCGCCGCCGCTTCTGGCCGGAGGTGCTTCCCGGGAGTCGGAAGGCGGATCGGAAGACATCATTCTGCCAATCGATCTCGAGATCCTGAACCCCCGCGAAGAAGATGGGATCTCCGGTCACGACACGAAAATTCATCGCCTTTCGGTTCCGCAGAGGTTCTGGAAGCTTCTTCGTCTCGTCGGATTCCTTGATGGGCCAGTCGACTCGTCGAAGCAGAAGATAGAGGTGTCCATCGTCGATGTAGGCGATCAGGGTCGTCAGGAATTTCTTGTTGAAGATGCCGAGCCGAGCCTCCTTGCGTACGACCTTGAGGCCGACCTCCTCGTTGGGGCTGGCTTCTTTCAGGGCTCTTGCGAGGGCGTCTGCCGCGAGCGGGACGAGATCGGGATGAAAGGCGGGTTGTCGAATCGTGCCCTTCCCGGGAACGCTCGTCTCGACCTCGACCGCGTTCAGGATGTGCCCGAGTCGCTGCGTCGAGATGATCGCGGGATGCTCGTAGCCTCGTTCCCGTACCGAGAAGCCCTTCACCTCGCGCACGAGGTCGACCTCCACCATTTTTCGTTTGACGATCGAATGACGCACGGTGCGCGCGCAGCCGGGAAGCGTTGCGAGGAGAAGCAGGCCAGCGAGGCAGACGAGGACGACGCGCCGGATCGAATACGGAGGAGTCAAACGCATCGCATCAGGATAGCCAATCGGTTCCGCCGAGAGCCGTGAGGACACGATGCGTCGCGAAGCTCGCTCCATAGGCGAGCGCTAGCAGATACACGAAGGCGAACGCTGGCCAGCGCCACGAATTGGTTTCGCGCCGCATGATTGCCAGGGTGGAGGTACACTGGAGCGCGAACACGAAGAAGACGAGTAGCGCTCCGACCGTCGCCGGTGTGAAGACGGGACGCCCCGTGTCCGGGTGGATGTCCGATCGCAGCGCCTCCCGCAGCGAACCCGTCTCGTCGTTGCCGGTCGCGTAGACCTGGGCGAGGGTCGCGACCAGGATCTCGCGGGCGGCGAGACTTGCGATTAGCCCGACGCCGATCTTCCAGTCGAAGCCGAGGGGCGCGATGAGCGGCTCGATGGCGTGTCCGAGTCGGCCGGCTGCACTGCGTTCCAGGGAATAGGCGGTGGCCTGGGTCGCATCGAGCTCAGGAGGGGCCTCCACCTGCGGATAGCTCAGCATCAGCCACAACAGGACCGATGCAGCCAGGATGATCGTGCCGGCGCGGCGTAGAAAGGCCCAGGCGCTCTCGTAGACCTGAGTGGCCCACACCCGGAAGGTGGGCCAGCGATACGTGGGCAGCTCCATCGTGAAGGGCAGCCCGTCGCCACGGATCAGAGTGCGCTTCAAGATCGCCGCGATGATGAGCGCGGCAGACCCGCCACCCACGTAGAGCCCGAGCAAGACGAGGCCCTGCAGACCGATGGGCCCCCAGACCGTTCGTTCTGGCACGAAGGCACTGATCAACAGCGCGTAGACCGGCAGCCGCGCGGAGCAGGTCATCAGCGGAGCGACGAGGATCGTTACCAGTCTGTCGCGGGGAGAGGGGATCGTGCGGGTCGCCATGATGCCGGGTACGGCGCAGGCATACGAGGAGAGGAGAGCGACGAATGATCGCCCCTCGAGCCCGATGCGACCCATGACGCGGTCGATCACGAAGGCCGCGCGTGCCATGTAGCCGAGGTCCTCGAGCAGGTAGAGAAGCGAAAAGAGGATCACGATCTGAGGCAGGAAGATCACGACAGAGCCGACGCCTGCGATCAGCCCGTCCGCCACGAGGTTCGCGAACCAGCCCGCCGGCAGGATCCCTCGAGAGAAGCCGGCCAGATCCCCGATCGCGCGGTCGATCAGGTCCATGGCGGGACTCGCAGCGCTGAAGATCAGCTGGAAGAACGTGATCATGACCGCCGCGAAGAGCAGGCTTCCCCACAGCGGGTGCAACACGATCCGATCGACTCGCTGGGTGAGCGTGTGTCGGCTCGGGGGCTGCTCGATCACCGTGCTCGCGATCGAATCCGCCCAGCCCGCTCGCTCGGCTCGATCTTCGGGGGGCGGGATCGAGGGAGTCGACCAGGACTCGGGTTCATCCATCAGCTGGCGTAGCCGATCGAGACCGCGTCCACGGTGACCGACCACGCCGATCACGGGAACCCCGAGCGCGGCCTCCAGGCGTGCGAGATCGACGCGTCCGCCCCGCGCCGCGAGCTCGTCGAGCATCGTCAAGACGAGCAGCGTCGGGCGGCCCAGACGAAGCGTCTCACCGATGAAGGGGAGGGTACGCGGAAGCGAGCACGCGTCGGCCACCATCACGATCGCGTCCGGCGTGGCGACACCGTCCACCCGGCCGGCCAGTACATCGCCCACGACCGCCTCATCGGCGGAGATCGGCTGCAGGCCATAGGTCCCGGGCAGATCGATCAGCAGCGCTCGGGTCCGATCGAGCACGAGTTCCGCTTCGCGCCGCTCGACGGTCACGCCGGGGTAGTTGCCGACACGGGCGTGGAGACCCGTGAGCGCGT
Source organism: Myxococcota bacterium (assembly GCA_029941885.1). Lineage (GTDB taxonomy): Bacteria > Myxococcota_A > UBA9160 > UBA9160 > UBA4427 > UBA4427. The sequence continues at coordinate 6,021 of JAPYTP010000060.1, forward strand.
TGAAGAGTGTGGTCTTTCCGGCATTCGGGCTGCCCACGAGGCCGAAGACACGTCGGACATCGGACCCCGAATCGAGGTGGGCCGCAGTCACGGGGAAGCAGGCCTCGTCGCCCCGATCTCGACCCGGACGCGGGCACTCTCGCTTCGGCGCAGGCAGAGCTGATAGCCGTGGAGTTCGAAGACCGTCGGATCGCCGAGGGGGGCACGACGGATCACCTCGATCTCGACGCCCTCCCGGATACCGAGATCATCGAGGCGGCGGAGGATTGGCTCATCGCCGGTCGTTGCGTCGATGCCGAGCACACGGACGACTCCACCGCGAGGAATTCGATCGAGGGTGTCTGATTGGGGCATTGAGGTTGAGCTCGCCCGCGCGCTGGCGGATTGGTGGCGGCGACTAGGCGCCAGCCGTCAGTGCGGAGATGAGTGTTTGAAAACGAAAATGGATTTCATTATTGACGAAAGCTAGCGATTCCGAGGAGTTTCGCTCGTTTCACACCAGAGATTTTATTTGCGAACGCGTTCGTCTTTATTTTCACCGAGCCTTGCACGCTTGAGCGTCGAATCTCGCTCGCTGCGAAGTTGACGGGTCATGAGAGTGTGGCCCGCAGCCTCGGGGGTCTTTTCGCCGTCCAGAACCATCCGGACCTGGGTCGAAATTGGGGCCTCGAGACCCAATCGGTCGGCCAACCGCACGGCGGCGCGAGTCGTCTGGATTCCCTCGACGACCTCACCGAGTTCGACCAGGATTTCGTCGAGCTTGCGACCCCGCCCCAGCGCGAGCCCGACGCGGCGATTCCGAGAGAGGTCACCGGTGCAGGTCAGCAACAGATCACCCATTCCCGCGAGTCCGAGGAAGGTCTCCGGCTCGGCCCCTTGAGCGACACCGATACGCGTGATCTCGGCGAGGCCGCGGGTCATCAGCGCCGCCCTCGCATTCAGTCCGCCGTGCTGGCCATCGGACATGCCGACGGCGATCGCGATCACGTTCTTGAGCGCGCCGGCGGTCTCGACGCCGATGATGTCATTGTGCGTATAACATCGGAACCAGGGACAGGAGAGGGTGGCCTGGACCGAGATCGCGTACGCCTCTTCTCGACAGGCGAGGGTCACGACGGTGGGTTGGTGGCGAGCGATCTCGGCAGCAAAGGAGGGCCCCGAGAGTGCGACCAGCCGGGGATGATGATCTGGATCGAGGACTTCTTCGAGCACGGCATGCATCGTATGGCCGGTCTCGAACTCGATGCCCTTGACCGCGGACACGATGATGGCGCCGGCATCGATATGGGGCCCGGCCTCGATCATGACCTCCCGCAGCGAATGACTCGGGACGGCAATGATGACGAGTTCGCGGCCCGCGAGTGCATCTCGCAGATCCGAGGTGGCCTCGATTCGGTCCGGGAGTTCGTACTCCGTCAGGTAGCGCGGGTTGCGGTGCTCTCGATTGATCGCCTCCGCCACGTCCTCGCGGCGGGACCAGATCTTCACGTCGTTCTCGCGCGCGCAGACCATCGCAAGACAGGTTCCGAAGCTTCCTGCGCCCAGGACTGCGGTGGGGGTATTCACGCTGTCTACTCTACCACTGCCCTCGCGAGAGCGGGGCCGCGGAAGGTCGATCTCGGTATGGGGTTCACGCGCCATTTACGTTGACGTTCTGGGGGGCTACGGCTACTTTTGCGGCTCCCTCCGGGATCGGTTCGACCGCCCGGTGGTCACCCCCCTCTGCCTTTCGGACGGAGCTCGGCCCATGAGCCGGCGGCTCTCCATGTGAGCGCCACCCAGTCATGCGCGAGATTTGGACGTTCGGCTTCGAGGCGACGGCGGTGAGCGTGCCCGGGTCCGACAGCGACCTTCAATTCAGCGGCCTGATCATCTTCGTCTGCCTGATGGTGGCGACATTGGCCCTGCTGCCTCTCGCCGCGGCCGGCCTCCGTCGCGGCCTCCCCACTGGGCAGCGTGCGACCCGGTTGCTCGATCCGGTCTGCTTCGGGAGTTCACAAAAATCCCGCCGCTCGCCCCGCCACTCGATCCTGCTCCACCGCGGACTGGTCGGAGCGTTTTTCATGGCGCTCGTCGCGCTCTTCCTGATCCCCGCGGCCGCTTCTCTCACCGCCCTGGGCGTGGCGACGATCCCCGCGGCGATTGGCTTCGTCCTGCCCACCCTGCTGGTGACACTGCACGCGCGTCGTCGGACGACAAACGAATGAATCCGTTCGTGCTCACGATCGTCTGGATGAGCGTCGTGTCGGGAGTGCTCGCCGCATGTGCCATCCTCGAGCGTCGCGCGCGCCTGGTGCCGCGTCCGGATCGACCGGAATTGAGCCCGCCCCGGGCAAACTGGGGAGGGAACCCCGCGCCCCCACCGGCCCACGCGATGACAGCCCGTGCCTTGGCTGGTTTCGCACGCATCGTTCGCCGAAAAAGCGTCGTCTCCGATCATCGTCCGGGCCTTCGGCTGCTGGGACGACTCGGTGCGTGCGTCTCGTTGCTCGTTGGACTGGCGATGGTCCCGTTCGCGGGAACCTGGGGTGGAGGACTCACGGACCCCCCGATCCTGCTGCTGGATCTCCATCACGGCCTCGCGGCGATCGGCTTTCTGTTGTTGCTGGCGTCGTTCTCTCGCATCGCCGTCGGGCTGTCCGAGCGCAACGCCTGGTCGCGCATCGGGAGTGCCCGACAGGCAAGTCGATCGATTGCCGCCCTCGCCTTGATGACGTTGGTTCTCGCTCCGCTCGCGATCGGTTCGGGTTCGCTTCGTCTCCACGACATCGTGTCGGACCAGCAGCTCCCGATCGGACCGGTTGCCTGGGGGGTCGCAGCGCTCGAGGGCGAATTCGGGCACACCCTGCGCGCGTGGCCGATTCCCGCCTGGAACGTTCTGGCCCAGCCGCTGACGGCGATCCTCTTCATTCCGGCGATGGCGCTCCTGCTCGGGAGCCCACGCGTCGACGATCCCACCACGGGCTCGATCGGCGCGGCGGGTCTCGGACTCGATGCGGATCCGATCGACGTCTACTGGTCGAGGATCGACGCGCGGCTCTCGCTCGTGTTCGCGACCACGCTCTTCGTCTGCCTGTTCCTCGGAGCGGGTTCGATTCCATTCTTCGATGCGCCTCGCCTCGTGGCTCGGCTCGCCCCCTACGTCGGGGACACGCTGCCCACGCTCTTGGTCACGGGGCTCCAGGTCGGATCCTTCCTGGCGAAATCCATTCTGGTACTTGCGGCTTCGAGCCGGCTGAAGCGTGTGATCGCCGTGTCTCGCGTCGATCGCGCGCTTCGTCTCACCACCCGACGGCTGCTCCCCCTCGCGTGGGCGAACCTTCTCCTCGTCGCTGCTTCGACGCTCTGGCTCGCCGGATTCGCAGGGGGTGCAAGCTGATGGGCACCGGCGTGGCCCTCGGAATCGTCGTTGCCGTCCTGGCCGCGTTCGCCTCGATCGTGACGGGTCGCAATCTGACCCGCTCGATTGCCGCGGGTGCGATATCGATCGGCGGACTCGCAGTTGCATTGATCAGTTCCGGAGCGGGATTCGTCGGCTTCTTCGTCGTGACCACAGGAGCGTTGAGTCTGGCGACGATTCAGCTCTTCGGTTGGATGCTCGTCGACGTCGACCGTGACCATCTTCCGCCAACGGATCGTGTGACCTCGGCCGCGCGCAGTCTCGCCTTTCTGCTGTTGGGCAGCGGCCTCTTCCTGTTGGTCGTCATTGGTCTCGAGCGAGGCGTCTTTTCGCCCGCCGAGGGCTTCGCGCAGGTGGCCTCGCCGCGGCAAATCGGTGAACGCTTCTTCGGAGTCTGGCGGGATCTGGCGATGCTCTGTGGAATCGCCCTATCGGCCGGCCTGCTCGCGACTCTGATGCTGCTGCGGGATGAAGGGGAGAAGCGTTAGGCGATGGAAGCCCTGAACGAATCCGTTGAAACCCTGGCGATCGGCGCATTGGCGCTCTTCTGGGTCGGGATGCTGGGGCTGCTCTGGCGGCGAAGCCTGATCGGAATGCTCGTCGGTGTACTTCTGGGCTGGCTTTCTGTCGCGGTTGCCGGGATCGCGTTCGTCGGTTTTCAACGCGATGGAGAGGGAGCGGTCGCGGGAGCGATCTTCGTACTGTGTACGGCGTTGGTCTGCGCGCTGCAGGTCGTCCTTGGGCTCTCCATCGTCGTCGCGCGCATCGCTCGCCGCGGCACGCTCGACGCGCAAGACGCCGGTCTGTTGGAAGGTTAGGAGGGCGCTCTTGATCGATCTGGAGGCAGGCCTCAGCGTCTCGTTGATCCGCTGGATCGCGATTCTACCGTTCATCGCGGCGATCACTCATGGTCTCCTGATCGGCCTGGTTCGGGCCAAGATTTCGGATCGGTCCGTCTGGGCGATCTCGCTCTCCGCTCTGGTCACCGCCTTCGGGATTTCCGCGCTTTCGATCTTCGACCTCTTCGCCGCGGGTGGATTCGAGCCGATCCTCGATTCGGTGGGCCCCTGGATCGGTGGTGGAGTTGGACAACGCAGCTTCAGCGCCGAGTTGACCTTCCAATTCGATCCGCTCTCCGCCGTCTTCTGCCTGACGGTCACGAGCGTGGCGATCGCGGTCTACCTGCACACGATCGGGCTGATCTCCGGGGGGCACGTCGACAGTGGGGATGGCCATCGCATCTTCGCAATGCTCGACCTGCTCGTCGGGTCGACACTGGTTCTCGTGTTGGCCGACAACCTGCTGCTCTTCTTCCTGGGATGGGCGGGGATCGGAATCGCGTCACAGCTCTTTGCGTCCTTCGATTTTGGAGAACGCGACGCCTCACGTGCCGGGGCGACCACCTTCGTCATTGGACGCATCGGCGATCTCGGCCTGCTCGCCGCAATGCTGTTGTTATTCGATGGCTTGTCACGCGCGGGGGCGCCGGCGCTGACTTTTCGAGGGATAGAGGCCGCCTTTCGGTTGCTCGAAGGGCAGGGCGTACTCTGGCTCTCCTGGCCCTCCGGCGAGGCGCCCCTGCTGCTCGAGATCGTCGGCTTTGGATTGGTTCTCGCAGCGTTGACCAAATGTGCCCAGCTCCCCCTGCATTTCTGGCTGCCCGTTGCGACCGCCGGGCCGGTTTCGGCCAATGCCTTGATGCAGTCATCCACGACCGTGATCGCTGGAATCTATGTGTTACTGCGATTTTCCTTTCTGCTCGAGACGGCGCCTGGATCCTTGGAACTGCTGATCGTGGCGGGGAGCGTCACGATGTTGCTGACAAGCCTCGCGGCGGCGACCCAGCTCGACCTCCCGCGGCTCGTGGCCTTTACGACGTCGAGTCTGCTCGGTCTGGCGATCGTGGGAATCGGGATCGGTGCCTATTCGACAGCCACGTTTCTCCTGCTGACCCACGCTTTCGTGAAGACACACCTGATCCTGGCGGCGGGGCTGATCATCACGACCTTGAAGGGCGAGACGGACTTGCGCCGGATGGGCGGGCTGGGACAGCGCCTGCGATGGACCCAGGCGGTCTTCGGCCTCGGATGCCTGGCCCTGATCGGTTTCCCGCCGCTCGCGAATTTCTTTCCGATCGAAGAACTGCTCGCCTTCTTGTGGATCTCCGAACGACCGGGGAGCAACCTGGTCACCGGGATGATTCTTGCGAGCCTGGGCCTGCTCGCCTTCGCCGTCGGTCGTGGCTTCTTTCTGATCTTCTGGGGCAATGTTCGCCCCGGTGGACTCGTCGAACAAAAGCTCCGGGATCCAGCGGGCTGGCGCCAACACAGTCTGACTGGGCTCGCGGTCATGACCGCGTTCGCCGGCCTGCTCACGCCCTCCCAGTTCTGGGGAGATCTGATCGGGGCGCCGACATCCCAGATGGACTCGGTCGGCCATTTCCTCGCGACCTCGATTCCCGGCTCCCCGGACCCCGAGGTCTCGGGAGGCGAGCGTGGGACCCTGATCGGTGCCCTCGTAGTGTGCCTGCTGTCCGGCCTGCTGGTCGCAGGATTGCGATACGCGCGACGAGGCTATCGCGGAGAATCGAAGCAGGCAGCGATCCGATTTTCCGTGACCGCTATGCGCGAGATGTTCTACATCGAACACTTGTACCTCGTTGCTTTCGTTCGCCCGCTCCGTCGACTCTCCCAGGTCGCGCTCGTCGGTGGGATCGAGGATCAACTGATCGACCGTGTCGTGGTGTCCGGTGGTTCGGGGCTCGTTCGACGGGTGGTGTGGAGCTTCCTGCGGCGACTCCAGAACGGGCGACTGCAGAGCTACGCGCTTCTCGGACTGCTCACGGTGCTCGTCGTCGTGACGTGGATGGTCGTCTGAGATGGAATCTGGACTCGCCGAGAACCTGGTCTTCGTGGTCGTGGCGCTTCCGTCGCTGGCGGCTCTCGCCTTGATGGCGACCGCGATCGCATTGGGGCTCGTGGGATTGCCGATCCTTCCCGAGGCGATCTGGCGTGCTGTCGGTCTTGCGGCGAGCTTCGCCACCTTCGCCCTGATGTTATTCGGGGTGACGCTTGGGTTCGATCCGGAAGCGCTGGGTCTCCAGCACCTGGCTTCTTACATGTGGTCGGAATCCTTTGGCTCGAGGCTTCTGTTCGGGGTCGATGGGATCGGCCTATGCTTCATGCTGTCGACCACGGGACTCGTTCCACTCGCGATCCTGTCGGCACGCTTCGAGATACGGGAGTCGGTACGCGCGTGGGTGCTCGTCTGCCTGTTGTTCGAAACGACCCTGCTCGGGGCCCTGGCCTCGGCGAATCTGCTTACCTTCATCTTCTTCTGGGCGGCGAGTCTGATTCCGGTTCTGGTCTGGATGGGGCGCTGGGGGGGGGCCGGTCGAGCCCGCGCAGCCTCGCGTATCTGGACGATCGAATCGATCGGTCTGGCGGGGCTGCTGTTCGTCGCCTTCGTGCTTCACGACACGACGCTGAAACAATTCGGGGTCCCGACCCTCGATCTGGTCGCGGTCGGTGCCGAGGCTTCCCGCGGCCTGCTGGACATCGAGATTGACGTGGCGGATCAGTGGATGCTCTTCCTGCCCATGGTGTTCGCTCTCTTGACCCGACTGCCGTTGGCGCCGCTTCATTTCTGGCTGCCCGCAGCGCACGCGTCCTCGCCAATGGGTCTCTCCGCGTTGCTGGCGACCGGATTCGTCCAGACGGCTGCGATCGGACTGCTCCGATTCGCGCTCCCACTCTTTCCGGACGCAGCGATTGCAGCCGGACCGGCACTCTCGGTTCTGGGAATCTTTGCTCTGGTCTACGCTTCGTTGATCGCGCTCGTCCAGAAGGAACTCAAGCGCCTCGTCGCGTTCTGCTCAGTGGGTTATGTGGGCTTTGCGATGTTTGGAATCTCGACGTTGAACGTTCAAGGTCTGACCGGGGCCGTCCTACAACTGCTCCTCCACGGTCTCGCGACCGCAGGGCTCTTCATGCTGATCGGATTTCTCTCGGTTCGGCGCAACGCAACGGAGGTCGCGGCCTTCGGTGGCCTCGCCAAGCCGATGCCAGTGTGTGCTTTCTTCTTCGGGTTGATGGTCCTGTCGTTGATGGGGTTGCCACTGCTCGGCGGATTCGTCGGAGATCTGTTCGTCTTGTTAGGCAGTCTCGAGACGAGGCGCGAACTCTCGGTCATCGCGCTGATCGCGATGGTCGTTGCGTCGTCGTATCTGCTCTGGGTCCAACGTCGGATCTTTCTGGGTCCCGTCGATGAGCCGGCAAATCGGGGCCTGATCGATCTCGATCGGGTCGAGCGGGGAATTCTGCTCGCCATTACGATTCCGATCGTCGCGATCGGGGTCTACCCGAATCCGGTCCTGAGGCGCATCGAGCCGACTGTGCTCGAGATCCTCTACCAGATGGAGCGCCGATCTGTCGGGACGAAAGAGGAGACGGGGGACTCCGAACCGGGGAGTGAGCTGGTCCGGCTGGATTCAAGCCTGTTTGAACTGGAAAGACTGCAATGAATCCGGTTTTCTTTCCTGCCATCGGCGCGCTGCTCATTCTCGCCCTCGATCTGATTGGTCGTCCGCGCAGCCTCGACGAGCACGGACATCGCTCGGCGGCGCTCTCGGGAATCCGACTCGGGACGGTGGCCATTCTTTCGCTCGCGGCGGTGGCATTTTCGTTGCGCAGTGCGGATCGCCGCTTCGGCGATGAATTGTTGCGTCTCGATTCGTTCGGCGTGTTCGGACTCGGCTTCATCGTGGCAGCCGGACTGATCGTTCTGAGCCTCTCTCTCACCCATTTCGGAATGGCGCGATCGCGCCCTGCCGAGCCGCTCGCATTGCTGCTTTTTTCTTGGGCCGGTTCGATGACGGCCATGGTGACGGACCACCTGATCGTATTGCTGATTGCGATGGAGCTGGCCTGGCTCCCGATGATCGCATTGATCGCGATCGATTCGCGGCGACTTTCCTCGAGCGAGTCGAGTCTCAAGGCCTTTTTCGCACATGTCTTTGCCAGCTTGATCTTCGCCCATGGCGTCGCCTTTGTGTTCGGCGTGACCGGGCGCCTGGACCTGGGTGCGCTCGCCGGCGCCGGCGTCGAAGAGAATCTGTTATTTGAAGTAGGGCTCACTCTGGTACTAGTCGGATTGATCGCTCGAGCCGCGATCGCCCCTTTCCATCCGTGGTCTCCCGATGTATACGAGGGTGCGCCGAGCTTCGTGACCACGCATATCGCAACCGTCGCTCAGGCGACGACGTTTTTCGTGTTACTGCGAATGCTCCACGCGATTCCGCCCGTTGATCTGGGTGACGCCGAGACGATGGGTGCGCGGGTGCCGCAGCTGCTCTCGTTGCTGGGTTTCATGGGGCTTCTCTGGGGGCACGCGATGGCCCTGGTCCAGGTTGGCCTGCGCCGCCTGGTCGGTTGGCTCGGCGTCGGACAGATCGGATTTCTCACGCTCGCGCTCGTGGACGCGAGGGGAGACGGTGCCGAGGCACTCCTTTTCGGACTGATCGCGTCGGGCGTCGCGATCGCCGGCATCATGGCCACGCTCAGCTCGCTCAGTCATCACGAGCGTGCCTGCGAACACGTGGGCGACCTAGCGGGAATGATGCAGCGGAGCCCGGTCCGTTCGGCGTTGCTGGCGATCTTCCTGCTTTCTCTCGGCGGTCTTCCCGGCACCATCGGTTTCGTTGCGCGCTTCAAGATTCTCGCGGCGCTCGAGCACGGCGGGCACCGCTGGGAACTCATTGCGGGCCTGGGCGCAACGGTGCTCGCCCTGACTGCGGTCGGACGACCGCTGCTCGAAATGTTGCGATCGACGGAGGCGGGTCGCGAGGGCAGTCGCGCGCTGTCGAACGAACAACTCGTTCTCGCGATCTGTGGTGTGGTCGTCGTCTATTTCGGGGTGATGCCGGTGATGGGCGATACGGATTTGACGGGTCAACTCACGCTCTGGATCCAGAGGGCGATCGGGTCGCTTCGCATCTGAACCCCTTCCCCGGGGCGTCCCGCGAGCCAACTTCGGGTATCCTCGCGCGACTCCGCACGTCGCCGCACCCCGGCCGCGGACAGAAGGGACAGATCATGCTCGGACTGGCTGGCCTCGCAATCGTCGCGACGACGATGTTTCTCTGGTTCCGTCTGATTCAGAATGTCGCGGTCCCGCGAAACCGCGTGGCCTACTTCGTGGGATTCCTGGGCGGCGGCCTGCTCGGTCTCGCCGCAGTCTTTCAGGGCGGAATCCTGTCGATGATCAGCGGCGGCCTGGCGGCCGCAGCCGGTTTCACGTTCAGCGCGCTGCGACTGCAGAGCGCGCAGAATCCGAACCAGCCCGCGGTCGCGGTCGGGGACCCGATGCTTCTGGCCTCCGCGCCGGACGAGAACGGAGCCGACTTCGAATTGTCGACACTTCGCGGCAAGCCCTATCTGCTGAAGTTCTTTCGCGGCCACTGGTGACCTTATTGTGTCGCCGAGTTACGGCGATGGGAAGAACTCCGGCCTGCCCTCGATGAGAAGGGAATCCAACTCGTCGCGATCTCGACGGACACGCCCGAACAGATTCGGGCGGGCAAGGCGAAGCACGGCCTCAGCGCAACACTTCTGTCCGACCCGGATCTCGGGTTGACGGACCAGTTCAATCTGCGCAACCCGTTCAACGTGAGTCCACGTGGCTTCGGCGGCCTACCGATCCCGACGACCTTTCTCGTGGACGGGAATGGGATGGTCCAGTGGATCGATCAGACCGACGACTACATGCTTCGCAGCCAGCCGGACCGAGTCCTCACGGCGATCGAGGAAAATCTGGCCTAGCGCGAGATCGAGCGCCTGAATGGCGGGGGTGAGTTCCCGGACTACCAGCGTGGCTCCGACCCGATCAATCGGCGGATGCTGCCGTCCCGTCGCGTAATCTGAAGGTCGTCGAGAAGAGCCATCAAGGGCATGGCGGTTCTTCGGCTGGTTCCGATCATCGCTTTGAGCGCCTGTGTGTTCAGCTCGTCGCTCCTGTCGAAATGCGAGACCACGCGCTCGATCAAGTCGAGCACGCTCGCCCGATCGAAGAAGAGATCGTCAGGCGCGGCGACGAGCACTCGATTGCGTTCGAGGTAGTGGGCGAGCTCGCGGAGTCGACGCTCGTCGTGGTCGGTCTCCTCGGCGATCGTGCGCAAGGCGGGCGCATCGAGGCCGGCTCGGGCGAACCTGTCGCGCAACTCGTTAGCCAGCTCGGTCTGCCCCTTGTCGAGGGTCGATTCGAAATCCGTGCAGGCGACGATCTCACCCCGAATCGTGATCTCGTTCTTTGCGGCAAGGAGTTTCAAGAGCAGGGCGCCGGCATCACTCGATACGTTGTCAGGGAGCGTTCCAGTGAGCGCGGCTCGGGGCATCCCCGGCTGGAGCGGTTCGCGGGTGTGGAAGGATCGCAAGGACTCGACGAGATCGGACATCATGCGCTCCGCGGCGGACTTTCCGAGACATAACGAGGCATCGACGCGCAGTACCATGCCGGACCCATCGAGAGTCGCGAGCGCCGTATCGAGCGCGCGGGGGTCGAGCCCGGTTTCGAGGGCGAGTTGCGCAACGGTCATGCCGCGCAGACCTGCGCGCTGGATTCTCAGCGCAACTCCCTCGCCGGAATCACCTCGCGACATTCGTTCGAGTTCTGCGTGGAGAGCGGGATCGCGCCGACGGCGGTGCGGAGGAGCGACATCGAGGACGATCCCGCCGCCGAGGGTCGAGCCGACTCCCGCATCTCGCGCGAAGCCGCGCAGGACGAAGCGGTCGCCTGGAAGCAAAGGCAGCGGCGGACCGTCGACGTGGATTCGGCCGAATCCTCGCTCCCCGGGGCCGATCGGTTTCGCTCCGATCAGGGCGACGCGAGCGCGCCGCTCGGCGGTGCCCGTGAGGAGTTCGACGGAGGCCGCGTCCTCCAGGCCGGTCTTGCGCGCGATCCAGTGCAGGCTCGCGTCGAAGGTCGAGGTCGCCAGGACCGCGCCGGGTTCGGTCAGCAGGTCGCCGCGCCCGATCTCGTCGGTGCCGACCCCCTGAAGATTGACGGCGATGCGCGCACCGGACTCGGTCTCGAGGACGGCCTCGCCGTGGCGCTCCAGGCCGCGGATCTTGGCTTTTCGGGCGCCGGGCTCGAGGACGATGGCGTCGCCCACCCGCCTCGGTCGGCCCGACCACGTCCCCGTGACGACCGCGCCGAATCCGTGTTTCGTGAATGTCCGGTCGATGAAGAGCCGCGAGGGCCGGCCGTCGTCGCCGCGCTTGGGGGCGGAGCGGATCAGCCCCTCCAACGTCTCGCGAACCCGCTCGACGCCTTCACCGGTTTCGGCGCTCGCCGCCACGATCGGAACATCTGCAAGAGGACCTTCTGAGAGGGTGTCACGGACCTCTTCGGTGGCAAGTTCGATCATCTCCTCGTCGACCAGATCGGATTTGGTCAAGACGACCAGGCCGCGCTCGACGCCTAACAACTCGCAGATCGCGAGATGTTCGCGGGTCTGAGGCATCACGCCTTCGTCGGCGGCCACCACGAGCATGACGAGATCCAGGCCGCTCGCTCCCGCGACCATCGTCCGCACGAATCGTTCGTGACCCGGGACGTCGACGAGGGCCAGGCGCAGGCCGTCGCTCAATTCGAGGGGCGCGAAGCCGAGTTCGATCGTGATTCCACGGGCCTTTTCTTCCGGCAATCGGTCGAGATCACGACCCGTGAGCGCGCGTACGAGAGAGGTCTTGCCGTGGTCGATGTGGCCCGCGGTTCCGAGCACGAGGCTTGGCGAGTTCGCGCCACTGGCCTGCCCGGAAGCGTCGTCTCGAGCCATCCGCCCGGCCTCAGCGAGGCCCGATGCGTTCCGTACCCAGGTAGGGCACGAGCGCCTTCGGGACCGTGATACTGCCGTCGGCTCGTTGGTGATTCTCGAGGATGGCGACGATCGCCCGGGCGTTCGAGATCGCCGTTCCGTTCAGAGTGTGCACGAGTTCGTTCTTCTTCTTTTCTCCGGCGCGACGGAAGCGGATCTTGAGGCGTCGGGACTGAAAGTCGGTGCAGTTCGAGGTGCTCGTGATCTCGCCGTACTCGCCGGACTCACCACGGCCGGGCATCCACGCCTCGAGATCGAATTTGCGATACGCGGGTGCGCCGAGATCACTGCTCGCGATATCGATCACCCGGTATGGAATCTCGAGGTCGTCGAAGATCTTCTGCTCGAGTCGCAGGAGTTCGTCGTGCTGTGCGTCGGAGTCCTCCGGTCGACAGAAGACGAACATCTCGACCTTCGTGAACTGATGTACGCGATAGAGGCCCTTGCCTTCACGGCCGTGGGCACCCGCCTCGGTGCGAAAACAGTGGGACACACCCGCGAGTTTGAGCGGAAGTTCGTCCTCGGAGAAGATCGTGTCGGCGTACATGCCGCCGAGGGTGATCTCGGAGGTCCCGATCAGGCACAGATCGTGGCCCTCGACGGAGTAGATCTGGGACTCTTCACCACGCGGGCTGAAGCCGAGGCCCTCGATCATGTCGGGGCGAGCTAGATCGGGAGTGACGATGGGGATGAAGCCTTCGGGCAGGAGCTGGTCGAGGGCGAAACGCTGGAGTGCGATCTCGAGCAGCGCCGCCTCACGTTTCAGGTAGTAGAACTTCTGTCCCGAAACCCGGGCCGCGCGCTCGAAGTCCACCAGGTCCAGTTCGGTCGCGAGTTCGAGATGATCCTTCGCTTCAAAGTCGAGGGCGCGGGGTTCGCCGACCGTCGCCAGGACGTTGAAGTCCTCTTCGTCGCCACGCGGAGTATCGGGATGAAGGAAATTTGGCAGGCGGCGAAGGGCCTGCTCGAGTTCCTGCTCGGCGTCGCGAAGTCGGTCTTCGTGGCCGCCAACCTCTTCTTTCAGTCGGCGGCCGCGGGTGGTGTGGGCCTCCCTCTCGACGTCGTCGAGCTTCTGCTGGCCGGCCTTCTGGTGTTCGTTGCGGAGTCGATTCGCTTCGTTCAGCGCCGTGCGCAGCGCATTCGTCCGCTCGTGAAGAGCGATCGTGGCGTCGATGTCGACCTCGATATGCCGCGCCTGGCAGCTCTCGACGATCTCGTCGCGGCGGTCCTCTAGAATGCGCGCATCCAGCATGGGGGCGTAGGGAAGCACACGCCCTCAGCCGGTGCCATGAATCGGGCTTTCGGGATTCGGTCGCCGGTGGATGTGGCCGCGATCGTTGGCCGGGCCCGGCAGGGCGCCTGAGTTTCGGCGCGAGGTCGGGACGCACACCGACGCGGCGGACGGCGACAAGCGAGCGGTCGACGGAATGGCAGATCATGGAGGGCGGCGAGCGGTCATGAGCAGCCGAACGCGAGGGAGAAGGGACGCCCGGATACGGGGTCGCGTGCCCTCGCGAGCTGCGGCCCCCGTCCCGGCGGCGTGCCGGATCCGACTCCTCCCGGCGCGTACGCCCCCGAACCGAGCTCTGGCATCTAGGTGAGACGGACGGGTCGGGTCTCGAACGTTCGTCGCGGGCCTGCGCCATGAGTGCACGTGCCCGCGCCATCGGCTCTGGCCCGGCGATCATCATCCTGTCGCAGTGGATGGGCGTTCTGGCGAAGCTCGTGCTCTTCGAGGTCCCTGCCTTGCGCTTGTCATCGTGCTCGTGCTCGCCGCGACGAATGATGTGACGCGGTGGCTGCTGACGCGACATCACAATGCACTCTCGAGTTCGCTCCTCTCGACGCTGCTGCTGCCGATCGGAGCCGTCCCTATCGTGCTCGCCGGTTTGACCCTGGATTGGCACCGCCGGTCGAAAACGCCCGAAACGCCTGGATCAGCGTCGCCAACGGGGTCGTGGGCATTGCCCTCACACAAACCGTCTTCAACGGCGTCGTCAAGACGCTGCGTTCTTACGAGGCGAGCGTGCTCGCGGGATCTGGAGTCGTCTGGACGGCGTTGCTCGCGATTCCGATTCTCGGTGAGTGGCTCGAATGGAGGCAGGTCGCCGCGATCGCTGTCGTGTTGTTCGGTGTTCTTCTCGCGCAGAGACGGCCTGAGGAAAGAGCCGCCGATTGACGATTTTGAATCTGCCTAACGCGGCGCATCTCCAATGATCGTGATGCGATGCATCGTTCGGATTGCGTCGCCGTGGTCGTGGACCGCATGGTGCTGAACGGAACGGTTGTCCCACATCACGAGGTCGCCGGGTTGCCAGCGATGGCGATAACAGACGTCCGGGGCATGTCCCGCTGCGTGGAGCAGGTCGAGAAGGGGTTTGCTCTCGGCGATCGTCATGTCTTCGAACGCGACGGTGAACCCAGGGTTCACGTAGAGGGCGGGGCGTCCCGTCTCGGGATGAGTCCGAACGACCGGATGGACCTGGCCGTGCTCGCGCCAGGTCTCGGCCTTTCCCATGGCCGCGCCGAGACCGGCCCCGGAGTGGATCGCACGGAGACCGGAGAGCATCGCCTTCATTCCCCCTGAGAGTCGGTCGTAGGCGAGATGTTGGTTCGCGAAGAGTGTGTCGCCGCCGAAGGGCGGGACCTCGACGACCAGCAGGCCACTCGCCTTCGGTGGTGTCGGGTCGAAGCTGACATCGGAATGCCAGATCTCCGTGAGGGATCGCTTCTTTCCGGAATTGGTGATCGGCACGATCTCGGGATGGCCGTCGAGGTGGGGGACGATCGGATGGATAGAGAGCTCGCCCCAGCGCCGGCCGAAGGCGATCTGCTGCTCCGGGGTCAACTTCTGATCGCGGAAGGCCAGAACATGGTGTTCGAGGAAGGCCGATTGGATCGCGGCAAATTCGGCCGGATCGACGTCTGCGAGGTCCAGGCCGCGGATTTCGGCGCCGAGGCTGCCCGAGAGAGGGTTCACATCGATCGACATGGGGGCAGTCTACGGTTCAGCCGCATGAGCCGTTAGCCGAAAGGACGGAAAAGGGGTTGACGAACGAATGTTCGTTCAGCGATGATGGGAGGATCATGATGAATCCGTCGTGACCCCGATCGAACCGCGCCCCTACTCCATCCGGAACCCCCCTCGAATCACGAGAGCTCGAGAAGTGAACAGAGGGTGAGTTCGAACCGGAGGGTCCCGCCCCCCGGTCCAGTGAGGAACGCTCAAGATGGCCGCCAGCCCCGAGATCCAGAACACTCCCGAGTCCGGACCCGAAGACTTTCGCATCGTGCATCCCGAGGATTACGCCGACCACGGCTATCCCCATCACATCTGGGCACGATTGCGGGCCGAGGAGCCGGTTTCCTGGCAGACCCAACCCGGCAACGCCGTCGACTACTGGGCGATTACGAAGCACTCGGACATTACCGAGATCAGCAAGCTCCCCGAGATCTTCCTGTCCGGTCCGCGGCTCGTCATCCAGCACCTCGAAGAAGAGGTGCGCGACCTGCCGCCGACCCTGATTCAGATGGATCCGCCGATCCACGGCGATTTCCGACAGATGATCAGTCGCCGATTCACTCCGCGCATGTTGAAGAAGATCCACGAGCCGATCGAGAAGATCGGTCGCGACATCGTCGAGAAGCTCTATCAGCGCTCCGACGAGGGCGAATGCGATTTCGTCGAGGAGATTTCCGCGCCGCTTCCGATCGCTGTCATCGGCTGGCTGCTCGGGGTACCGGAAGAGGACTGGCGGATGCTCTTCGACTGGACGAACCGCACCCTGGGTGCGGGGGATCCCGAATATCAGGAAGAGGGCAAGAACGCGCAGGAGACCTCACAAGCCGCGCAGATCGAGCTCTACCAGTACTTTTCGAAGTTGATCGAGGCGCGCCGCAAGAAGCCCGAAGACGATCTCGTGACGGCCTTCATCCAGAGCGAATACGAGGGACGCCCGCTCAACGACATGGAGGTGCTCTCCTGGTGCTTCATCATTACGGTCGCCGGGAACGAGACCACGCGAAACGGCACGACGGGCGGCATGCTTGCGCTGATCCAGCATCAGCACGAACTGCGACGGGTCCAACAGGACATGTCGATGCTCGACAGCGCGATCGAAGAGATCGTGCGTTGGACCTCGCCGATCATTCATTTCGGTAGGACAGCCACCCAGGACTACCCGCTCCGCGACAAAGTCATCAAGAAGGGCGAGTCGGTCGCGCTTTTCTATCCGTCGGCGAATCGGGACGAGGAGGTCTTCGAGGATCCCTACACCTTCCGGATCGATCGCAAGCCGAACAGGCACATCGCATTCGGCGTTGGTGAGCATTTCTGTCTAGGTGCACATCTCGCGCGGCTGGAGATGGAAGTGGCCTACCGTCATCTGCTCCCGCGCATCGACGAGATCGAACTCGCGGGTCCGGTCGACCGGCTCCAGTCGAGTCTCGTGGGTGGCCTCAAGAGATTGCCGATTCGCTACAAGCTGCATCCCCTGAAGTAGCCGTCGACAGCCAGAGAGTTCGGATCTCGATCGAAAAAGCCTCGAAATCTGCACCCGTCTGATCGGGTCCTCACCGGCGCGCCTGGATTCCGGCATACTGTCCGCTCGAGCCTCGCTCGCCTCCTCGGGGCGGCGGCCGGCCATCGGGGAGGGATGCATGGCGATCGATCGACGTGGCTTTCTCAAGGCGAGTGCGGCACAGGCGGCAATTGTGGGGTTCGGCGCGACGGCGAGCGCCAAGAGACATCCCGGGGCCGCGCCAGTCACGCGCGGCGTGAACCCCTTCGCGCATGGGGTCGCGAGCGGTGATCCCCAGAGCGATCGCGTGATTCTCTGGACTCGGGTCTCGCCTATCGCGGATCGACTCGGTGAACCGGTCGAAACGCACTGGTGGATTGCACGGGATTCCCTCGGGCTCGAGGTCGTGGCGGGGGGAACGGTGGATGCACTCCCGGGTAGCGACTACACCGTCAAGGTCGATGCGAGCGGGCTCGAACCGAACACCGACTACCACTACGGCTTTCTGACGGAGACGGGTCTGTCTCCGATCGGGCGCACGCGGACGTTGCCCGCCGGAGACGCCGAGCACGTTCGCATGGCCTTCGCTTCCTGCGCAAACTATCCGAACGGGTTTTTCAACGCCTACGCGTGTCTCGCCGAGCGCGACGACGTAGACGTCGTACTCCACCTCGGCGACTACCTCTACGAGTATGGCAACGGTGAATACGGGGACGGGACTTCCCTCGATCGGATTCCCGATCCGGTGCACGAGATGGTGACACTCGAGGACTATCGCCGGCGTCATGCGTCCTACAAGTCGGATCCAGATCTCCGCGCCGCTCATGCCCGCCATCCCTGGATCACGATCTGGGACGACCACGAGACCGCGAACAATTCTCATCCCTCGGGCGCGGAAAATCATGACCCCTCTCTCGAGGGCGATTGGGAGACGCGAAAGCTCGCGGGAATTCGCGCCTACTACGAATGGATGCCCATTCGAGAGCTGCCGACGGGACTCTTTCGCAGTTTTCGGTTTGGAGGACTGGTCGACCTGATCATGCTCGACACGCGACTTCACGGGCGCGATCCGGAGGCGCCTCCCAAGGACACTGCCGCGGCCTCGGATCCGAAGAGAACCTTGCTCGGGGAGGATCAGAAGGATTGGCTCTTCGGCGAACTCGCGGATTCCCACGACGTGGGTACGGCCTGGCGCGTCATCGGGCAGCAGATCATGGTGGCGCCGGTGTCCTTCGATGGTGTCGACTTCAATCCCGATAGCTGGAACGGATATCGGGCGAGTCGCGCACGGGTGCTCGACCATTTAGAAGCCGAGGGGATCGACAACGTCGTTTTTCTGACGGGTGATGTACATAGCAGCTGGGTCTTCGAGGTCCCTGCGCCTTCGGACGCCGAGGAGGACTACGATCCGGTGACGAGCGCGGGTTCTCGAGCTGTCGAATTCGTCGCGCCGGCGGTCAGCTCTCCCCCGCTCGGGGTCGCCGAGGGATGGCAGGCGCGGCCGCAACAAATCCTCGCGCGGACTCCCCATCTGAAATACGCGAACTTCGAGGATCAGGGATTCGTGATCCTCGATGTCACGCGCGATCGCGTGCGCGCCGAGTACGTCTACACCGACTCGGCCAAGGTGAGATCGAGACGGTCCCGTTGTGCAGCGACCTTCGAAACGCGATCGGGTACGAACCGCGTCGAGAGGGTCGAGCCCGATCGATGCGAAGTCTGAGCGCGCCCGGGTACGGGGTCGCGCTCACTCTCGGAATTCTGGTGTCGGCGACCGCAGCAGCACAGGGCGGTCCCATCTCCTCGAGGCTGGGACCCGAACGCGAACGAGAGCGGATTCCGATTCCGGAATACGCCGAAGAGGAGGCGCGGCAGCCGAAAGTCGAACTCCCGAGTCTGGAATCGCTTCCCCGAGCGGAGCCCTTCGCAACCGAGCAGGGCTTCGTCGCGCGCGGGTTTCGGATCGTGGGAAGTACGGTTTTCAGCGACCGTGAACTCGCCGCTGCCGTGGCGCCGTTTCTCGACCGCCCACTCCATGCCGAATCACTACCGGCGCTAACCGACGCACTGACGCAGCTCTACGTCGACGCGGGCTATATCAGTTCGGGCGCGGTCGTTCCGGATCAGTCGATCGAGGACGGAATACTCGAGGTTCACATCGTCGAGGGCGTCGTCGGTCGTTTCGAGATCGCGAAATCGGGTCGACTCAGAAGGAGCTGGATCGAGCCGCGTATGCGCGCGGGTCTCGAGGGTCCGCTGCGACTCTCGAAGCTCGACGAGAGCCTGCGTCTGCTGCAAAGCGATCCGCGGGTCGACCGTGTCGACGCCGTGCTGATTCCGTCTTCAATTCTCGGGGAGAGCATCGTCCGCCTCGAGATCGAGGAAGCGATTCCCTGGACGATGGACTTGCGGGTCGCGAACGACCTCGCGCCCTCCCTCGGCGGAAGCCGCGCACTCGCGACGATCATCCACAGAAACGTGATGGGCTTCGGTGACACGTTCTACGGAACGGTCTCCGGCGCGCGAGGTCTCTTCGATCTCGAAATGGGCTACGCGATCCCGTTCACTCCCTGGCAGACCGAGTTCGAGATATTCGGCGACATCGCCGAGGGTGAGGTCATCGAGGGAGACTTCGAGGATCTCGACTTCCGCAACGAGCTCGCGAGTTATGGCGTCGCCCTCATTCAACCGGTCTGGCACACCCCGATCGATGAAGTGAGTCTCACGGTCGAGCTCGAGCGAAGGACCAGCCGTCTGACTTTCGTCGACGGCTTGGCCCTCCGGCTCGAGACTGCACCCGGTGGCGATAGTCGAATCCGGCTGCTGCTACTTCGCCTTCACGCAGATTGGATTCATCGCGGCCTCGACGAGGTGTTCTCCATCGGGTTGCGCACGACGATCGGGCTCGACGCCTGGAACTCGACTTCGCCCAACGACACGCCCTCCAGAGAGCCATCCCTCGCGGATGCCGAGTTCACGAGTTGGCTCCTGCAGATGCAGTACGCGCGCCGCGTCGAAACCCTCCTGGGCACCGGCGAATTGGTGGCGCGGGGGGATCTGCAGGTCGCATCGGGTTCGCTCTTCTCGCTGGAATCCTTCGCGATGGGGGGAGCGTCGACCGTGCGTGGGTACAACGAGAACGCGGTCGTGGCCGATAATGGCGCGGTCGCTTCGGTCGAATTCCGGTTGCCGGTCCTGCCGCCGAACCTTCGCCCGCACGAGCTTCGGGTAGCGCCCTTCGTCGATAGTGGCTTCGGGTGGGACGATGTCGACCGGAACGACAAGCGCTTCGATCAGTTCTATCTGAGCCTCGGTCTGGGCCTGCTCTACCGATACGCAGATCGGTTCGAGATGAAGGCCTATTGGGGGCAGCCCCTGTTCCATCGCGCGAGTTTGAACGACGACCGGCTCCAGAACGCGGGATTCCATCTCGAGGCGACGGTTTCGGTGTTCTGACCTCGCGCCCGAGGCCGCGCGCTAGAGCCAGCTCGAAATCATCAGGAAGGGCGCCCAATATCCCGGATGGGCGAAACGGGGGGTGTCGCGAACTTCGCGCTGGGCGGTCCGGAGCGCGCCCGCGCGGCTCTGTCCCGGCTTGAAAAGCTCGCCATAGAAGGTGTCGATCAAGAGCGCCGTCGCCTCGTCGTTGACGGGCCAGAGCGTGGCCAGTGCGCTTCGAGCGCCGGCTCGAAGGGCGACCCCCGCGAGCCCGAGCGCGGCGCGTTCGTCCCCTGCTGCGGTTTCGCAGGCCGACAGTGTCAGCAATTCGAGGGGTCGGTCTCGTCGAAAACGCGTCGTCGAGATCATCCGGGACATGCGGTCGAGGCCCAAGGTCCCGTCGTGGGCAAGAAGAAAGCTCTTGGCGCCATCCGCTTCGACCCGGCCATGGGTCGCCACGTGGACGATGGAGTAGGGTCGGGTGCGGATCTCTCGCTCGAGTTCATCGATCTTGAACGCCTCGTCGAAAAGCACTCGCGTCGACGGGAAACGCTCGCGCAGGCTCTCGATCTCCAGACGGGTGTAGTCGAGGCGCTCGAAGCCTCCCCTGGCCTGCTCGATTCCCGCGGCAAGGATCGAGAGCCCTTCCCGCGCGATCGGCGTCGGGCTCGTCAGACGCAGACTCGGAACCAGGGCGAGCGGCTTGAGGTCGATCAGGAAGCGCTTGCTCTGTCGGTCATGGAGCGCGGCGAAGGGAATCGTTCGAAGCAGGCCCTCGGGAACGATGATGAGTGCCTCGACGTCCTTGGCCTCGATCCTCCCTTCGATCGGGCGGATGAGCGCATCGTAGAGATGTTGCGCGGGCCGCAGGTATTGGCGCGTCGTGCGCTTTCCGAGAAGTCGGCGCAGCTCGCGGGTGTGGTCGAGGACCGAAGCGGTGGTGATCGGGGCGCGGTAATAGCTGAACCGGCCCTCGAACCCGGTCAGGAGCGCAACCCGGTCCTCGAGCAGGATCGGGTAGAGGATCAGCGCGCCCTCGATGGCATCGATCGATGTCCCTTCTTCCTTCACCAGACAGGCATCTCCGAAATGGTCTTCGAGTTCTGCGCTTCGCTGGGTTTCGAGGAGATCGCGTACTTCGCGGAGATGGCTCTGGCTCACCGTCACACCCTTCGATTCGACTTCGTCGAGTAGCATCGAAAGCAGCAATCGGGTCGTCTCTCGGTAGTCGGGCTCTCCTGCGTAGGGCGCGTGCGCGTCCGTCGACGAAAGCCTCCCGAGTCGATCGCGTCGGAGACTCTCGCCGAGTCGAGCGGTACGCCGCAGGGTGTCGAGCGACGCGGGGCGATCCCCCGCTCCGTCGAGGGCCAAAGCGAGCACTCGACCGAATCGATATCGGGCCAGCACGTCGTCCGCGCTCGACGCCGATCCGAGCGCGCCACGCGCGAGGCGCAAGGCTTCCGCCGTGCGACCCGCGTCGAGGTAGAGCGCGGCAAGTTCGCCTTCCGCCCAGTATCGGTCGCGTGCCGTCGTAGTCGACGCGGGATCGCGAATGGTTGCGAGATAGAGTCCGACGGACCGAAAGCGCGCCTCGGCCGCGGACTCGCCGTCGCTCGTCCGCGAGAGCTTCCCGAGGCTACGCGCAACGTGGAGCCGGAGCCGTGAAGCCAGACGAGCGGTGTCGACGAGGGAATCGATCTCCGCGATCTGGTTTTCTGCATCACGGATCAGCCGCCAGGCCGCCTCGTCGTTCGCCGGGAAGGACAATCGGGCGACCCGATCGCGCAGCGACCCCGCCGTTGCAATCTGGACGCGGGCCCGTTCCGAACTCGGGGGCGCCGCATCGACGGACGCGGTTGTCGTTCGGCTCGACGCGAGGACCCGATCGGATCCGCCACAGCTCGGGCCGGCGGGCTTTCGGGGCGCATGAGTGACGAGCATGTTCGGCGACGAACGCTGCGAACGTTCCGCGTCGGCATCCGTCGCGAACGCTCCCGCAGCGAGCGTGACGAGAGTGGCGAGAGTGGCGAGCAGGATCGAGATTCGGTTGGGAGATCGATTCACAGCCACCTCCCGCAGCCGTCGCCCAAGGTGATCCCTTCCGGCGGCGACTCCACGGAGAGCGATTCGCCGGGGGGAGCATCGACGGGACGGGGGAGGACATAGAGGCTCCCCTGAGCGTCGGTCCGCGCTTCACATCCCGTTGCGAGTCGTCGCGTCGGGTCCTCATAGACGACCGCGGGGCGGGGGACCGCGCTGAGGGTATTCGTATCCGCCGACAGTATGTTGACCTCGCCGTCGAGGGCGGTCGATCCACCACTCGCATCCGGTGGTGGGTTGCCCGCCGTCGGGAGGAAGCGACCGGCGACGATCTGGATGCGACCGCCGGCGCCCGCGGGAGCACTCGCGCGAAGCGCGGTGGCGGAGAGCACGAGGACCTGGGCTGCGATGTCGATGTTCCCGCCTTGGTTGGCTGGGGTCGATCCGCGCGAGTCGGTGGTGATGCGACTATCAGCGGCGACCACGCTGTGTCCCATGCGGATGATCACGTCCCCCCCGACTCCCGCGGAGCCGGAAGTCGCAGCGATCTCCGAGCCGCGCAATAGCTCGAGCTCCTCGCCAGTCAGCCGGATCGAGCCCGTGCCGCCGGTGACGATATTCGAGGCGCTGATACTCGCCGCATCGTTCAGCCGAATTCGCACGGCATTGATTTCGATCTCTCCACCTGTCGCCCCCGCGCCCGAGGTGTTGGCTTCGATCGTGGCGTTGTCGATCACGACGGATTCGAGGTGGGCGACGGCGCCGATCAGCACGTTGCCCGCGGCCCCATCGCGCGCACCGTCGACATTGATTGTCGCACCCTTCTCGACCCGGAGCCGTGAGCCGTCGATGACGATCGAGCCGCTCGCGCCGTTGGGCTGGAGGTCGTTGCTGTCGATCGGCTTCGAGAAGAGGCCTGATCGTCGGCTCCCGGCGTTCGTGGTGCCGCTGATCAGAATATCGTTTGCGGAGACGAGAAGGTCGCCGGCGCGGCCGGTGGCGCGGGTGAGGGTGCTGACCTGGCCCCCGTCGCGAAGTTCGAGAACCTCCGATTGAAGAGTGATCGGGGTGGCAACGCCATTGTTGATGATGGTGGAGACCGTGGAGATTCCTTCGATCCGGATGGCTCCGTTCGGAGCGCGAAGTGCGATCGCTCCCGGTCGGCCGCTCGCGATCAATGCGGACTGTGGCCC
>JAPYTP010000061.1 GCA_029941885.1 Myxococcota bacterium
CGGCAAAGACGCCTCTGCACCGAAATTCAGAGCGAGTCGTGGGTCAGGCTCCTAGCTGTCATCCTCGGCTTCGGTGTCGACCACGAGATTCTTCGACCGCAACTTCGCAAGCAAGTCATCGATCGATCCGGTGTTGAGGACTTCCGCGAACTGTGATCGATAATTCGAAACGAGCGACACTCCTTCGATCACCACATCGATGATCCGCCAGCGATCCTTTCGGTTCCGAAGCCGATACGCGATCTCGGCACCGTCGAATTGGCCACCGATGATCCTCGTCTTGATCGAAACATCGTTGCGGACTTCGACCTGAGCAGCATAGACATCGACCTCTTCCTGGTCGTAGCGGTCGAGGCGGGTGCCATAGGTTCGAGACAGGTGGCGCTTGAAC
This sequence comes from Myxococcota bacterium, assembly GCA_029941885.1. Taxonomy (GTDB): domain Bacteria; phylum Myxococcota_A; class UBA9160; order UBA9160; family UBA4427; genus UBA4427. The sequence goes on from JAPYTP010000061.1 coordinate 392, forward strand.
TCGCGAACGAATTCGGCGCGCTTTTCCTTGTCCATCTTTTTCCAGTTTCGGGCGAGGACGAGCTTCGACATGGTCGTGAAATCGAAGATCTCATAGGCGAGTTCCTCGATCTGGCCGATTCGGAACTCGGATGATTCGTCCTTCTTCCTGAGAATTTCGACGATTCTGAGAGCGGCCTCGTCGATCAACTTGAGAGGCTCAGCGGTAATCGCAGGATCGTCCGCCGCCAGCGCCGGATTCGTGGCCAGGCCCACACCGAGGATTCCCGCCAGGAGGAGAGCCACGCCGACAGGAGTCACTCTTCGGGTGACGTTTCGGCGGACCGAGACGAAGCGAAGGTCGTCACAGGCTTCAGAAATCATCGTAGTCTTCATCCTCTCCCTCGACGTCATCGTCGGCCTCGTCATAGAAGTACAGATCATCTTCGTCGACGACGGCTGCGCTCGTCTGATCGAGAATTTTCGCCCGCCGGTTCTGGAGGTACGCGCTTCGTACGAAAACATAATAGTCGAACGCGTCCTTGCGACTCTCCTCGAGTTCTTCGAGGTAGATCGCACGCAGGTTCAACAACTCGAGTCCCCGGAGCCCGATTGAGGCCCCTGCCGTCTCGAAGTCGTTCAATCCCACGACATCGAACCAGAACGCGTTGTAATAGGCGTAGGAGGTCGCGAGGGTATCCACGATCTCCCCTGCTCCGTCTCGAACGGTATAGGGACCCAATATGGGGACCATGAGATAGGGCCCCGGCGGGACCCCCCAATACCCGAGCGTCTGCCCGAAATCCTCGTCGTTCTGGGGAATGCCGACCATCGTGGCGATATCGATGAATCCACCGAGGCCGAAAATCGAATTCTCGAGGAAGCGCGCGACGTCTTCGATCGCGGCCATCGGTTTGGCCTGAAGGATGTCGTTCGCGAATACAACGGGCATCCTGAGATTCGTGAAGAAATGGTCGATCCCATTCTGGACGAAACCGGGAAGCACGATGTCCCAGACAGTCGCAACGGGTTCGAGCACATATTGGTCGAGGCCCTCGTTGAAAGCGAAGGTCCCGCGGTTCATCGGCTCCCAGGGATCGGGATGCTCGGGTGTCGCGCAACCGGTGCCGATCGCAAGCAGCAGGAGAATCATGCTGGAAATGAGAAAGGAGCGGAGAGCCTTCAAGTCGGGTTTCCCGGGCTGCGTTCGCCTCGAAGAGACGAACGAATTCGACCACGCTGACGCGGAGTCACGCGGTGATGTTCAGGTGAGCGCGTAGAAAGTACGGAACCCGAGTCGGGATCGCCGCGAGTCGTCGCGCCTGCGGTTGCGACACTAATTCGAAACCCCTGCATCGTGGACAAGTCGGCCGACCAGCTTATCGATCGAGAACGCACTCTCTGTGAACGAGAATTCTTCGCCGTCGACGAGCACCTCATCCTCCGCACCGAGTTCGACCGAAATGAACTGATCACCGAGCAGACCCGAAGTCCGGATCGCCGCGGACGAGTCGACCGAGATCTCGAGATCCGATTCGATTTCGAGGGAGACCGTCGCACGGAGATCATCGTCGAGATCGATGTCGGAGACCTGTCCGATCTTGACTCCGGCAATCCGAACCGGAGCGCGGATCGACAGGCCGCCCACATCATCGAAGGTGGCGCGCAGGACGATGCGTTCGCCTCCCCCGAACTCGAGTCCGCCCACTTGAAGCGACAGATACGCGAGGGCTGCCAATCCGAGCAGGACGAAGAGTCCCACGATCAGGTCTCGCGTCGAATTGCTCTGCATGACTCTCTCCCTTTTATGCGGTCGGCCCCGCCGCCGCCACCGGTCTCGTCAGCGGAGATCCTGGCCCCGAGACAACCGATGAAATTCCATGGTCTGCCTTCACACGCCCCAGAGCGCCGTGATCACGTAGTCACTCAACAAGATCACGACGGAGGCCGTGACAACCGTCGAGGTCGTCGCGCGCGCCACGCCCGCGGCGTCTGGCGTACACGTATGTCCCTTGTACGTCGCGATCAAGCCGAGCAGGACCCCGAAGACGACGCTCTTCAAGAGACTCTGCCCCACATCGTCGCCGAAGCGAACAGCCCCCTCGAGCCCCGCCAGATAGACGCCCCCGTCGAGCCCCTGGAGCGACACACCGATGCTGTACGCACCGGCGATCGCGAGGACGATGAAGAGCGCGTTCAGGAGGGGCATCGCGACGGCCAGCGCAAGCGCACGCGGCATGGCCACGAAATGAATTGGGCTGATCGCCATCATGCGCAACCCATCGAGTTGCTCAGTCGCCTTCATGGCGCCGATCTCCGCAGTGATCGCCGAGCCTGCACGACCGGTCACCAACAAGCCCGCGACCACTGGACCGAGCTCACGCACGAGCGAGAGACCGACGACCGCGCCGAGTCCCTCCTCAGCACCAAAACGGGTGAGCGTCGTGTAGAGCTGGAGTCCGAGGACCATTCCGACTGTGAATCCCGACAAACAGATCAGGGCAACGGACAGGACGCCGGTGTCGTAGAGGGCCCGCAGGAAGAAACCAAAGCGCGTAGGAGGCAGGGCCAGGGAACTTGAGATCGCCCCGCCAAAATTTACAACGCGCCCCAGGCCTTCGACGAGGGAAGTCGCGTTCGCACCCAGCTTGCGAATCGGCTGGATCATGTCGTCGAGGCCTCGACAGGGTGGGCAGAACCGTCGTCGCGGATCTCGTGAAGCCGCGCGAGAAAGGACCGACCGTCTTCACCGAGAAATTCGATCACCTCGTCGTCGCTTCCACCCGCGAGCTGTTCGGGCGTCCCTGCAACGCACCGACCCTCGCGAAGGAGAATCATCTGATGCGCCATCCGCAGGGACGACGCCATGTGATGGGAGGTCACGACGATCGTCAGGCCGAGTTGCACATTGAGGCGAACGAGGAGGTCTTCGATACGGCTGACATTCAACGGGTCGAGCCCCGAGAAGGGTTCGTCACATAACAGAATCTCGGGCTCCATCACGATCGCCCGGGCGAATGCGACCCGTCGCAACATGCCCCCGGACAACTCGCGAGGCAGAAGCATCTCGACCCCCTCGAGTCCGACCGCCGAGAGCACCTCTCCAACCCGCTTCGCAATCTCGGACGCATTCTGCTCCGTATGTTCGCGAAGCGGAAGCCCGACATTCTCGAACACCGTCATCGAATCGAGCAGCGCCCCATTCTGGAAGAGCATGCCGATCCCCTTGCGAATCTCCCCGAGTTCACGCTCGCGAAGCCCGCTGAGAGGCTGGCCACCGACCCGGATTTCTCCGGAGTCCGGCCGCTGCAAGCCGCCGATCATCCGGAGCAGGGTCGACTTGCCCGTCCCGCTCTCCCCGAGCAGCAGGTGGATCCCGCCCCTGCGCAGTCGGCATTCCAGCCCGCTGTAGACGCTGCGGTCGCCAAAGGCGAGATGGACGTCGCGGACGGAGATGAAATCCTCATCGGAGGCCGAGACCGGCGCGGGATTCGATGAGGAATTCAGGACGTATCCTCCCAGGTCTGGTCTCCTCGAGTTCATCTCGAGAAGCTCACATCCTAGAGTGCAAGAACGTAGCGATCTGGACATCGTGAAAACAGATGCGCTCACGACTGCGGGCACGAGCACAAAATAACCCAATCGCCCGAGCGACGTCCACGCGGAAGGCCCACCAACACCAACCCAGGGGCTTAGGCGGAAGGCGGTCGCCCGGAACGACCGCGATTTACGGAAGCCCACGGGCCGCGAATGTCGTAGATTGGCGATTCGTTCCGCTACTCCGTCGTGCTGCCGAGCGATCCCGGCGGGCGCCTCCGGATGGATTCCCGAGCATCGGAAAGGGTCTTTCAGCAATGCGATTCGGATTCGCGCTTCGATTGATGGGGAAGGCCGCAAACGCGTCGATTCTGCGAGAAAGTGCCCTGCGCGCGGAGTCAGCCCATCTGGACACGATCTGGGTTCCCGACCACATCGCCATCCCCCCGGATGAGACCGAGGGATCCGGCGGGCGCTATCTCGACCCACTCGCGTCACTCGCCTGGCTCGCTGCCGCGACCCGAAGGATTCGCCTCGGCACCGCCGTCTTGGTGATTCCCTATCGACCGGCCCTCCCAACGGCAAAGGTCATCGCCACGATCCAGGAATTGTCGGGCGGGCGGCTCGAACTCGGGGTCGGGGTCGGCTGGATGGACGCGGAATTCAGGGCCGTCGGAGTCGATCGCCAGGCACGCGGTCGGATCACCGACGAGACTCTCACGTTTCTTCGAAGGGCCTTCGATTCCGAGAACGACGAGACCGAATCGAATGGCCAACCCTTCGTGTTCCGCCCCAATCCGCCAAGACCCCGGATCTGGATCGGCGGTGGCGCGCCACATGCGCTTGCCCGCGCCACGCGAGTGGGGGACGGCTGGATGCCCATGACGGACGATCCGCTTTCGATTCGAGCGAGTGCCAAAGAACTCCGATCCCGATTCGCGGAAGCCGGTCGGGAGACACCCGAAATCGCTGCCTTCGGGGCGATCGGTCAGGGGTCTCTCGAGCAGGATCTCGACCGGCTGGCAGCTCTCGAAGAGATCGGCGTGACCGAGTACATCCAGGGCGCACGCTATGAGGACCTGGACGGCTACATGCGCTCGCTCGATCCGTTCGCGATGCGAATCGAGGCCTATCGATCGCGTTAGGCGTCGAGGACGATGGGCGTCCCCGCGCTCGCGGGCATGAACTCCCTGAGCCGCGATCGCTGCCGCCCCTCCGCATCAAAATTGGTCGGCTCGAGCCAGGTTTCGAGTGCCTGGCGAATTTCGGGCCACTCTTCCACGGTGATCGAATACCACGCGGTGTCTCGATTGCGATCCTTGGCGACCAGGTGGTTCCGGAACAGCCCTTCGTACCGAAAGCCCAACCGAACGGCGGCGGTCCGAGATGGCGCGTTCAAGCTGTCGCATTTCCACTCGTAGCGCCGGTACCCCCAATCGTTGAAGACCCGCTTCATCATGAGATACATCGCCTCGGTCGAGATCGGCGTCTGCTGGAGAATGGGCGCGAAACTCAGGTGGCCCACCTCGATCGACCCGGACTCGGCAGCGATGCGAAGGTAGGAGGCAACACCAACCGCTGTTTCGCGTTCGAGTTCGACAACGGCATAGAAGAGATCGTCGACGGTCTCACGCTCCAACACCCAGGCGCGATATTCTCCCTCCGAGACAAAGGGGCCGTAGGGGAGATAGGCCCAGTTGCCGCCATCGCGATCCTCGAGATAGGCGGCGTGAAGTGCCCGCGCGTGTCGCTCCGCGTCAAGGGGCTCGAGCCGGCATCTCTCACCTGGGATATCTGCCCGTTCCGGTCGTTGCGCACCGGTCCAGCCCTCGACAACGCGCCCGATCGGCTGTCCGAGATCGTTCTTCCTCTCCATTTTCCATTCCTCGTTCTTCATTCGTACGAAGCGGCCGTGGCGATCCACCCCTCGAGCGATCCCGCCCGGAGGGCGGTCCGGCAAGTCTCGCTTGACAAGAAGATCGTGAGAGCCACCCTAGAGTTGATGTTGCGCAGGCCGGAGGGTCGCCAATCGAACGCCGCTGACAAGCCTCGATCGCAACCCTCTCGGTTCATCTGGCGTGCGGCCCGTTCGATCCGCGACCACGCCGGAAAGCCAGGCTCCCGGGGACCCCGATGTCGAACCCGACCCGAACGAGCGATCGCTATTTGGTGATCTCCGGCGATGGCCACGCGGGTCCGCCGCTCCCAGGCTTCGCGCCGTACTTCGACACCGACCATGCGGGCGAGTTCGACCGCTACTGGCGCTCGCGACCGAGCGCTCGACAGGCGGAGGCCGCAGCCCGTGGCGATCTCGATGCGCTGGCCGGATTTCTGAGGGGCTTCATGCAGGCGACCGGCGGGACCCCGGATGCGGCTCGCCGATTCTCCGAGCGCGCGTTGCAAGCGACCGCCGGGCTCTTCGACTCGAAAATCCGCGACCAGTTTCTCGATCAGGAAGGCATTGCCGCGGAGATCCTCTACGGAGACGGCTTCGTCGAAAACCAGCCGCCCTTTAGCGACATCATGGTGAGCAATGGGCAGATCTTCGGGGGCAAGCCCTGGCCTTTCGAGCTCCAACTCGCTGGCGCGCGTGCCTACAATCGCTGGCTCGCGGAGTTCTGCAACGAAAATCCCGCACGCCGCGCCGGTGTGATCGTGCTACCGGCCGGACACGATATCCCGGCCCTGATCGAAGAGATCCAGCGTGCGCGCGTGGCCGGACTCCGTGGCGGCATCCTCGTCCCTCGGCTCGAAGCCGGACTCCCCGGCTACCACGCCCCCTACTACGACGACCTCTGGGCCGTCGCCGCAGACCTCGATCTCCCGGTCAGCGTCCACGGCGGGAACGCCCGTGCCCCGGACGGGCCCGCCGTCTACGGCGCCGACGAACCCCTCGCGTCCTTCTTCCATTTCACCGAGTCGACCTTCTTCGACCGTCGGCCGCTCTGGTTCTTCATCTGGGGCGGCGTCTTCGATCGCCATCCGACGCTCAAGCTGGTGTTCGCCGAGGCCCTGTCACATTGGGTTCCGCAGGAATTGATGCGTCTGGACGAGATGTACGACATGTGGAATTCGAAGGCATTGAGGGATCAAATCCAGCGACGCCCGCGCGACTATTGGCGAACAAACTGTGCGATCACCGCGACGTTCATCTCTCGCGGTGAGGTCGAGATGCGCGACCAGATCGGCATCGAGAACCTGCTCTGGGGATCGGATTTCCCGCATCCGGAAGGGACCTGGCCCTACACGGGCTCCTGCTTGCAACACGCCTTCCACGGCGTTCCGACGGACGAAACAGCCCGCATCCTCGGGGGGAACGCCCTCGACTTCTATGATTTCGATCGCAAGGAAATGCAGAGCCTGGCGGCCAGGATCGGCCCCTCGCCGGAGGTCGTCCTACAGGAACCCGTGATCAGACCCGAGGATTACGTCGGAATGGGCATGCGCTAGCTGGATCGATCCAACGATCCCTCGTACGAATCTAGAGCGTCTCCGTCATCAGCTTGTTCACGAGTTCCGCGAAGCCCGCGGGATCCTCGAGCTGGCCGCCTTCGGCCAGGACGGCCTGGCCTAGCAACAGCTTTGCTGAGCTTCCGATTTGGGGGTCCGTCGGATTGTCTTCGAAACGCTTGCCGAGGCGCTCGACGACCACATGATTCGGGTTCAATTCGAGGATCGGTTTCCGCTCTGGAATCTCTTGACCTGCCTGGCGGAGCATCGCCTCGAGTTGCGGCGAGAGGTCGCCGTCTTCGAGCACGAGACACGAAGCCGAACTCTTGAGGCGACTCGAGAGCCGGACCTCTTTGACGTCATCCTCGATGGCGGCTTTGAGCGCCTCGAGGAGATCCCCGTAGGTCTCCTCCTGTTTCTCGAGATCGACCTTGGCCTTCTCCTTGTCCTCATCCGTACCGAGTTCGACTTCGCCGTGTCCAATGCTCTTCCAGGGCTTGTCCTTGTAGGCGACGGAGCCCTGGCCGACCCAGACTTCGTCGACCGGGTCCGTAAGGAAGAGGACTTCGATCCCCTGTTCCTTGAAGGCCTCGAGATGAGGCGAACGACGCAGGACGTCGAGCTTCGGGCCCGCGATGTAGTAGATCGCTTCCTGATCCTCCGGCATGCGCTCCACATAGTCTGCGAGTGAGACGAGATCGGTTTCGTTCTCCGAAGAGGGCGCGAGAACGAGATCAAATATCCGATCACGTTTCTCCTCGAAGTCGAGCAATCCTTCCTTCACGACCGGTCCGAACTCCGCCCAGAATGCCCGATACTGCTCGGGTTCGTTCTTGGCCATCGCCTTTAGGCTCTCGGCGACCTTTTTGACGAGGTGTTTGCGAATCGTCTGGATCTGGCGGTCCTGTTGAAGCATCTCGCGCGAGACGTTGAGGGAGAGATCTTCTGAGTCGACGACCCCGCGTACGAAACGCAGCCACTCGGGCAGGAGTTCGCGACACTCGTCCATGATGAAGACACGACGCACGTAGAGCTGGACGCCATTATGGAGTCGCTCCCGATGGTAGAGGTCGAAGGGCGCCTTGCCCGGAACATAGAGAAGCGCTCGGGCCTCGAACGTGCCTTCGATCGAGGTGCTGACCCGAAGCATGGGATCCTGGAAATCGTGCGTGACGTGTTTATAGAACTCATCGAACTCGGCCTTGTCGACGTCACTCTCGGGCCGCGTCCAGATGGCCTTCATCGAGTTGAGCGGCTCTTCGACCTCGCGTTCGGTCGGAACGCCCGGCGTAACGTCGATCGCCCCGTCCTCGCCGCCGTCTTCCGGATCGGCGGCTGCGGTCGCCTCCTCGACGATCGTCAGGCTGATCGGATACGCGACGAAGTCCGAGTACTTCTTGACGATCTGGCGGAGAACCCATTCGTCACAGAAATCCGAAACTCCCTCCTCACCGTCGATCTCCTTGAGCGAGAGTCGAATTGTCGTCCCCGCATCGTCGCGAGTGGCATCCTCGAGGCTGTACTCCCCCGCGCCCTTCGATGTCCACCGCGTCGCCTTGTCTTCCCCGACCCGACGGCTGATGACTTCGACCTCGGTCGCGACCATGAAGCTCGCGTAGAATCCGACACCGAATTGTCCGATCAGATCGGGCGTCGGATCGCTGCTCTGATCCGTGGTCTCCAGAAATTCGAGGGTGCCGGAGCGGGCGATGGTCCCCAGATGCTCGACGAGATCCTCGCGGCTCATCCCGATTCCGTTGTCGGACAGGGTCAGCGTGCGTTCGACACGGTTGGCGACCAGCCGGATCTCGAGTTCGCCCTCCACCTGGAGGTCCGTATTCGACACCGCCTCGAAGCGGCGACGATCCAGGGCATCCGAGGCGTTCGAGATCAATTCGCGCAGGAACACCTCCTTGTTGGAATAGAGGGAGTGGATCATCAGGTCGAGCAGCTTCTGGGTCTCGGCCTGAAAGGCATGGGTTTCCATCGAGAGGTCTCCGAGATTTGCGCGCGCGGAATCGGGTCGCGCGCGAGTGAGTGAGGTTGGACCGAGGACCCGCGCGGGCGCGGGACGCGCCAATGTTGGTCACGAGCGAGACAGAATCAACCGGGCCCGCACATCCAATCGCCGATTCGGGTGCGCCCCGCGGGGCTAGCGATCTTGGATCCACGGCCAGCGCGGCCGAACGGCGGGTCAGATTCCGTACAGCGCCGCCACGTTCCCGTAGACGACCGCGTGTTTCTGCTCCGCGGTCATCCCTTCGGTCACCTCGTCGGCGACTTCCCGGGAGTTGGGATAGGTCCCGTCTCCGTGGGGATAGTCCGAGGCCCACATCACCCGCTCGACGTTCACCGCATCGATGACATGCCGAACGCTCCAGTCATCCTGGAAAGTCGCGTAGATGCACTCGTTCACGTACTCGGATGGCTTGCGCTCGAGCCGTCCGACGTCCATCGACCAGCGATGTCGCTCCCAGGCGTGGTCCATTCGGAAGCAGAAATGAGGGAGCCAACCCGCGTCGTTCTCGACCATGATCACTCGCAGACCGGGATGTCGCTCGAAGACGCCGCCTAGAACCATCATCATCATGATGTTCTGGTTGCCTCGCATGGTCACGATCTGCTGGATGACGTTGGGTCCCCGAACCTCCATGCCATAGGAATCCTTGCCGGTCAGGATATGAAAATTGATCGGGAGACCGAGGTCGATCGAAGCCTCCCAGACCGGGTCATAGCTTTGATGATCGTAGTCCTCGAACGCCGGCTGCCCACACAGCATCACCCCCTTGAACCCCGCACGCTGGATCGCCTCGAGTTCCTTGACGCCTTCCTCGGGCGTACGGATCGCGGCCATTCCGATCCCGAGCAGACGTTTCGGATCCGTCTCGCAAAAACCGGCAAGCCAGCGGTTGTAGGCGTCGAAACAGGCCTTCTTGTAGTCGATGTCCTCGTGCTGACAGATCACCATGCCCGCACTCGGGTAGATCACCTCACCGGAGAGTCCCTCTTCGTCCTGGACTAAGAGACGAGCCTTCGGATCATGACCCGCCGGATGAATCTCCTCCCAGCGCTGTGGTTTGTTCCAATCCTGATACGCGATGCCGGCACGGCTGAGCTTGCTCGAGGGAATATCGAAGCCAAGCCCCGGAACGATCAGCTGAGCGCCTTCGGCGGGGTCGTAGACGGCTCGAGGCCGGCGAGCGCGGAATGCCGGATCGATGTCCGCATAGCATTCCTCGGTCTCGTTGACGTGTGAATCTGCTGAATAGAGGAGTTGCATGGGAGGGCCTCGTCGGGAGTCCGTTGCCTCTCAGTCTAGGCCAAGCCCAATCGAATCCGGCCTCAGAAGCGCGATTGGGGATCGACCGCAAAATCGCCGATTCGGTGGCCATCTGCGTCACCGGATCCCGGTTCCGGCTCGCGATCCGGGTGCTTCTTCCCCTTCGTAGGCAACAGCGAAACTCGCGGCGGACCGGGCGCCCGTCGATCGGGTCTGGCGCATCTTCGTACCCCGATTCGGTGCGCCCCCCGCCAGGCGCCATGATTCGTCCAGATCCCACATATACTGGCAAGGTCTCGTCATCAGAGACTGGGATCGTACCCCGCGGGTAAACTATTCCCTCAACTATATATGTGGATATGCAGATACCCTGATGATACTTTCTCGAAGGTCGATCCCAGCCGAATCACGTGATGGAAGATCGAAGTCGGAGTCCAACTATGTCCAATCAGCAGCCCCGCTCTCAGCGCGTCGACGAACTGGTTCGCCAGCTGGCGAAACGCATCCTCGTACTCGATGGCGCCATGGGCTCGATGATCCAGGGATTCGGTCTCGAGGAGGCGGATTTCCGCGGGAGTCATTTCGCCGATCACGCGAGTGATTTGTCGGGCGACAACGAGTTGCTCTCGCTCACCCGGCCCGATGTCATTCGCGGGATTCACGATGATTTCTTCGCGGCGGGCGCAGACATCGTCGAGACGAATACCTTCGGCTCCAACGCGATTTCCCAGGCCGACTATTCCCTCGAGCACAGCGTACGAGAGCTGAATCTCGCCTCGGCGAGGATCGCCGTGGAGGCGGCTGTCGAATGGACCGCGAAGGATCCGTCGAAGCCGCGCTTTGTCGCGGGCGCGGTGGGCCCAACACCCAAGACGCTCTCGATTTCACCCGACGTGAACGACCCCTCTGCCCGCAGCCTCACCTTCGACGCGCTACGGGAAGCCTACACCGAACAGGTCGAGGCCCTGATCGAGGGCGGCGTCGATCTGCTGCTCGTCGAAACGATCTTCGACACCCTGAACGCGAAGGCCGCACTCGTGGCGATCGACGAGGTTTTCGAGGCGATCGGCATCCGGCTCCCGATCATGATTTCCGTTGCGATCACCGATGCGAGTGCGCGCACCCTCTCCGGACAGACGGTCGACGCGTTCTGGCGCTCGGTCGCGCACGCAAACCCGCTCTCGGTCGGGGTGAATTGTTCTCTCGGCGCGACGGATATGCGACCGCACGTCGCGGAGCTCGCGCGAATCGCGAATTGTCTCGTGTCGAGCTACCCGAATGCCGGACTCCCGAACGCCTTCGGCGAATACGACGAAGAACCCTCGACGACTGGCGAATTGATCGGCGAGTTCGCAACGAGTGGCCTCGTCAACATCGTCGGGGGCTGCTGCGGCACGACTCCGGCTCATATCAGAGCAATCGCCGAGGCGGTCGAAGGCGTCGCTCCGCGTGCGATCCCCAGCCCCGACAAAGGGGTGACCTACTACTCCGGACTCGAGACCCTCGTGATCCGCTCGGATTCGAATTTCCAGATGATCGGGGAGCGAACGAATGTCACCGGCTCCGCTCGATTTCGGAAGCTGATCGAGGCCGACGACTACGAGAAGGCAGTCGAAGTCGCTGTCGACCAGGTACGCGGCGGCGCCAACCTCCTCGATGTCAACATGGACGAGGGCATGCTCGACAGCGAGGCGGCGATGACTCGCTTCCTCAACCTGATCGCAACCGAACCCGAGGTGGCGCGAATCCCGGTCATGATCGACAGCTCCAAATGGAGCGTGCTCGAGGCAGGGCTTCGTTGCGTCCAGGGCAAGGCGGTCGTGAACTCGATCTCGTTGAAGGAAGGCGAAGAAGATTTTCTCGCAAAGGCGCGCGTGATTCGCCGCTTCGGCGCAGGCGTCGTCGTCATGGCTTTCGACGAAGAGGGCCAGGCGGACACGACCGAGCGCAAGATCGAGATCTGCGAGCGGTCGTTCAAGATTCTCGTCGAGACGGCCGGCTTCCCCGCCCAGGACATCATCTTCGATCCGAATATCCTCGCGATCGCGACCGGTATCGAGGAGCACTCGGAATACGCAAAGAATTTCATCGAGGCGGCGACCGCGATCAAGCAACGCTGCCCGGGCGTTCACGTTTCCGGCGGCGTGTCGAATCTCTCGTTCTCGTTCCGCGGAAACAACCGCGTCCGCGAAGCGATCCACTCTGCGTTTCTCTATCACGCAACTCAGGCCGGCATGGACATGGGCATCGTGAACGCGGGCCAGCTCGAGCTCTACGAGGACATCCCCAAGGATCTCCTCGATCACGTCGAGGACATCCTCTTCAATCGCCGTGAGGACGCGACGGAACGGATGGTCGAGTTTGCCGAGAACGTGAAGGGCTCGGGCAAGAAGCGCGAGATCGACCTCTCCTGGCGGGAGACCACTGTCCAGGAGCGCCTTTCGTATGCCCTCGTCCACGGAATCGTCGACTTCATCGACGAGGACACGGAAGAGGCACGGCGAGTACTCGGCAAGCCGATCGACGTGATCGAAGGTCCGCTGATGGACGGCATGCGCATCGTCGGCGACCTCTTCGGTGCCGGAAAGATGTTCCTGCCCCAGGTCGTGAAGAGCGCCCGCTCCATGAAGAAAGCGGTCGCCTATCTCGAGCCCTATCTCGAAGAAGAGAAAGTCGCGGGATTTGCCCAGGGCAAGATCGTGATGGCAACGGTCAAGGGCGATGTGCACGACATCGGCAAGAATATCGTCGGCGTGGTGCTCGGCTGCAACAACTATGAGGTGATTGATCTCGGCGTCATGGTTCCGACCGACAAGATCCTGGATGTTGCGATCGAAGAGGGCGCGAACCTGATCGGACTCTCCGGATTGATCACACCGTCCCTCGACGAGATGGCGTCGGTCGCAAAGGAGATGGAGCGTCGTGGAATGTCGACACCGCTCCTGATCGGTGGAGCCACGACGAGTCGACAGCACACGGCGGTCAAGATTGCACCACATTATTCCCAGCCGGTCGTCCACGTACTGGACGCATCCCGTTCCGTGAACGTCGTCTCGGACTTGCTCTCCGAGGAGCGAAGGGGCGAGCTCACGGCGGCCAATCGCGATGAACAGGAAAAGCTCCGTGCGATCTACGAAGCCCGCAAGGAGAAGCCCCTGCTCTCGATTGCGGACGCTCGCGCGAATGCTGCGGTCCTCGACTTCCGTGCTCTGGAACCCTCGAAACTATCGTTCCTGGGGCGGCGGGTCGTTCAGGATGTGAAGGCCGCGGATCTCGCGCCCTTCATCGATTGGACCTTCTTCTTTTCGGCCTGGGACCTCAAGGGCAAATATCCGAAGATCCTGAACGATCCGAAGCAGGGAGAAGCCGCGCGCGAGCTCTTCGCTCACGGTCGCGAACTGCTCGACGAGATCATCGAGAAGCAGTGGCTCAACCCCCGTGCGGTCTATGGTTTTTGGCCCGCGCGACGGGACGAGGACGACATCGTTCTCTATACCGAAGAGGACCTCTCCGAAGAAGTCGCACGATTCCCGATGCTCAGACAGCAATCGATCATCGCCAACGAGAAACCCAATCTCTCGCTCGCTGACTTCGTCGCGCCCCGTGACGCAGAGGTGCCGGACTACGTCGGCGCCTTCGCCCTGACCAGCGGAATCGAGGCGGACGACCTCGCGACCCGCTTCCAAAAGGATCACGATGATTATCGTTCGATCATGGTGAAGGCCCTCGCCGATCGCCTCGCAGAAGCGTTTGCCGAGTTCCTCCACGCCCGCGCTCGAAGGGATTGGGGTTATGGCGGCAGCGAAGATCTCTCGAGCGACGACCTGATCGCCGAGCGCTATCGCGGCATTCGGCCCGCCTTCGGTTACCCGGCCTGCCCGGATCATCTACCCAAGCGGACGCTGTTCCAGCTCCTGGATGCGCCGGAGGTGGGGATCCAATTGACCGAGAATTGCGCGATGACTCCGGCGGCGAGCGTCTCCGGTCTCTACTTCGGCCATCCCGATGCTCGCTACTTCACCGTCGGCCGGCTGGGGCGGGACCAGATCGAGGACTACGCAAAACGGATCGAACTGAGCGTCGAGGAGACCGAGCGCTGGCTGGCATCGAATCTCGGCTACTGATCTGGCAGAATCTTCCTCTCTCGACCGGCCGCTCCGAGCGAACTCCGCTGGGAAACGGTCGGCAGAAGCAGGGGAACCCGATGACTCGTCTGGCCTCGATCGCGCTGATAGGCACCACCCTCCTCATGACCGGCTGCAGCATGCTCGGGTTCAACGGGCAGGCAGGAACGGATTCGGACACCGCCGCCGCCATCGCCCTGGCCTCGGTTGGCTCACACCGAAGCGACAAGAATATTGCGCGCAATGTGTACCGACACCCGGTCGAGACGTTGTCGTTCTTCGGACTCCGCTCCGACATGACGGTGATCGAGGCCCTGCCCGGTGGCCTCTGGTACACGGAGATCCTGGCGCCGGTCCTGCGCGACAGAGGGCAATATATCGCGGCAACCTACGACATCAGTCTTCCCGACCAGCCCGACTATCGGACGCGTGGACACAAGCGCATGGCCGATCGATTCGAGAACGAGGCGAGTACCTTCGGTCCGGCGAAGATCGCGAAGCTCTCCGCGCCCGTTTCGATCGATCTCGGTGAGCCCGAGTCGGCGGATATGGTTCTCACCTTCCGAAGCAATCACGGTTGGATCCGAGACGACGCAATCGAATCGGTCTATTCGGCGTTCTTCGAAGTCCTGAAGCCGGACGGTGTTCTCGGGGTCGTCCAGCATCGGGCCGGCGACCGAACCAATCTCTCGACCTTCAACGGCTACGTGGCCCAGGAGCGGGTCGTCGAATTGGCGACCGCCGCGGGTTTCGTTCTCGAAGCGACGTCGGAAATCAACGCGAACGCCAAGGACACAGCCGACTACGCTGGCGGTGTCTGGACCCTGCCCCCGACGCTTCGACTCGCTGACGAGAATCTCGACACGTACCTGGCGATCGGTGAGAGCGATCGCATGACGCTGCGTTTTCGCAAGCCCTAGCCCCGGTGTGGGCTCGGATGCGGACCCGAGAGCCCCAGCAGCTTCCTCAACTGGTTCACGGGAAAGTTGTCATGGAACATCGCGTCGTCGATCGGCACTCCGCGACGGCGCAGCTGCCGCATGACGGCGATCTGAACCGCGCCCCGCCAGAAGGTCGCGAAGACCAGGTTGTAGTCGAAATTGGCAACTCTCTCTCCGCTCGCCTTTTCGTAGAGCGCAACGAGTTCTTGGGCATTTGGCGTACCGGGACGCACGCCGCCCGCGAGATCCTGGGCGCGCAGATCCGAGAGATGAAGCGACGCGAGGTCCGCCTCGGGGTCACCGATGATCGCCATCTCCCAGTCGATGACTGCGGCGACGTCTCGACTCTTCGGCGCGTACAGCACGTTGCCGAGCTTCGCGTCGCCCCAGCACAGCGATAGGCGCTGCGACGAGGGCCTCTCTCGGACGAGATATTCCTGCGCTTCGTCGAAGACCGCGACCGGCTCGTCCGGATGCTCCTTCAGGAAATCACGTAGATAGTTCGTCCAGTAGTCGAGGGAGGCGCGGGACGGATCGTCCCCCGCCCGGGATCCGGGTACGATTCCCCCGCCCAGTTCGCGCCAATCGAGGGCGTGGAGTCGGGCCACGGCTTCGATGGTCCCCGCCCACATATGCTCCCGCATCTCGCGGGAACCCTCGTGGTAGAAGCCTTCGCCCTGATACGTCGGGCGATCGAGGGGGGCGTCCCCGGGAACGACGCGCATGACCAGGAAAGGCACACCGAGGACCTTCGCGTCCTCTTCCAGCCACAAGACCTCCGGAACCGGAACGGCCCCGCCTCGAGCCAGAGCCCGCATGACATGCGCTTGCAGGCCGAGATCGTATTCCGGGAACGGCCCCTCTTCTCTCGGTGCGCAGCGCAGTACCGCTTCGATCCGCTCGACAGCGACACCGCGTTCGATCTCGATCGTGCACAGCTGAGTGTCGCTCGACTCACCGGCGCCGGGCCTTCGAAGCTCGCTCACCCGCAGGTCGGTCGCATCGACGACCCTCGATCGCAGCCAGTCGACCAGCGCCGGGCGGATATCATTCGTTTTCGTCACGATCCGAGTATATTCGATGTAACGACACGTCGAGAGGCCCACCCGCGAGCGGTTCTGCGCGTGGCCCACGACGGATGAAGCCCGATAGCGAGACCCACCATGCTGACCCCGATGGATGACACGCTCTGGCACCAGCTGCCGACCACCTTCGATCACGTCGGCACCAGCGATCCACGCTTCTTCGACCGCTTCTGGTTTGCGGCCAGCGATCCGAAAGGCGCAGGCGCGCTTCAATTCACACTCGGCGCCTACGCAAATATGAACGTGATGGACGGCGGCTTCGTCGCGATTCGAAATGGAAGCCAGCACAACCTGCGCGTGTCGCGCTCTCTTCGCCCCCACTTCGAGTCACGTTGTGGGCCGATGCGCGTCGAGATGATCGATCCGCTCCACCGCGCGAGACTGGTCGTCGATCGGGGCAACCACGGAATCGCCGCCGAACTCGAATGGAAATCGATCCTCCCCGCTCAGGAAGAGATCCCGCGCTTTACGCGCGTACGCGGTCGGACCGTCGAAGACTCTCGTCGCTTCGATCAGATTGGCGAGTGCAGCGGATGGATCGAACTGGCAGGGGAGCGGGTCGAAGTCGATCGCTGGTGGGCCACTCGGGACCACTCCTGGGGTGTACGAGAGCGCATGGGCGTCGAAGAGCCTGAGACGGGACCCGGCCCGCTCCCGAGTGCGGGCAGCCTCTTCTCCTTTCTCTTCTTCTCCACCGCCCTGTACGGGGGACATCTCCAGCTCGCCCAGTTCGCCGGCAGGCCCGACTATTTCACCTGTGAGCTGACTCGCCGCGACGACCCCGAGGCGGAGCCACTGCATCTCTATCTGGCCTCCCGGGCATCCCTCTCCATCGATTTCTCGGACGAGAAGAGCCCGAGGCGCTTTCGCAAGGTGACCTACGAAGCCGTTCTGGCGGAGGCCGGAGCCGAGGATCGGTCGGTCATCGTCGAAGCGACGGCCAAGGGATCCGCGGTCGACATGCAGGGCCTCGGATACGGCGGGTACGACGACACGCGGGGACTTGGGGTCTGGCGGAGCGAGGAGCATCTCGAACACGACGTGTGGGACGTCTCCCACCCGAGCGACGTCGTCCGCGATGGCGAAGTCGTGCGGCCCATCCATCGGATTCAGCCTGTCCAGGTGACCATTCGCGGCGGTGGGCTCGACAGCGAGGGCACCGGCAGCCTCACGATGATCGCGGAGGGCAGCCTGCCCCAACTCGGTCTCGGCTAGCGAGACCGGCGGGGCGAACCGCAGCGAGCGTGATAGCTTCGACGCCCCGCCAGCCCGGAGATCGATTGTCCCACGCCGCGCCCTCTCCCTCCGACACCGCTGCGGTTCCCGATCCCGGATCGAAGCGGCGCTCTCACCCTGAACGCGTCCGCTGGACAACGCTCTTCAATTACGCCGCCCCGCTCGGGCCGGCGTACCTCCTCTACATGATGGTCACTGTCGTGTACATGAACTTCGCGACGGACGTCCTGCTGATTGCTCCGGGAGTGATCGGCACGATCTTTTTCGTCTCGAAGCTCTGGGATGCCGTCTCCGATCCGATGATCGGCTACTGGAGCGATCGCACCCGATCGCGTCTCGGCCGCCGAAAGGTGTGGATCTACGCGTCGGCCATTCCACTCGCAGGGATGGCGATGATGATGTGGATGCCGCCCACCGAGCTCAGCGGAGTCGCGCTCCTCGGCTGGGTGATCGTCTCGGTGCTCGGCTTCTACACGGCCTTCACGATCTACGCGATTCCCCAGATGGCCCTCGGTGTCGAACTCTCTCCCTCACCCCATGAGCGGACACGCGTCTTCGCGGGACGCCAGATCGCATTGTCGATCGGAATGTTGGGTGCTTTCATCATTGCCACTCCGATGATTGTCGGCAATCCGCTTGCTCGAGAGAACGCCGTGCTCGTCTCGACAGCCGGCGCGGTCGTACTCGGTCTCTCGATCCTGATCTGCACGTTCTGGCTGCCGCCCGAACGACGGGGTTCCGTTGGGAAGGGCGCGAAGAATCCGGTCACCGCGGTGCGGGACGTCGTGCGCAATCCGCATGCGCGACTCCTGCTCTTCGTCTATTTCATCGAGGTCTTCGGAATCGGCGCGACCAGCGCGATGACACCCTATCTCCTGAAATACGTGATCAAGGCGGCGGACTATATCGGCATCGTCTTCATCTTCTACACCGTGCCCGCGATTCTCTCGATCCCCTTTTGGGTATGGCTGGGCAAGCGCTTCGAGCGCCACAAGCTCTGGCGATTCGCGATGGGTCTTCAGGCCGTCGGCTACGGCCTGATCGTCTTCCAGGACGAGGGGCGCGTCTGGCTCATGATCGCTAGCTCGGTCATCAACGGATTCGGCACCGCTTGTGGGCAGACGCTGGGCTACGCCATCAAGGGCGATGTGATCGACTACGACGAGTATCTGACCGGCGAACGAAAGGAGGGCTCCTACCTGGCGGCCTGGAGCCTCGCCTCGAAATTCGGAACGGGATTGATGATCGCGATCTCGGGCTGGGCGCTTCAGGGGTCGGGCTTCATCGCGAACGTCGAACAAACCGAGACCGTGAACTGGACGATCAAGGGGATGACCGGCGGAGCGCCCTTCGTGTGCATCTTGATCGGAATGGTCGCCTTCTCCCGCTTCTCGCTCGACAGCCGCGAGGCCACACGAATCCGGTCGGCGATCGAGGCGCGAAACGCCGATCAGACCTCGGCGGTGTAGGGCGGCGCAGGATCGTATTCCATTGCCTTCTGGGTCAGCCGCGCGTGATCCACACCGAATATCTCGCCCGTCAGCCAAAGAGCCATGTCGATTCCGGCAGAGACGCCCGCCGCCGTCAGAAGCTGGCCATCTCTGACATAACGAACGTTCCCGAGGACCGTCGTCGACTCGCCAGCGTTCTCGCGGAGAGTGGACACGTAGGCCCAGTGGGTCGTGATCCGCTTGCCCTTCGTGAGTCCCGCGGCCTCGAGGACAGCGGACCCCGTGCAGACGCTCGTTACCCAATCGCATGCCGCCGCCTTCTTCGACAGGAAATCGAGCATCCGAGCGTTCTTCATCTCCACGCGCGTTCCGATTCCACCCGGGATCAGGAGCACATCGATTTGGGGCGCCTCCGCGAAGGAGGCATTCACCTCGTTCCGAAGCCCCTTCGCCCCAGTGACGACTCCGCCTTCCTCGCTGATGAGGACGACGCGGAGGCCCGAAGCCGGCCCTCGATCTCCCGACACCTCGCGCGCCATCGTGAATACTTCGAAAGGACCGACCCAATCGAGTTCCTCGGCGCGTTCGAAGAGGACGATCCCGATCGTTAGTTCTCTCTTATCCGTAGTCCGCGTCATCTTGCTGTCTCCTAGCGGGACGCCTGGTCATTGGCGAATGAAGTTCTCCGACTTCGCACCCTTGTAGATTCGTCGACCCGATTTCAGACTCCAATGAAGCGTTCTCGATAGGCGGAAGGCCCGACGCCGATCTGGCGCAGAAACGCCCGGCGCATCGTTTCCGAGGTCCCGAAGCCCACATCCCCCGCGACTTCGTCGACCGAACGCTCGGACTCTTCGAGCCTTCGCCGGGCGGCCTCGACCCGGACGCGCTCGACGAAGCGAGCGGGCGACTGGCCCACCTGTTCGGAGAACACGCGAGAGAAATGTCGTGGACTCATCGCGACCCGCAGAGCCAACGCCTCGACCGTATGCGCCGCCTCCGGATGCTCGACCACCCACGCCTGCAGATCCCGGAGCGGATCGCGGTCGGCAAACTGGCCAGCGAGCTGGGCGGAGAACTGCGATTGGCCGCCTGGGCGCTTCAGGAAGAAGACCATGCGACGTGAGATCTCGAGGGCGAGCGCGCGATCGTGGTCCTCCTCGACCAGAGCGAGCGCGAGGTCCATCCCGGCTGTCACGCCCGCGGAGGTCCAGGTCTCTCCGTCTCGGACATAGATCGAATCCGTATCGACCCGGATCTCTGGGAAGCCGTCGGCCAGCGCTGCCAGCGCGCTCCAATGGGTCGTGGCTCGACGCCCGTCGAGAAGACCCTCGGCGGCGAGCAGGAAGGCACCGGTACAGACCGAACAGACGCGCCTCGCACGCGCCGCCGCCACACGCACGCATTCGCGAACGCGCGGCACCTCGAGCGCGGCCTCGACCCCCGTCCCACCCGCCACGATCAGTGTGTCGATCCGATCCGGAAGATCCTCGTAGGCCCGATCGACCCCGATCGTCAGCCCGGATGAAGCGCGCAGTAGGCCGGGTTCGGGACCGAGGATCTCGAGGGCATACCCGCGCCCGTGTCCGCGCCGGCCGACCGCGTCCGACGCCGCCGCAAGAACCTCGAGCGGCCCGGTGACGTCGAGAAGCTGGATCTCGGGATAGGCGACCATGACGACCCGGCGGGCTTGCGGCAGAGAACCCGGCTGCTCGCGGTCGCGCGACCTGCTGCGGTCTCGGTGTGACGAATCCATCGGGACAGCATCGCCCGCACGCGATTCGTCTTCAATGATAAATATCCCTCCTTTTATGCCATCCTAGTTCGCCAGACCGGATCCCCCTTGGGGCATTCCTTCTATGGGTCCATGGTCAAGCTGTCATACACGATCCCGACGAAGCGATCCGGGTTCATGAATCCGCCGCCGTAGCGGACGTCGAACTCCCGGGTCGGCCGGGCTTGCACGACCGCCTGCCGATCGAGTCCCCTCGTCACCATATTGCGAACGCGGTCGCGTACCGAGACGAGCATGTCGCGGCTCTTCCGGAGGTCTTCGGCGCTCGAGAGCGGACCGTGACCGGGGATGATTCGAGTCTCGGGGCCCGCGAACGCGAGTCCACGGTTGGCGGCCGCGATCATGCCGTCGATCCGTCCGCCGCTCGACGTATCGATGAAGGGGTAGATCCCGGAGAAGAAGGTGTCTCCGAGATGCAGCACGTCGGCTTCGACGAACCGGACGATCGAGTCGCCGTCGGTATGAGCCGGCTCGACGTGCAGGACTTCGATCGTGTGTCCGTTCAGATGGAGCGTCACACCCTCCTCGAAAGTCACGATCGGCCAGGCGACCTCGGGCGACGCCGGGATCTTGCGATCGCCGGCGGACATGACCTGATCGCGACTCAGCCGAGCACGCACCCGGTGATGTCCCATGATCAGAACGCCAGAACGACCGAGATTCTCGTTCCCGCCTGTGTGGTCTCCGTGCCAATGCGTGTTGAGCAGGAACCGGATCGGTTCCCTAGATAGATTCGAGACCGCTCTGCGAATCTTCTCCGTGAGGGGAGCAAACTGGTCGTCGATCAAGAACACCCCGTCCGGCCCGCTCGACACGCCGATGTTCCCACCGGCGCCCACCAGCATGGCGAGACCCGAACCGAGGTCGGTCGTCGTGACCTCGACCTTGGATAGATCCTGTTGTGCCGAAGCCGTCGAGACCCACGCGATTCCGACCAGCGCACCGACCCCCCCTGCGAACGCGCGCCTCAATCGCTGCCTCTCGCGGCGCCCCGATCGCGCCCATCCCCGATCCACGTCGATTCGATTCATCGTAACGGCCCTCACTCGAAGCACCCGAATTGGGCTTCCACGGAGAATGTCGCACGGGGATGCGATATCGTCCCGCGCATGGGGCACGAATCACCCGAACAGACCGATGCGAACTCCGGCAATGGGCCCGATTTTCAACGTGATCTAGGCGTGATCGAAGCGATCACGATCGTCACGCGCTCCTGCCCGAGCGGGGTGGTCGTCGCGTCGGCGGAACGCGCGCTCGAAGCGATCAAGGAGGGCGGATCCGAGGTGATCAAGCAGCAGGCCTATTTCGTCTTGATGGCGCTGCAGGGGTGGCGTGGAGATCGCGCCCGTCAGGTCCATCGGTCGCTCTCGAAATATCTCGAGGAAGCGCCTTCCGATCCCGAACAGTCGACCTCCTGACCGGAATCGTCACCCACTCCGACTCGCCCGAAGAACCCTCCAAGCAGCCATCCAGATCCCCCGGAAAGCCGAGCCCAAGCAGCATGTCGTACGTTGAAACATTGAAGATCGCCAAGAGCCCCCAGGACCTGGACAAGCTCCTCACTCGAATCGAGACCGGCGCCCTCGCCAAGCCCGACTGGATCCGGCTTCAGGGAGCCTGCCGGCTCGACCACATGAAGCTCGATGAACGACGCGCCTTTCTCGACCGCCTGCACCCCTGCGTGCTTCGTGGGTTCAGGAATACCTGCAAGAAGCCCGGGGGTCGCACGCAGCGTCTCGAGCTGTGGCAATCCATCGCTCGCTCGGGCTTCCATGATTTCAGCGAACTCGGCTGGACAAAAAACTACGACTCGCCCTTCGTGGAGAACTACGACTATATCTCCGACTACCAGCGCGGCGGGATCGATGCCCTCGATCCCTACAAGGTCTATTCATCCGTGTTAGGGACCTTTGACTTCGGCGTCGACGATTTCATCAACACCCAACTCTGTGAAAATGTTCAGACGATCGTCGAGCCGATGGCCGGAACCGCGGAATTCTGTTATGCGGGTCATTTCCGCTTTCCAGAATTCCAGTATCTGATGATCGACCTCGATCACGAGGCCCGCGATCTCGTGCTTTCCCAGAATTGGCTCCCCCAGGCGTCGAAGGAGTATATTCTGGGTGATGTCCTCACGGCGGATATCTGGGACGGAGTGAAGTCCAAGAGCAAGGGAGAGTCCCTCGCCTATATCGGAAAGCAGAGCCATCATTATTTCACCGCAGAACAACTCTTCCGGCTGATGAAGCTCGCGACCGAGCACGTCGACTATCTCATGCTCGAGACGCCGCAGATCTGTCTCGTTTCGGAAATGGGTGATACGGATGAACTGACCCGCGAAGAGCAGGAAGACGCGGGTTTCAAGTGTGCGCTCGTCGGCGAGAAGAACGGCGATCCGAACCCGCTGACGAACCAACTCAGTTTCCATCTCGAGACGGACAACGGCCGCAGACAGAGGACGATGTTCAACTACCACGACTGGACGTCCTGGTCGCATTCGACCCTGGTCGCATTCGCAGATCTGCTGGACTTGAACTCCTTCTACTATCACTCCGAGGAAGAAGAGTTCACCTCCGTCCGGGAATGGGACGACGAGGCGGATTGCGAAGACAACGTGACCTTCATGCTCTTCAGCCACCGTGGCGCGTGAGGGATACGCTTCGCAGGTCGCAGACGCTTCGCAGGTCGCAGACGCTTCGCAGGTCGCAGACGCTTCGCAGGTCGCAGACGCCGCAGCGAGGAGACCACGATGAACTGGGATGCGGTCGGCGCGATTGCGGAACTGCTCGGCGCGATCGGCGTGATCATTTCCCTGGCCTATCTCGCGACCCAGATCCGGCAGAACACGCGTCAGATCGGTGAGCACAGTCGCGAGTTGCGGATCGCGGCGCTCGATGCGATCGCGAACTCCTTCTCCCGCTTTCGCGAACCGCTGATTCGGGACCCGGAACTCGCGGCCCTCTGGATCCGAGGCATCGCCGACTATCAACGCCTCGATGAAGTCGACAAGGTCAGGCTCGGGAGGCTCTTGCAGGAACTCTTCTTCGCGCACCAGAACACCTGGTCTCGATACTGCGAGGGCGCAACAACGGAGGAATCCTGGTTGGACCACTGCCAGGCGATCGCCGCCAATCTGAGCCACCCCGGCATCCGAACCTGGTGGGGCGAGACCCGATCGATCTACGCGGACGAGTTCGAAAACGTCATCGAAGAGCTGATCCGAGACAATGCGGCCAACGGCGATCCGAGAGGCCAGATCTGATGCGAATCCAATCGCTTCTCTATTCGACGCTCAACCCGCCGATGCGAGCGCTCCTGCGATCGCCTCTGCATGCAATCGCGAGCGCGAATCTCTGTTTGCTCTCGTATCGGGGACGGCGCTCGGGTCGGTCCTTTACGACGCCGCTCAGTTTCATGCGGGAGGGCAACGTCGTGCGCCTGCTCTCGAGCCACGAGACGCGCTGGTGGCTGAATTTTCTCGACGGCCCGGTTGAGGTCGAGCTCGAAATCGCGCGCGAGAGTTTGCGCGGCCGCGCGCTCGCGATCCTCGAGGACGGCGATCGATTTCGAAACGGAGTGCGGAGTTTTCTTTCGGCGGTCCCAAGGGATGCGGTCGTGTATGGAATCAAACTTGACCGTGACAAACGACCGCGAGAGGAGGACATCACGAGCGCGGCGGGTCACGTCGTACTCGTCGAGATCGAACTCGAGCGCTGATTCCATCAGTCGCGATGGGGCCTCCGGTAAGTCCGAACGATGTCGAGAATATCCTCGCCGAAGCGTTCGATCTTCGCCGGACCCAGTCCCCGGATCTCTGCCAGGGCTTCTAGACTGTCGGGTTCGTCCCGATCGATCGAGAGCATCACGTTCTTCTGAAAGACCATGTAGGTCTTCCATCCGAGGGCGCGGGCGCGGCGCTTCCGATAATTGTCGAGCGCACGGGCGATGTCTCCCCCGTAGCGTCGCGAATTCGTCCGAGCGGTCCGCAGCGACGGTCCACCGCCTCTTGCAACCCCCTCGGCCGACGAGCCGGGGGGGCGTGACTTTGTTCGAACGGGCTTGCCGGGAATCCAGACCGTCGGGTATTTGCGCCCGCTCCTGTCGAGTCGCCCGATGCGGAGCAGCTCGTCGATTCCCTGGAGCAAAGCATCTACCGAATATTCGGAGAGCGTTCCGTATTCGGGCATCGCGAGCAGCCCGCCCCGCGAGAGTGTCTTGGCTTTTCCGCCCCGCAACGCCTGCGCCAGGTTCCGGCGCCCCACCGGCCGGGTCAAGCGCCCCACAGCCCGAACGATCACTTCCATCGCGTCCTCGGGTGGCAGCGGGGCGGAAGGGACGGACGAATCGCCTTGGGCACCCGAGTCGACCTGCTCGTCCTCGCCGAGGCACACGTCGCACCGACCACAAGCGGCCGGAGAGCCTGCTGGACTCTCACCCCCCTCCTCGGAGAAATGAGAAACGAGTGCGGCATGGCGGCAGCGAGATTGCGTCGCATAACGTTCGATCTCGCCGAGGGCGTCCTCGCGCCTCTTTTGGAGCACACCGCCCGTCGTCCCCGACTGCGAGAGTCTGCGCTGGGTCGCCATGTCGGCGCGACCGAAGAACATCAGGCATCGCGCCGGATCGCCGTCCCGACCCGCGCGGCCAGCCTCCTGGTAGTAGGCTTCGACGCTACCCGGAGTCTGGAAGTGGACGATCAATCGGATGTCCGGCAGGTCGATCCCCATCCCAAACGCGTTCGTCGCGACGAGCACGCGGGTCCGGCCCTGTTCGAAGGCGGCTTGTGCCCGCTCCCGTGCCAATTTTGTTCGCCCGGCGTGATAGTGACCGGCTAGGACTCCCGACGAGCGAAGTGACTTGGCGACGCGCTCGGTCGCCTTGCGCGTACTGCAGTAGACGATCGCGCGACCACGGCCTGCGCGGCCGCGAATTCCGGCCCGGTCGACCTCGGCGAGCGTCACTTCGACCCGTCGCGCCTCGGTCCGGATCGCGCGCACCGCGAAAGCCAGGTTCGGGCGGTCGAAGCCAGTGCATACGACGCGGGGGGAGGAGAGTCCGAGCCGTGTCTCGATCTCCTTCATGACGATCGAAGTGGCGGTGGCGGTCAGAGCGATCATCGGCGCGTCGACGACGTCCCGAAGCTCGGCCAGGAGCATGTAGTCGGGTCGAAAATCATGACCCCATTGACTGACACAATGGGCTTCGTCGATCGCAACGAGAGCGATCGGAGTCCTTTTCATCATGCGCCGAAAGCTCGTCTTCGCGGCCCGCTCGGGTGAAACGTAGAGCAGCTCGAGCTCGCCGCGGAGGAACTGCACCACTACGTCGCGCTGAACCTCGTCGTCCTGATTGCTGTGAAGCGCCGCGGCCGCAACTCCTCGTGCACAGAGCGCGCCAATCTGATCTTGCATCAACGCGATCAGGGGAGAGACGACGATCGTCGTACCGGCACCGCGACGCGAGGCGACCAGCGCCGGAACCTGGTAGCAGATCGACTTCCCTGATCCGGTGGGCAGGAGCACGACCGCATCGCGTCCGGACAGCGCGGCTTCGATCGCCTCGCCCTGACCGAGACGAAAATTCGCAAAGCCGAAGACTTCCGAGAGGACCCCGCGCGCTTCCGAAAGGGACGTTGGTTCGGACATCACGAGTAGATATCACGCTCCGGAAGCCCTTGCCTTTCGCGATCTCGATCTCGGGATCGACGCGGATCAAAAACGGGTCGGAGCGTCTTCACATCCCTACGTTCGGATTCACGCGCGGCGCGGTTTCGGCGTCGAGATGGGCGATGCAGCCGAGCAGATCGACGCGATGCCCGGAACGTCCGTCAGCGAGGCGAGTCGACGCGACGAAACTGACGGAGGTGTTCGCGATCAACACATGTCGCTCTTCATCACCGTGACGTTCGAGCTCCGAGGCGCTCAACAGATGGCGTTCGAAGATCGAGCGCAGGACGAGACCATGGGTGACGACCGCGAGATGACAGGGATCCGTGCGATCCGCAAAATTTTCGAACCAGCGGGCTTCGATCTGTTTCCAGACACGATCGACGCGCTCGTGGAAGATCCCCCAACTCTCGCCCCCCGGTGGGTCGTAGTCGGCGTCGAAGGGGTCGAATCCGAGTTCAGAATAGGGAGTCCCACGAAGCTCACCGAGGCTTCGCTCTCCAAGATCGACGACGACCTCGAGGGGGGCACCCGTCGCCTCTTCGATGGCGGCTGCGGTCTGCTGAGCGCGCGTGTGATCGCTCACCCAGATCTCGGCGATCGGCTCGTCAGCAAGCCTCTCGCCCAGGCGCACGGCCTGTTCGAGGCCACGATCCGAGAGCGGGGTATCGGGAAACTGGATGACGCGGTCGCGATTACCGGGGGTCTCGCCATGTCGGATGAGCAGGATCGCCATGGCGCGCAGCGTAGCGTCCCTGCGCCGACCCGGACGGACGGACCGATCGGTTAGTGGACCGCGGCGGAGAGGGCGGACAGCAACCGAGCAATGTATTTGGGCTCGACCAGCAGGTGGGACACCGCGCTGAAGACCTCGTCCCGGACATCGATCCGCATGCGCGTCGAGAACACCAGCGTGTCCGTCGGTGCATGGGTCTTCACCAGCATCGCCAGCTCCGGCTCTTCCACCAGCGCCGCCCCTTCGAAGCGGGCCCCCCCCGAAAGGATCTCCGAGAGTGCCGTGGTCATGCCGCCAAGCAGCCGCCGCCCGATCTCGACGAAGGTCTCGAGTGGGTCGCCGTCGCCGCCCAGCCGCGCCCAGAGCAACGCCTCTTCCGGCTCGATCACCAGATTGAGTGATCCGGGCATGACCCCTTCGAGCCGGCCCATCACGCCCGCCACCAGGTCTTCCGACAGCCACAGGCCCCGTTCGCCGAATTCGGCCAGCGCAGTGCAGCGGATCTCCTGGACCTCGATCTCGGTCTCACAACCACTGAGCTCACCGAGCGAGGCTTCACCGATCGCCGCTGCCGCCGCGAAGAAGCCGTGCAGCGTAATCATCTGTTCCATTGAAATCTTCAGGGGGGTCATCTCCGATCGAACCGTGTCCGCGCCACCCAGACACGCACCCTCAAGCTATCGTCTGTTCCGCTGCTAGAAGAACGGGTTTCCCACCACTGGTAGCTTTTTTTTCTACTCGAAACGCAGCCGGTCCGCGCCCGACCGGCACCGCATCCGCAGACTAACCGCAGATGGATCGGATGACGATGCCCTTGATTCTCTCGAATGATGATGGAGTGAATGCCGAGGGGCTCGCAACCCTTCACTCGGTCCTCGAGCGGCAAGCCGAATGCCTGATCGTGGCCCCCAGCGGACCCCAAAGCGGCGTCGGTCACGCGGTGACGACAGTCGAGCCAATGAAGCTCGAGGCCCTCGGACCCGGGCGCTTCGGCCTCGCGGGGACACCGGCGGATTGTGTCCGCGTGGCACTCGGTGGGAGCGCGGCGTTCGCCCGCAGGGAACTCGGCGACACGGCTCCCGACGCCGAGGACGTGGATCTCTGGCTCGTCGCCGGCATCAACCATGGTGCCAATCTCGGGGTCGACACGTATATCTCTGGCACCGCGGCAGCGGCACGAGAAGCGGCGATCCTCGGGTTCCCCGCGATCGCAATCTCCCAATACGTGGGCCGCCACCGGGTCCCCGACTGGTCGGCGACTGCCGAGCGCGCCCGGCTCGCCCTTTTCGCCCTCCTCGATCGCCCGCCACGCCCCGGAATGTTCTGGAACGTGAACCTGCCCCATCCAGTCGACGAGTCCGTAAGACACGATCTGGTGTTCTGCCCTCTCGACCCGAGTCCTCACGCCTTTCGATACGAAAACCGGGCCGGGCATCTCCATTGGGTCAGCGATTTCCACGCCCGCCCCCGGCTCCCGGATCACGACATCGACGTATGCATGGGCGGCGAGATCTCGGTCACCGAAATCCCGATCCAAACCGTCTACGAGGGACCCGCCCCCGCCTTCGGCTGATCTCGAAAACAATTTTTCGAGTCGGCGCGAATTCCTCTTTGACTTTCAAGCACGCAGCCGATACAAAC
>JAPYTP010000062.1 GCA_029941885.1 Myxococcota bacterium
GCTCGGACCAGAGCGCCATCCCCTTCGTCCGCTATGTCGGTGACGAAGCGCAGGCGGACTACGAGTACGGGTACGGGGAAGCCCTCCGCGATCGCCACGTCGTCCGTCCGGTCTACTTTCCGCGCATCAACGGTCGAATGGAGTGGACGTCCCCCGACGGCTCGTCACAGGCCGCCGGCTTCGAAGACCCGATCGGCCGGACCCTCGCGAGCCAGCGCCTGAGAACCGCCCTGGACATCGAAGGCGAGTGGCTCCAGGCCGTGATCATGAAGGCGCACCGCCAGCTCATGCACCTGCGTCGATCCGATCCGCGCGCCGCGGGCATGGTGATCGCCATGGACCAGGATCACGCGCGGGGAATCACGAAGGTCCTCAAGGATCGAGTCGGTGTCCGCGCAACTGTTGCAACCTCCGACGACCCCACCGCCTCCAAAAAAATCGCCGAATTCACCGAGGGCCACGACCCATGGATCGTGGCCGTTCGGATGGTCTCGGAGGGCGTCGATATCCCACGACTCAAGGTCGGGGTCTATGCGACGAATACGATCACCGACCTCTTTTTTCGCCAGGCGGTCGGGCGCCTCGTGAGAGCCACGGCCAGCGCGCCCCAGCAACGCGCGTACATGTTCATCCCGGACGACGTTCGGCTTCGCCATCTTGCCAGCGGGATCGCGGAACAACGCCGTCACAGCCTGCTCAAGCCCGACGCCGGGGATGACGACTTTCTCGACGATCCCGGCGGCGAGCAATTGACCTCGGAGCGAGGTCAGCTCTCGCTCTTCTCCGCCATCTCGGCCGTCCCTCTCGACGAAGACGGAAACCCGCTCGACGCATCGCCCCTCGAAGAGGACAAGGAAGAGATTCCCGGCCTCATCGACGAACCCTCCGCGAGGGACGATCTATCCGACTTCGCCTTGACCGCGCCGGAATTCGACGCTCCGGTGCCTACTCCGGAACCCGATTCCGTCCGCGAGGCCCCAGCGCCGCGCAGTCGAAAACGAAAGCTCCGGGAACAGAACAGCGCGTTGGTCCGCACGCTCGTCCACCGCACGCGCCGAGGACATGCCCAGGTGAACGCCGAACTGAATCGCCGCGTCGGGATCGAGCGCATCACGGAGGCGACTGTGAACCAACTCGATCGACGCCTCGAGGTCGCAGAGAAGTGGCTCGAGTGCCTCTAGACGGCCCATCCGCTCTCGATCGGGCTGGGGCGCATCGATTGGGCTGAAGGCTCTCGATTGGGCTGAAGGCTCTCGATCAGGCTGAAGGCTCTTCCGACAGCAAGTCCTTCATGAAGAAGAGCGGCCACACGACGAGCAGCAGGTTCATTCCGAACCACATCGGGTCGAATTCGCGTACATCCACTCCGCGGGGATCTCGATCAGACCCGATTGCGAGAGCGCGGCGATCGTCCAGTAGAGGAGGAAGGCGATGTCGGTCACCGTCAGCGCGGTCGCGAGCGATCGGGGCAAGGCCTCTCCAGTCCACGGGTGTGATGCGGGATTCTGCCCGATCTCCACGCACGGTGCCGGCCTCCGGGCCGAACCTCGAGACATGTTCCCCTCCCCGGCGCTGGTTACACTCACCCGAGACCACACCCCCCGCCCGACGAGGACCCGAGATGGAAATGAACTATGACGTCCTGGCTCCGGTTCACGAGAGCGCCGCGAGAGATCGCGCCCTCGCCGCGCTGCGACGAGAGTCGCCCATCGAATGGGACGCTCAGAACGACTGGTGGCTGCTGACTCGATACGCAGACATCCGAAGCGTCTCTCGCCACCCGGAAATCTTCTCTTCGGAGCCCAAGGGCCCCTGGCATGTCTTCGAGCATCGCTTCTCGATGCAGGCGATGGACGGCAAACGCCATCTTCGCCACCGCAACATCGTCAGCCGCGCCTTCACGCCACGCATGGTGTCGATGCTCTCGGCGCGCGCCATTCGCTATGCGGACGAGGCGATCGACGCCCTCGAAGGGCGCCGCAGCGGCGAATTCGTAACGGATCTCGCGGTGCCGGTCCCCATGCGGATCATCGCCGACATGATTGGCGTCGCCGATGGCGACCTCGAACGATTCCGAGAGTGGAGTGACGCGGTGGTCTTCATGGGAGGCGGACATGCGGATCCCGATCAACTCGCGCGAGTGGGAGCGCTCGTCACCGAACTCAACGAATACGTCGGCGAGAAGGTGCGCGAGCGTCGAGAGACGCCTCAGGACGATATTCTGAGCCGAATCATCGAAGCCGCGGACGAGGGGCTCCTCGAGGACGCCCCGGGGTTCGTCGACCTCGATCGCCGCCTGAGTCCTGACGAAGTCAAGGACATGGCCCTCTTCCTGCTGATCGCGGGCAACGAAACCACGCGCAACGGTATCTCCCAGGGCATGCTCGCCCTCCTCCAGCATCCCAGGGAACGAGCCAGACTCGCTGCTGACCCCTCACTCTGGGAGACCGCGTCGGACGAGATCCTTCGGTGGACCTCCCCGGTTCGCGCGATGCGTCGAGTGGCACTCGAAGACACGACGCTCTCCGGACAGAAGATTCGTGCGGGCGAGTCGGTCGTCATGGTCTACGCCTCGGCGAACCGCGACGAGACGGTCTTCCCGGACTCGCAGTCGTTCCGCGTCGACCGCTCTCCCAACGAACATCTCGCGCTGGGCTTCGGGCCGCATTACTGCCTCGGAGCGAACCTCGCGAAGATGGAGATTCGAGCCACGCTCGAACGCGTGCTCGCGCGGCTCCCAAATCTTCGAATCGCTGCGGGCTGCGAACCGATCTTCACGCCGAGCGCGTTGATCGATGGCGTCGAGTCGATGCCCGTCGAGTGGTGAGTCCCGGAGGATCGTGTCCGGGTGCCGCATTCCGTGTCGAAAGGGGTGAAAGGCGCGTACCCGGTGGGCACGCGCCTTCCGTTGATCGGACATCCGGGGGCCGATCGATCCGCCCTGCGATCGGCTAGATCGTCGCCGGCTGGAGCAGCCCCATCGCGTTGTCGCGCATGACCAGCTGAATTTCAGCCGCGCTGAAGCCCTCGCAGTCGTTGATGAAATCCGTCGGCTCGGCGAGCCCCTCGGCGTGGGGATAATCCGATCCGAAGAGAACGTGATCCGCGCCGATCGCATCCTTCAAGCCCATGAGGTCGTCCTCGTAGTAGGGGGCGACCCAGACGTTGCGCTTGAATTGCTCGACCGGGTCGTGCGTCAGGAACATCGGCATCTGTCCGTAGACCTTCTTGAGCCTCTTCAGCAGCGGACCGACCCATTCGCTCCCGCATTCAACGGTTGCGACGCGCAATTGCGGGTGTCTAGAAAATACCCCGTGGCACAGCATCGCAGCGAGCTTATCCGCGACCGGGGAAGCCGAAAGCGCGATCCGCAACGGGTCGAAGTCGAAGGCGCGGAATGTCCCACCAACCCCGAACTGATCCCCGAACTGGTTGTAACTCGCATCGCCCGAGTGGATGCCGAGGGTCATTCCAGCTTCGGCCATACGCGCCCAGAAGGGATCGTAGATCGGGTCGCCCGGGGAGCCGTGGACCGCGCCGCGAACACGCCCCGGAGTCTGCGAGATCAGCTCCGCGGCATTCGCGATGGCCCATTCGAGTTCTTCGACCGCCCAATCGACATCGCAGAGCGGGATATAGGGTGCCGCGAAGATGCGGCCCTGATAGTCGAATCCCCAGTCTTCGAGCATCCATCGATTGAGGGCACGGAACGCCGCGCGCATCGCCTCCGGGTCGTGTTCGAGGGCAGCCTCCATCCCGACCGCGAGGGTGGGAAAGAGCCAGCAACCTTCGAGTCCCTGCGTATCGAGCAACGCGACCCGCGCGTCGCGATCGCGGTAGGCGGGGTTGATCGGATCGAGGTCGCCGAAGAGGTCGATGATCCCCTTGCCGTCGGGGTTCCGGCCACGGAAAAACTCATCCAGAATGCCGGGCTTGGCCACGGGATCGAAGGTCGGATTCGGAATGAAACTGTTGACCTTGCCGCCCACGAGCAAGCGCTGCTTGCCGCCTACGATGGCCCAGTCCATGCATCGCTTCTTCATGCGCGGGTCGATGTGGCGGATGAAGGCATCCTCGTGCTCGTAGAAGTGATGGTCGGCGTCGAAGGCCTTGAAGTTCAAATCGGCCATGGGGAGTCGTCCCTCCGGTGGTTGATGGGTCCGGGCCCGTGGGTCCCGGCAGTCCAATATTGAAGGATTATCCTTCAATTTTCAATGAACTTCTGATACAAAGGGTTCATAATGCTCAGGGCTGTCGAGATTCAGGCCCTCATGGAGTGCGAAAAAGGGCCTATATGCCTGTTCTTTCGGGAGAAATTTCGATCCCATCGCAGAGGGCGGCCATAGGGCGCCGCCAGGAGCAGAGCGAGGGCCGGCGGCGCCGGGTTCTGGACGCCGCGCAGGAATGCCTCGGTGAACTCGGATATGCCCGCGCGACCGTGACCGAGATCGCGCGCCGGGCGGGAGTCTCGAACGGCCTGCTCTACCAGTTCTTCCGCAACAAGGAGCATCTATTCGCACGCGTGCTCGAGGAGGTCGTGCGCGATTGGGTTCGGGAGATGCTGCCGCGAGACGAGGAGAGTGCGTCTGAGGCCCTCGAATTCATGTTCCGACGCTCGGTCGACTTCTGTCGAACGCATCCGCTTCTCCCAGCGCTGCTCCGCCAGGATCCCGAACTCCAGCTATCACGGATCCAGGTCGCGGCGGGCGATCGCGTCCAACCCCACCGCGATCTCGTCGCCCGCCTCCTCGACCGGGGAATCGAGGCCGGCGAGTTCAGACCGGACCTCGACGTGCCGGCAACCGCCGACATCCTCTGTCAGCTCCAGTCGGACTATTCGGGACGCGCCTATCGAAACGATGATCGCTTTCCAGACGATCCCAGGATCATCGACGCGGCCGTGCAATTGATCCGTGCAGCCGTCGGCGCGGAAACGCGACGCCCCTCCGACTAGCATTCATCGCTTCGGCGATCGGACCCCGTGCGGGCGCTCCCGAAAGGGACCCGCGGGCCGTATTCGCATCAGCGACCGGGTCGATCCACCTCAGGCGCGCGGAATCCGAGCGTCCCCGACCTGTTTATCGAGCTACTCGATCAATGTCGGAATCTGTGGATTCGATCTCAAGTTCTCGGGCATCAGCAGGCTGATCTCGACCCGGGTCATGTCATCGAAACCAGAGGGCCGCGCGAGCAGCCACTCCTCTGAATGAATCGGATCGTCTTATTCATCCGTCCGTTCCCGCGTGTATGTGATCATCGCGTTGCCGCCGAGGCTGACCCGTGTGGAGACACCGCCGTATCTGCCGTTCAGCTCGCGACCGACGATGCTCTTCACGTCGGTCACGCGCATGGGCTGTCCGACATTCTCGGTCCACGCCACGAAGTGAAGGCGAAGATCCTCGTGTTCGCGGTGGAAGTAGACGCGTCCCTCATCCGTCGAACTCTCGAGTTCCCAGAGTTCCGAAATGGCCATGTCGAGCACTCCCTGCCCAAACTGAACGGCTCGCGTGGGCCCTCCGTCGTCGCTACACGCGAGGAGGAAAAAAGAGACGAAGCGATCACGATCATTCGAATCGAAAGAGGTCGATGCACGAAGAGCTCGCTGTTCCCCCGTGTCCATCTCGTCCGTCGGCGCGATCCCGAGGTGATCGAGTACCGACCGCTCCCCTGATCGACCCGGCAGAGGAGAAGCTGGACGGCGTTGCACCCGGGTTGCCGACAGTGTGCGCGCCCGGGCGCTCTCGCTAGTGTCGAGGCATGAGTACGAGCCCCGCCCTGCCCGCCGATCCGTCCCAGGTCACACCCGAATGGTTGAGTGAAGCACTCGGTGAACGTTTCCCGGGAACGCGCGTTGCGGCGGTCGAGGTTCTCGAAATCCATCACGGCACGAACTCGAACGCCCGCCTCGGCGTATCCTACGACGGCGAATCATCGCTCCCGGAAACCTATTTCCTCAAGATGCTTCCGCTCGATCCGAAGCAGCGTGAGACGATTAACAAGACCGGCATGGGAAAGCGTGAAACGCTCTTCTATCGCAACCTCGCCTCCGATGTACCCATGCGGGTCCCACGTCCCTATGTCGCGCAACTCGACGAATCCGACGGGAGCTTCGTCCTCCTGATCGAGGACCTCGAGCCGACGGACTGCCAACTAGCCGACCCCGTCGCTGGCATCACCGTCGAGCAGGCCGGCAACGCGATGCGCGACTACGCCGAACTGCATATCCGCTTCGAGGACGAAGCGGTTCGAAGACAGGATGCAGGCTGGGTCGAGTTCATGGGTGGAGACAGCGACATGGGCGTCTGGATGCTCCAATTCGGCCTCGACAACCATCGCGAGAAGCTCCGCGACGGCTTCGCCGAAATGGCCGAGCTCTACATCGAACGCAGGAGCGAGCTCGATGAGATCTGGACGCGCGGGCCCGTAACGGTTCTGCAGGGCGATAGTCATGTCGGCAACCTCTTCCTCGACGCGGGACGGGTGGGCTTTCTCGACTGGGGACTGATTCAGCTGGGAACACCGATGCGAGACGTCGGCTATTTCATCACGATGGCACTTTCACCCGAGAATCGAAGGGCTCACGAGCGCGAACTGATCCAACGCTATCTCGATGCCCGCACCGAAATCGGCGGCAGGCCCTTTGATTTCGATGAAGCCTGGCTGCTCCATCGCGTGCACGCCGCCTATGCGGCCCCCGCCGCCTGCCCCCTCGTTCTCTTTCCGGAGGACGACCCGATGGAAAACAGACCCTTGTCCCGATCCTTTCTCGAGCGGGCTCAATGCGTCATCGAAGACCTGGACCCTCGCGGAGCGCTACGCGAGTTCGCGAATTTCTGACAGGAGACGCCGTTGGCGAGCCACACCACGCAGGACGGAACGCGCCTCTTCTACCGGGTTCGCGGCAAGGGCGCGCCCACGATCGCCTTCGTACACGGATGGTGTTCGAGAGCGAGTCATTGGGATGCGCAGATGCGCTGCTTCAGTCGCCGCCATCGCGTCATCGCGATCGACCGACGAGGTCACGGGCGCTCGGACGCTCCCGCGACCGGCTACACCGCACGGCAGCATGCCGCTGATCTTCTGGAGATCCTGCGTAAGGAACGTGTTCGAAACGCGATCGTCGTCGCCCACGCGGGGGGCGTTCCCGCAACCCTCGAGTTCACGCGAGCTGATCCGGGTCGCGTGAAGGCACTCGTCCTGATCGACTCGCGTGTGCATCCGGCAGCCGACATGGATGATCCGGACGACCCGGCGGGGGTGGCTTTCCGAGACCTGGTCGAAGGCATCCGCGCCAAGAGCGGCGCACGAGCGTTTAAGCGCATGTACCGCGATCTATTCAGCCCGCACGCTGGAATGATCGGACGACAGGCGATTCGCGATGCTCTCGAGACCCCTCGATCGATCGCTGCCGACGAGCTCGCCAGCATCACGATCGACACCCTGTCGCTTGCCATGCGAATCAGACAGCCGGTCCTCTGGCTTACCGCAGGAGCGGAGGATGAAGCATCGATTTCCGCCGCATTCCGCGATGTCCAATTCGGACAGGTGGTCGGATCGGGACACTTTCCACAGCTCGAGGTTCCGGATCAGACGAACGCGATGATCGCGCGATTCATCGCTACGCTCTGAGACCCCGACTTCAATGGCGAATCGACCCGCCTCTTCTCGGACGGTTACCGAAGTCGGCCAGAGGAGCGCGTTCACCTGATGCACGAGGATCGAATCATGAAAGACCGTGGCGCCCCCGGAATCCCCAATGGCTGGTATGCCGTCGCCTGGAGCAAGGATCTCGGGATCGGCGATGTCCAGCGGATCCGTTACTTCGACAACGAGATGGTGCTCTTTCGGACCCGCTCCGGCGCGGCACGAGTGCTCGACGCCTACTGTCCGCATCTTGGCGCCCACCTCGCCGAGGGGGGTCGTGTCCAGGGCGAGTCCGTACGCTGTCCCTTCCACGCGTGGGAATACGATGGGGCGAGCGGGGAGTGTTCGAAGATTCCCTACTGTGCCCGAATTCCTTCGCGAGCGCGTGTCCGGGCTTGGGAAGTGCGCGAACTCAACCACATGATCTTCGTCTGGCACCATGCTGAAGCGAAGCCCCCGAGCTGGGAAGTTCCCCGAGCGAGCCAATACGATGATCCGGACTGGTCGCCAGTCCGGACTTTCGAGATCGAAGTTCCGGTCCATATCCAGGACATGGCCGAGAACAATCTCGATCCAGTCCATTTCGAATATGTCCACAAGATGAACGAAACCCCTGACACCGAGATCTCCTTCGAGGACGACGGCCGCGTCTTACACGCAATCAGCCACTCCACCCAGGTCACGCCGCTCGGAACCTTCGACCTTCAGCTGGTCCGCGAAACCTGGGGCCTCGGCCTCGGTACGGTCGAGAGCTCGGGAATCCCCGGCGTGGGTCTCTACATGTTCACGTCGACCACGCCCATCGACCGAAATACGACGATCTCACGCTGGGCTCTGACGACCACCAACAACTCCGTCGATGTCGCTGGCGAGGAGTGGATGGATGGCATCACGAAGGGCGTATACGACGATCTCCAGATCTGGGGGAACAAGATCCATCGTGCGGATCCCGTCTTCTGTGAGGCCGACACTTTGTTAGTGGAGTTCCGTCGATGGGCGAAGCAGTTCTACTCGCCAGCACCGGATCCGGAGTAGCGCTCGAGCGCTTGCGGTTCTCGGTCGCGGCATTCATGGTCCCCGCCGGCTGAGAAGTTCGCCTTGCCCACGTCGCTCCACGGGTCGGTCCCGTTCACGGGGCACGCCGATCGACCCATCGCCGGACCTCGAATCGAACTTCTGGAGCTGCTTGAAACGCTCGGCTCGAACGAGTTAGCGTGGGCGCACCATGACTGAACCCCACACTGACAAGCGACCCCTTCGAATGGCCATCATTGGCGCGGGCCCAGGAGGGCTCTGCATGGGCCTCCGCCTGAAGGAGGCAGGTTTCGACGATTTCGTGATCCTCGAAAAGAGCAGCGGCGTCGGCGGTACCTGGAACCACAACCGCTACCCGGGCTGCGCCGTCGACCTGCCCTCCTACTTCTATTCGTTCTCCTTCGAGAAGAAATACGATTGGAGCCGACCCTATGCCCCGCAGGCCGAGCTGCTCGCGTACATGGAGGACATCGCCGAAAAGTATGAACTCCTGCCCCATTGCCGATTCGAGCAGGAAGTCTTGAAAGTCACCTGGGACGAAACGAATTCCCGTTGGTCCCTACTGATGGCCTCCGGTGACGAAGTCGAAGCCGACGTCGTCGTCAG
The DNA here is from genome assembly GCA_029941885.1 of Myxococcota bacterium. Classification (GTDB taxonomy): domain Bacteria; phylum Myxococcota_A; class UBA9160; order UBA9160; family UBA4427; genus UBA4427. The sequence continues at coordinate 9,286 of JAPYTP010000062.1, forward strand.
CGCCGTCGGGATGTTCAACGAGCTCGTGTATCCCGAAATCGAGGGGCTGGATTCATTCGAAGGCGAATCCTTTCACTCGGCGCGATGGAACTGGGATCACGACCTTTCGGGTCGCAGCGTCGCGGTTGTCGGGAGCGCCGCGAGCGCAGTCCAGCTCGTTCCCGAAATCGTCAAGGAGGCCGGTCAGGTTCATCTCTTCCAACGAACGGCCAACTGGGTCATGCCCAAGCAGGATGATCCCTATACCGAGGAAGATCTCGCTCGATTCAAGGTGGATCCGTCCTCTCTCGATCAGAAGCGCGCCGAGTTCTTCGTCGTGGTCGATGAAGGAATGACCTTCAACAATCCCGACATGCTGCGAGATCTCGAGGCAGCGGGTCAGCAGATCCTCGAGCAGGTCGAGAATCCCGAGACGCGAGACAAGCTTCGGCCCCAGCATCCATATGGCTGCAAGCGTCCGCTGGTTTCCAATGTGTTCTACCCCGCCTTCAACCGACCGAACCTGGAACTCGTGACCGACTCGATCGCGCAAATCACGAAGGACGCCATCGTGACGACGGACGGACAGGAGCGGAAGGTCGACACCCTGGTGCTCGCCACGGGCTTCTCCGCGACGAAATACCTGTCGGCCCTCGATGTGACGGGCCGAAACGGTCAGCACATCGACGAAGCCTGGGAGGATGGTGCCACCGCCTATCTCGGCATCACGACCGCTGGCTTTCCCAACCTCTTCATGCTCTACGGCCCGAATACCAACAACGGATCGATCCTCGAGATGATCGAGTGTCAGACCACTCACGTGTTGGCGCACGTCGAACGGCTTGCGAACGAGCAGCTCGCCTGGGTCGACGTCAAACCCGAGCCGATGGCGGAGTACAACGACAAGGTCCAGCAGGCGATCGCCGGCGTGACCGTCTGGCAGGAGAGCTGCAACGGCTACTACCGGTCGAAGAGTGGCCGGGTGGTGACGCAGTGGCCCTTCTCGATGACCGAATTCAAGAACATGACCGAGAAGCTCGATCCCGAAGCCTACGAGGTCGGTCGACTCGAAGGCTAGGCCTCGCCGGGTCGAACCCGAGGCGCGCGCCGACCCCATCCCACGCATGTCGTGTCGACGAACACGATGAGAATTCAGGAGCCCCCATGAGCGATTCAAAGACCCGGGCCGAACACGGCCTCGACTGCCTCTCCACCATCGCGGGATCGCCCGAGGCCGGTCAGGACCTGGCCGACTTCTTCGAAACCAGAGGCGCCCTCGGCAGCTTCGTCCACCTGACAGCGGCCGGAGAGATCTGGGCACGCGAGCAATTTTCCCGCCGCGACCGCAGCGTCGTCGTCATCTCGGTGCTCACGGCGTTGGCCCGTGAGACCGAGCTCAAACAACATGTCATCGGCGGCCTCAATCACGGGCTCAGCATCGACGAAGTCGACGAGATCATGGTGCAGCTCAGTGCCTATGTCGGCCTGCCCTTCGCACTCAGTGGCTCGATGGTCGTGGATGCGGCCGTCGCCGAGCGCGATGGCACCGAAACTCGCACGACGCCGCGGGCGGATGCGATCGTGCAAGACGACGAGAAGCGGCGCGCGGCGGGCCTCGACGTATTGACGACCCTGCTCGGCGATCCAAATCTCGACAAGCAGGCGACAGAGGCCGCGATCATGGGGCAGCAAGGGGATATGGGCGCACTCGTCATGGACTTCGCCTTCGGCGACGTCTGGTCTCGCCCCCAGCTCTCACGACGCGATCGCAGTCTGATCGTGATCTCCGCTCTGACCGCCATCAACATGAAGCACGAACTCGAGATCCACATCGGCGCGGCGCTGAATCATGGACTGACCCCTGTCGAGGTCGAAGAAGTCATGATCACGATGGTCGCTTATGGGGGGTTCCCTCGCGCAATCGACGGGATCCTGCTCGCGAAGAAGGTTTTCGAGGCACGAGGGGTGTCAGCCTGATCGGGTCGCGCGGCTTCAAGGCACGGGGCCCATCCATACTGCGCGACAGCGCTCGACTCAACCCGCTCCTATCCACAAGAGCCCGCCCCCAAGGCACGCGAACGCCGTCAAGAAGATCACGAAGCAATACCCCATGATCGCCCGTGCGTTGAGGTCGACGATCGCGAGCAAGGGCAATGCCCAGAAGGGTTGGATCATGTTGGTCCACTGATCGCCATAGGCGACGCCCATCACCACGACCGCATCCGTCACGCCGAGCTCCCTCGCGGCTTCGAGAAAGATCGGCCCTTGCACGGCCCATTGCCCCCCCGCCGAGGGTACGAAGATGTTGAGCACTCCCCCCGAAACGAAGGCCCAGAAGCCCAGGGTCCTCGGGGAGGAGAGCGCGACGAATCCATCCGAGAAGATTCCGACGAGTTCGGTCTGCGTGATCAGCGCGACGACTGCGGCGTAGAGAGGATATTGCAGGACGATCGGACCGAGGGTCCGACTCGCGTCAGCGATCAATCGCAGGTAGTGGCGCGGGGACCGAGCGAGCAGGAGGCCGACCGACAGAAACGACCAGTTCACGAGATCGAGCGTCAGTTGGAAGCCGCGAGACCGAAACCATGAGACGACGAACGCGAGGATCAGGATTCCGAGCAGCGATGAGAGCATACGTGAGCGATCAAGCGCTTCACCCGGCGTCGCCCAGATCCCGATCCGCGAGGTGCTCTCCTCGGTCGAGACCGGAGCGTCGTCCGCGAGGAGTTCCACGATCTCGTCGTCCGGCGGACCGAGACGACTGCACACGAACGCGACGGCCATGAGCGTGGCCGCTGCCAGCCCGAGGTTCCAGAACGTGTACGTGGTCTCGGTCACCGGTAGCAGTCCCATCACCGGCTCGAGCGTGTGTCCTGGCGTCGCCACGGCCAACGGCGCCGTCCCCGAATAACCCATATGCCAGATGACGAATCCGCCATAGGCGCTCGCCACAAGGAGGGGAAAATGCAACCGGAGACCGCGTGCCCTGCCCGCCCGGGCCACCGCCTGGGCACCGAGCGCTCCGACGACCAGGCCGAGCGCGCCCGTGATCAGGCTGGCCAGGCCCGCAATGATCGCGACCAGCGCATACGCCTGGGACGCACCTCGCGGCCAGCGCGCGATGACCTCGATTCCTCTCCGCACCAGATCGGTATGGGCGAGTGCGTGGGAGCAGACGAGAACGATGCAGATCTGCATCGCAAACCCGAGAAATCCGGTCAGCCCGGTACCCCATATCTCGAGAGCCTGGGCGGCAGAAGTCGGTGTCGCGACGATGGCCATTGCGAAGGTACTCGCGGTGAGCGCAATCGCGAACACGAATGGATCGGGATAGAAGCGTTCGGAAATGATGACGAACGACTGAGCGATTCGATTGAGTGAAAAACGCATGGCGAGAACCAGGCCCGAATCCTTCGAGATCTAACGCGTTAGTCGGTCGCCGCCTCGGCAACGACCTTCGATTCCAGCAGTCCATCGATCTCTTCTGGGCTGAAACCCACCTCCTCGAGAAGCACCCGAGTGTCGCCTCCAGCCGGGAACGCCCCCCGCAAGGGAACCGGTCGATCATTCGTAAGTGGTGCGCCGTATCGGGTGTAGGGACCGTCTTGCGACTCCGCGATGTCGACCACCACGCCCTGCTCTCGAGCCCACTCCTGCTCGAAGAGCCAGTTTCGGTAGGGGCCTTCGTCAGCGCGCATGCAGGCCACTCCTCGCTCGCTGAGATCCGCTTCGAGGTCCGATGCCTCCCGCTTCGCGATCGCGGCGCCCAGGGCATTGGCGAGGGCATCGGAATGGCTGTCGCGCCCAGCCGCGGTCGCGAACCGCTCGTCGCTCGCTGCCTCGGGAATTTCGAGCGCCGCGCACAGCCGTTCAAAATCCCGTTGTCGGGGGGCCGCCACGAAGACCCATCCCTCGGCAGCTTGATAGAGTCGATAGAGGGGCCCGAGCCCGTTCAGGTCCGCATCGACCTCACGCCGCGGTGGCCGGCCCTCGTACTCGATGAAGTCCGAGGACATCATCATCGCATTCGACAACATCATGCGCGTCTCGAGCTCGATGGCTTCTCCACTCTTCTCCCGGGCGTACAGGCCCATCGTGAGCGCCGCGGCCGCCGTCACCGCAGAATTGAAATCGGGATTCGCTTCGTTGGCGAGCTCGAGCCGTCGCGAAACCCGCGCCATCTCGTCCCTCGAGAGTTCGGCCCCCTGCGGCGGCGGACAGCCTTCACCGGCTTGCGCCCAGGCACCCCCGGCCACAGCCCCCCCAGTCACGTGGAAGGCGGGCGCATAACTCTTCGGCCCGCGAGAGCCGTAGGAGCCATTATAGAGGTAGACGAGCTTCGGATTGATCTTGCGAAGGGTCTCGAAGTCGATCCCGAGCCGCTCCGGCACTCCGGGTCGATAGCTGTGGACCACCGCGTCGGCCCGAGCGACCAACCGATGCACGATTTCTCGCGCATCCGGATGTTTGAGATCGATCGCAAGCGACTCCTTGCCCTGGACAATCTTGTAGCCGACGGGTCCGAGCGCTCGCATGGGATCGCCTTCGAGTGGCTCGAGCTTGATCACGCGAGCGCCGAGTTCTGCGAGTTGGGTCGCGGCAAAAGGCAAGGCGATCCACATTCCGAGTTCGACAATGGTGACGCCGGACAACAGACCGGGCCCGGGGGGCGACTCGTCGCCGACTTCACGCGGCAGGGTCGATCGACCGCCGAAGAGCGACTCGACCGCGTCATTCGCGCCGAGCGCAGGAGCGGCACCCGCCGGGCGCAGCGGGCGCTGTAACGCCTCGAAGACGGGCCCGAGCTGCCGCGTCATCCGACCGCTCGCGTCCGGCACGTCGACGACATCCCCGATCGCTTGAAACTGCTCATGGCCAAGAGCCTCACCCGGTGGGTGGAAGCGCTCCGCAGAGAGATTTCGCTCGTCGGCAAATCGTTCCTGCCACTCGGCCCAGGTGTGCTCGGCGATCCGCTCTTGGACGCGCTCGCGATGCGTTCGCTTCACGCTGCTGTCCGCAGCGGGCATCAGCGCGTCGAGATAGTTGATCTCCCCGTCGAGTCCGAGAACCCTCAGGAAATCGGCAAAGAGCGCGGGACCGTTCTGGGCGAACTGGATCCAGACGCCATCCGCCGTTCGGGCGACGCTGTACGGTAGGAAGGGAACGTCCTCGACTCGCAACGGCGGTGGACCACCAGGGATCCAGCCAACCAGGTCAAAGACCGCAAGCGCCCGCGCCATACTCGTTTCGACGCGCTGCCCCCGCCCCCCATTTCGTTCACGCTCGCGAAGCGCACCGAAAACGCCTTTCAACAGCGCCATCGCCGCACCGTAGGCGGCGACCGGTGCGGCAGCGTAGGCCGGACGCGTCCCGTCGAAGATCGCCGAGAAGTCGTACATTCGACCTCCCCGGGCTTGCATCACCGCGTCGTAGACCGGCACATCCCGGTACGGTCCCTTTGATCCGAAGCCCGTCACGGCGGCATACACCAACTGCGGCGCCTCGTTCGCGAACGAGTCGAACCCGAGCCCTAGCCGGTCGACGCTCGCAGGTTTCAGGCCGATCAAGAGCACATCGGCATCGTGTATGAGGGCACGCGCCCGGTCCTGTCCCACGGGCTGGCCAAGATCCAACACGACGCTGCCTTTTCCGCGTCCCCACATCGCGTAGGCCGGCTCCTGTCTGAGCAGGCTCCCTTCGGGAGGCTCGATCGTAAGGACCTCGGCGCCCGCGTCGGCGAGCGTCATCCCAGCGAGCGCGACCGAAAGGCTCGAGCCGATTTCGACGACCTTGACCCCTGCTGCAATTCCGGGTTGTTCACTCATCCGTCTTTTTCCTCTCGGCTTCCTCTCGGCACGATCTGGACTTCGATCGAAGATCTCACTCGCGCCAGACACCATGGCACATCTCCGACCTCCCCCGCGACAGCGACACGTAAGCCGGTCTAGAGTCTCAGGACTCGCCACGAGAGGAGCCCCTCATGCCGACCCAGCGATTCGCCCCGATGAGCAAGCGATTTCCAACCTTCGATTGCGATGCCCATGTCGCGGAGCCGCCCTGGATCTGGGATCGCGCGAAGGAATGGCTCTCGCCAGAGGAGTTCAATGCGCTCAGGCAATCGATCTGGTACGACGCCGAGGCGAAATTCCTCGTCGTGAACGGCCGTGGGAGTGCGGGCATCGGCGCACAACGCGTCGGCGGCACCCCCGGCATCGTGAACGTCCTGTCCCTCGCTGGTCCCGGCCTCAAACACGATATCCAACGTGCGATCAACGTTCGCAACCTCGATCCGGAGACGGCGATCAGTCAGGAGCAGGCTGCCTACCTCGACCACCAGGGCGCCTACGATCCCAAGGCGCGGCTGCGCGACATGGATGTCCAGGGGATCGATCAGGTCATGATCATTCCGAGTGACATCGATACCTATCCCTGGATCCAGGATGCGCGCGGAGCCCAGGCCATGTGCAAGGCCTACAACGAATGGGCCTACGATTATTGCCAGGAGAATCCCGAACGGATCTTCTTCGCGGCATTGCTCCCGATGCAGGACCCCATCTACGCAACCCAGGAGCTCTACCGTGTCGCGGCCAAAGGCTGTCGTGTCGCCTTGATCCGACCGATCGACGCGATGGGCAATTATCCACTGCAGATGAAATACGATCCGGTCTGGCGGGCGATGGAAGAAACCGGCGTTGTCTACGGGATGCATCCCTTTCCCGCGATGGGCACACTCAAGCCACCGGGCTACACCGCACAACACTCCGCCGCAGAGCTGATCCACAAGACCTGTTCGAGCTCGGGGCTCCAGCATTTCTTCTTGACCAACGTGCAGAATTTTCAATCGGAGGCATCACTCTGGGTGACGATGGTGCTGATGTCGGGTTTCTTCGAACGCTTCCCCAAGATCCGAGCCGGCGTCTTCGAGGCCTCCTCGACCTGGCTCTCGTTCCTGCTCGACGAGTGCGACAAGTACTACAAGCTCTACAAGAACGAACGGCAACTGCCTCCACTCGAGCGGCTCCCGAGTGAGACCTTCAAGATCCATTGCGTGACCGGGTTCGAGGGTGACGAAGCGCCTCCTTCGAAGCTGCCGGAGTTCTATGAGGACATCCTGGCCTGGTCCTCGGACGTCTATCACCACGACGGCGACGACGTCTGGAGGGCGCTCGAGACCATGCACGCTTGCGATCTCTCGGAGGACTACCAGGAGAGATTCCTCGGCGGCAACGCTCGAGCCCTCTACGACATCGAGGCACCGAGCGAGTTCATCACGGAGCGTGTTACCGAAATCGAAAGGCCAGAATGGTGGCCAACCGAGGACGAGATCCGCGAGTCGATGCCGGCGGAGATGGGTCTGCGACCTTCCAAGCGCGCGCGGACTGGGGAGGCAAAACGATCATGAGCCGGAGCAAGTCCTTTCCGGTCTTCGATGCGAACGCGCACGTCGTGGAACCCCATGAAGTCTGGGAGCGCTATCTCGATTCGGAGTACCGCACTCTCGGCAAACACGCTCTCTGGCGAGAACACGGCGACCATGACGCCTATCTCAAGATCAACGGAAGAATCTTCCGCGACACGAGCAATCCGAATATTCCGCGACACGCGATCTGGCGTCCAGGAATGAGTTGGGAGGACGTCGGCGAACTCGACCCCGACGTGCGCCACACACCCGTCGCAGGGGCCTCGGATCCCAAGCCGAGACTTGCGGACATGGACGCCATGGGCGTCGACCAGGCCTACCTCTATCCGACCTGGTTCGGCGAGGGCTTCCACCTCGTCGAGGACCCCGACATCGCCTGGGCCCTGGCTCGAGCCTACAACGACTGGATCACGGATTTCTGTTCAGCGGCTCCGAAACGACTCTTCGCCCCGGCAATGGTCCCGCTCGGGAACATGGATTTCATGATCGCGGAGCTCGACCGGGTCGCGGATCGCGGCTGTTTCCGGGGTGTCTTCATTCGCCCGATGTTTCTCGAGGATCGTTATTTCACGCACCCCTACTACGAGACCCTCTTCGCCGAGATCGAAAGACGCGGACTGGTCGCTTCGGTCCACCCCTCGGCCGGATTGTGGAATCCGGAGTGGACCTCGCACGGTCCCTTCTTCGAGAAGATCAGAAAGCGCCTGGGCGATGGCTACGGGAGCATGGGCGGTGGTGGCCCGGATGCGGGCGGAGGAGGTGGGCCCGGGATGGGATTCCGAAGCGGAATGGATATCGGACACCCCATCGCCTCGATTCTTGCGCCCTGGCTCGACAACCACATGTTCGTCTCGGCGGCGCTGATCGGCTTCGGAGCGATCCAGCGATATCCGGACATGAAGGTGAGCCTGCCCCACGGCAAGGCCTCCTGGATGGAAGAGGTGCTGGAAAAAATGGAAGCCTCGTCCCGGACGCTCCCGCTCAGTTACCACTATCCGATTCGAACGGACCCCGAGGTGATGTGGCAGGAAGCATCGGTCCTGCTCGGATTCGACGCCGAGGAGCGCCTCGTACAGGCACTGCCCGATGTCTTTCGCGAGAAGATCACATGGGGTTCACGCTACCCACACCAGGATACGACGAGCGCGTGGGACGCGATCGCTCGCCTCACCGACGCGGGCGTCGAGGAAGGCACACAGGCGCGCATGTTCGGTGGGAATGCCGCGGCACTCTTCGGAATCGAGGCAAAAGCCTTCGTGTGAAGGCGGCGACACATCGACTGAGATGATCATCCGAATTCCCGCCAGGGCTGCGTGAATCGGCCTGCTAGCTTTAGCGCGTGCCTGACGATCCGAACTCGCCCCCCGCCGCCTACTCCCGCCGATATGTGTTCTACGCGATCGCGGTCGTCTTCCTGGTCAGCGTCGTCAACGTCGTCGATCGCTATATCCTGTCCGTCCTCGCCCCTTCCATCAAGGCGGATCTCGAACTCAGCGACACGAGCATGGGTCTCTTGTTGGGACCTTCGTTTTCGGTCGTTCATTTCCTGGCGGTGCTGCCGGCGGCCTGGCTGGCGGATCGCTATGCGCGACGCACGGTCATCGCATTCGGACTCTTCGTGTGGAGCGCCATGACCTCGCTCGGCGCGGGCGCGCAGAACTTCGGGCAACTCTTCCTCACGCGCATGGGTGTCGGCATCGGTGAAGCGGCGGGGTCACCGCCCTCCGTCGGGCTCTTGAGCGATACGGCGCCGACCTCGCTGCGAACACGTGCGCTCTCGGCGATCACGGTCGGCGCGCTCGTCGGGGTCGCCGCGGGCATGGTCCTCGGAGGATACCTCGGAGAAACGCACGGCTGGCGAGTCGCGCTGCTCGCCGTGGGTCTACCTGGCCTCGCCCTGGCACTGCTGGTCCGGTTGACCTTGCGCGAACCCCCGCGAGCGAGCGGACCCGGCGTGAGCCCCGGTGCGGCGGCTCGTCACCTGTTCGGATTCCCGTCCTTTCGTTGGGCGGTCGCCGGAGTCTGCGTCGCGAATATCGCGATCGCCGGCCGCAACCTCTGGGAACCGAGTTTTCTCGATCGGTCCTACGGACTCACAGGAGCGGAGCTCGGTCTCGTCTACGTCCTGATCGGCGCCGGACCGTCGGCGATCGGCGCTTTGGTCGGAGCCAGTCTCGCGGATCGCCAGGCCGCGCATGACGTGCGCTGGCTCGCATGGATCTGCGCCGGATCGATCGGCCTTGGTACGCCCTTCCTGATCGCATTCTTGTTATGGCCCGTCGACCACGTCATCGAAATCGCGAATCTCTCGATTCCCGTCGGCTACGGATGGTCGGTGATCGGAAGTTTCATCCTGGGCTTCTTCTCCCCACCGATGGCGAGCCTCGCCCAGGCGCTCGCGACGCAACAGATGCGGTCGCTCGCCCACGCAATCTGGACGATGCCGTTTACACTGATCGGAATGGGACTCGGTCCACTGATCGTAGGCGGACTCAGCGAGGGCTTGAAGCCGGGCTATGGTGAGGACTCGCTTCGCTATGCCCTCGTGGCGGCCTCGGGAATCCTGCCAATCGGCGCCATCGGATTTCTCATCGCAGCGCGAGACCTGCGCGCGGACATCGCTCGCGTCGACGCATGCAAGGACGACTGAAGAGAGCCAGGAGAAACCTCTTGCATCCCCGAACTCGACAGGCCCTTCTCGCTCTCCCGATCATTCTTCTCGCCGGGACGTCGATCTCCTGGGCGGGAAGCCAGGCCAGCGTCGTCGCCTTCGGCTGGCCGCTCTTCGGACTGTGCGGCGCGATCTCCTTCGGCGTCAACTGGCTGCTCTTCGTTCCCGCCTTCGTCTATCAGACCGAGCGCTATTTCGACCTCACGGGGAGCCTCACCTATCTCGCCCTCATCACCGTGAGCCTGGTGTTCGGACCCGCCGATCCGCGCGCCCTGCTGCTCGCAGGACTCGTTGCGATCTGGGCCTCTCGACTCGGCGTTTTCCTGTTCCTGCGAATTCGCGAAGACGGGTCGGATGGTCGCTTCGACCGGATCAAGCCGGACTTTTGGCGATTCCTGATGAGCTGGACGCTGCAGGGTCTGTGGGTCTACCTCACTTTCTCATGCGCGCTGGCCGCCATGACCTCGTCCGGTTCGAGATCGCTCGGGGCCGCCGCACTCGTCGGAGTGATGCTCTTTCTGCTCGGCTTCGGGATCGAGGTCGCCGCCGATCGGCAAAAACGCAGCTTCCGGAAGGACCCGGCCAATCAGGGACGCTTCATCCGCACGGGCCTATGGGCCTGGTCGCGCCATCCGAATTATTTCGGCGAGATCCTGCTCTGGATAGGAATTGCGCTCGTCGCAATCCCGGCCCTCTCGGGCTGGCAGCACGCGACGCTCGTCTCTCCCGTCTTCGTATTCGTATTGCTCACCCGGATCAGCGGCATCCCGCTCCTCGAGGCGCGTGCGAACAAACGCTGGGGTGGGGATCCGGCGTTTCGCGACTACACCGAACGAACTCCGGCGCTCATCCCGAGTCCCCCGCACTAGGCGGGTCGCCCTCCTGGATCCGCATCTCGTGCCGCGCGCCCAATCTCTCGAATCGCGAGATCGTGTCGGATTCCCACGTCTCGCGGGGTGATCAACCACCTTGTACGAGATTGTCAAAGGCAATTGATAAAATTTCCCCGAATGATTATCCTCGAGACATGAGAGCGGACCCCCCAGAAGCCCCCGTTACCGGACGTGCGTCCAAGCAGATCCGGCCTGCTCGACCTTCTCGCAAAAACGCCTCAGCGAGCGTGCCGTCCAAGGTTTGGGCCCGCTATCGCGACAATGCGGCGCGCCACCTGATCGGAATCGCGCGAGACCTCCAGAATCGCTCGATGCGTTATTTGACGGACGAACGCGGCTATCGGGATCTCCGGCCGAGCCTGGGACCGCTTCTTTCCCTCGTTGCAATCGAAGCGCGCGCCCTCGGCGTCCTCGCCCAGAAGCTCGCCATCAGTCCGCAGGCCTGCAGCCAACTCGTGAATGTGGGCGAGTCCGCAGGCTATCTCGAGCGCCAGCGGGACCCGCAGGATCGGCGCTCCCGCATCGTCGTTCTGACCTCACACGGACGTGCGCTCGTCGCGGATGCCGAGGGGATCCTTCGCGCCATCGAGAGTGAATACCGGATCCTGATCGGACGCGAGGCCTATTCGCAACTCACGAAGTGCCTCGGCGAACTCTTCGACGGCCTGGGCATCCCGACCCGTTCCGATTCCGACCCTTCGACGAGTTCCACCCATTCCCTCGGCGCGCTTCCACTCATTTCCGTGCGCGTGCAGCAGGATCTGATGGAGGCCTCCGCGGCGCGCGGACACGGGGGACTCAAGATGTCCCACGCTCAGGTCCTTCCGCTCATCGGGCCCGAGGGCGCACGCGTAAACGAACTCGCTCGAATTCAACGGGTCAGCCGTCAGGCGATCAGCTCGACCGCGCGTGATCTCGAACAACTCGGCTACTTGCAACGCGAGGCGGATCCCCGCGATCGGCGCGGTGTCGTCTTTCGACTCACTGCCGGTGGCACGCGCTTGATCGAAGCTTCCGTCTCAGCGCTCGACGGCCTGGCGGAAACCTTTCGTGATATCCTCGGTGTTCGTCGGCTGAGAGGCCTCGAATCCGCGGCCCGCGATCTCTACCAGGCACTTCATCTCGAGGAGGAAATCTTCGAGGCACGATTCACCGCGGGCACGTCGAGCGACCCGTCCGCCTCCGGCGCCCGGGAACTCGGAGCTGACATCCAAATACTGGCCACAAATCTCAAGCGCCGACTCGGCGCAAGGGATGCCGGACGCCTCGCCGCCTTGCTAGAGGCCCGGAGCTGATTGGATCCGGGTGCACGATGCGCGCTTTGCCCGATCTTCATACGGCTCGACACTGGGTAGACCCGCCCCGGAGCCTCGACCAGGAGAACATGAAATGACCTTCGAGTCCTATCACTGGATCGCCGCACTCGTGTACTTCGGCACGGTGGCCGCGCTCACGATGGCTGGGAAGAAGATCGCGTTCGGGATGCCCGAACTCGCCGAGATGCGCGATCTCAACAACGAAGTCGACAAACCGAAAATGGCGCGCGACAGTTATCGCGCCGCCGTAAAAGTCAATATGAAGTCCGCGATGTACACGAATTTCGTGTTCTACTTCGCGATCCTGCCCTTTTCGGTCGACTTCGCGGCTCGGCCGTGGTGGCTCTATCTCGTCGAGATCGTCGCCATCCTCGCGATCTTCGATTTCATGTACTACCTGACCCATCGCTTCGTCTTCCACGGCGACCCGATGCGCAAGATCCACTCGCTTCACCATCAGGCGCGCACACCCACCTTCATCGACGCTCAGTACGTGCACCCGCTCGAGACCTTCATCGGCCTCTCGCTCTTCCTGATCTCGATCCCGATCGTGGCACTGATCGAGGGCGGTCCCGTGAATACGTTCTCCGCGGCGCTCGCGACCCTGGTCTTTACCCAGCTCAATACGATCAACCACACCTTTACGAATCTGCCGAAAGAGAGCCGACTGTTCCGAACGATCGACTACATCACCGGCGTCCATCACGCTCATCATGTCGACATGAACCAGGGCAACTACGCGACGCTAACCATGTTCTACGACAAGCTCTTCGGAACCTTCGAAGAGCCGGTCAATCGCGAGAAGGCATAGGCTCGCAAAGCACGGATCGCCACGAATGAGACCGCCGGGGTCGCTGCTCCGGCTCGGGAGACGAGACATGAGACGACTCGATGGAAAGGTGGTGATCATCAGCGGCGCCGCCCGTGGCATGGGAAAGGCGGACGCAATCCTCTTCGCCGCCGAAGGCGCCAAGGTTGCCGTCTGTGACATTCGGGACGACGAGGGCAAGGCACTCGCGGAATCGATCGGGGCCAATGCGATCTACATCCATCTCGATGTCACTCTCGAAGACGAGTGGATCGCCGCCGTCGAGGCCACGGAGGACGCCTTCGGATGCGTGACGACGCTGATCAACAATGCGGGGATCGCCGAGTCAGCGCCCTTCTACGAGATGAGCCTCGAGAGCTACCAGCGTGTGACCAACGTACTCCAGACGGGAGTCTTCCTCGGCATGAAATCGGTCGTCGCCTCGATGACCACCGCTGGAGGAGGCTCGATCATCAACATCTCGTCGATCGACGGGCTCATGGGAATGGACAACATCATCTCGTACGTCGGGGCGAAATGGGCGGTTCGGGGGATGACCAAGGCCGCGGCCCGAGAGGTCGCGGACCGCAACATTCGCGTCAACTCGATCCATCCGGGCTTCATCTACACCCACCTGGCGGTCGAGGACGAGTCCCATCTCGCCGCGACACACGCACTGCTCGACAAGCACACCGCGAATCTCGCCCCGATGGGTCGAACGGGAAGGCCCGAGGAAATCGCCCTTCTCGCTCTCTTCCTCGCGTCAGACGAGAGTTCCTACTCGACGGGCTCGGAATTCGTAGCGGACGGTGGCCTCACTTCGGGTTATCCAGCACCCGGTGCGAGCGCCTGAAAACAGGCACTCCTCACGATGCAGTTGGGGGCCCCAGCCCGCCGCCGTTCGCGATCGCCCACGGCGGCGCCTTCATCTGGTAGGGGATCTCACGACGGTCGAGGATCTGGTTGATGACCCGCGTGTAGCCGGTCTTCGAGATCCGCCAGATGCCGTCCTCCAATCGATACTCGTCGTCGTAGTAGACGAACATCTCGTCCACGAATCCCTGCGCCTTGTTGAAGAAGTAGTGGTACATCGCCCAGATCGCGGTCGCCTCGTTCTCGTTCTGCAACTGGATCTCAGGCATGCCGGCCATCCAGTAGGCGATGATCTCTGCCTCGGGGTCGTGAGAGTCGATCAAGAAAGTGAGCAGCTTTTCGCGATCCGCGAAGACGTACTCCCCATCCGAGTACGAGGTGACGACGTCCTCGGTCAACGTCTCCTTCAGCGTGTCGTAGTCGTTGTAGGTCATCGCCCGGAAGTAGCGATATTTGAGGGTCTTGATCTCCTCGAGGGCACGCAATTCAGCAATCTGACGTTCGAGCGTTTCGAGATCGGCCATGGTGATCTTCTCCGTTGGGCGTTTCGACGGGCCAGCCACGCACGAGCCGGAGCTCGGCTCGCGTCGGGTCCGTCCCCTACTCTAGAGCAGGTCGCCCTGCCCCGAGGCCGGGTCTCGAGCAACCCTGGTAGAGTTTCACGATTGCCGGCGGAGGTGCACATGGATCGTCGAGACCAGAAACAACCTTCGGTGGTGATCACGGGCTGCTCCGTCGGCGCCGGTCACGCCGCGGCGATGAAAATGGCAAGAGAGGGTTGGCGGGTGTTCGCAGCAGTCCGGACGCAGGCGGATGCGGACCGGCTCGAGAAAGAAGCGTCGGGATCGCTTCGGGCAATCCTCTGCGACGTGCGGGACCGCGACCAGGTCTTCGCCATGGCCGAGATCGTGACCGGGGAACTGGGCGATGCCGGTCTCGATGGGCTCGTCTGCAACGCCGGTGTCGGCGCGAGCGGCCCGATCGAATTCCTCGACCAAGACGAGATGTCGATTCCGATCGACGTCAATCTCTACGGGAGCATCTTCTGTGCCCAGGCATTCCTGCCGCTGCTCCGACTCGCGCGCGGGCGCATCATCAACGTGACCTCGGGCTCGGTGTTGTTCACGATGCCGATGATGAGCACCTACCCGGCCTCGAAGCTCGGGCTCGAGCTGCTCTCACGGCAGCTGCAAGCCGAAGTTGCGCCGTTTGGGATCCACGTCAGCGTTCTCGATCCGGGGCATATCAAGTCGCGGATGACTCAAACCGCCTCGGAGGCGAGTACCGCTGCGCGTGCCAAGCTGCCCGCCCAGGCCAACGAACTCTATGGGGAAATGCTCGACCGGATGGCCGAACTCTCCCGAGAGATGGAAGGCTCCGGCAAGGAACCCGAAGAGGTCGCCGACGTCTATTTCCAGGCGCTGACCGAGTCGAACCCAAAAGCCTTCTACATGGCCGGATCCGATGCGAGGTGGCTTCGGCGAGCCTCGAATTGGCTCCCGCAATCGGCGCGCAGGTGGATCGCCAATCGGATCATGACCGGCTGAGCGGGCTCGAGAGCGTCCTCGAATCGGGTCTAGTCGATCGGCTGGAGCGTCCGATCGACGTACTCGAAGAGCGCGGGTCGATGCAGTTCGTGATCGCGCAGCGTTCGTCGATAGAAATAGCGCAGGAACTCTGCATCCCGTTCCGGTCCGGAATCGAGGACGAGCTTCTCGAGTTCGGCGTCCGCTTCGATCAAGTCCTCGACGGAGTGTCCCACGAGCGCTCCGATTTCCTCCCGCTCGATCTGGTCGAAGACGGGGCCCAGCGCATCCGCACGCTGAAGCGCAAGTGCCAGCCGAAGCGGCCGGTCGAGATCGTAGAGTCGCCCCGCGTCTCCCTCCTCCGCAGCCTTCAGTTCTCCGAGTTGGTGCACGAGGCTCTCGTAGGCGGCACCTCTATGAGATTCCGGAACTTCGTAGGGCTCGATCTCGGGTAGCTCGAGTCGCATCAGATCAGCGATTCCGGCCAACGCGGCTCGAGCCCATACGATGGACCAGGCCTGGTACATGGCGTGATCGACCTCGGGCTGAGCCCCGGCGACGAAATGGGCCATGACGAGCGGGGTGCACAAGTTGAAACGCAACCCGTGAAAACGCACGACATCGAAGTCGACATCACGCCCCGAGATCTCCGCATAGCGTCGCAGTGCCGGAGCGAGCTCACCGAGGGGCTCTCCCAGATCTCGGCAGAGCAGTCCGCCGAGATCCGCGAGAGGATCGCCGAGATAGCCCGTTTCCATGTCGAGGAGCGCGGTGACCCGATCTCCCTCGTAGAGGAACTGGCCCGAATCTGCCTGAACGAAGGTCACTTCCGTGCGACCCGAAGGGATGTTCCTGTAGACCCACTGAACCGCGAACTCCAGCATCGGCTCCGGACGCCGCTTGGCCTTTCTGTATTGCTCGACCCATTGATCGAAGTCGCCGAGGGCAAGAGTTCGCTCACCCTCCCGGCGCTCCAGCCCATGGGCTTCAAACTCGGCGGCATCGATCGCGTGCATCTGGACGAGCAGTTCGATGTAGTGGTCGAGGATCTTCGCCTTGACTCGCCTGTCTTCGACCTTCTCGAGGTTGAAATCGCCGGGCAGGCGATCCATGACGATGCCCTTGGGGTCGGGGCAGACGCCGTAGACATGCGGGACCGGAAGCCCGTTCGCTTCCTGAACGCGATAGATATTCGCTTCGTGGTCGAGGACCGATTCGACGCGCTCGCCCTCGGCGTGCCCCCGGTCGCCCCGAAAGTAGAGTTCGAGGCGCTCTCCGTTCTCGCGTTCCAGATCGAAGAAATAGGCGGGGCGCCAGCGTCCTTGCTTGCGCAGGTTGGAGACTCGGCCGCCAAGCTCTTTCTCGACCCAAGAGAAGGCGCGCCTCCAGTCCGGTGTGAGATCTTCCAGTCGCTCGAGTTCATCCGACATGCCGCTCGCTTGCTCCTCTCAGCGGGAAGCGGGGGCGCGGGGACGCGACCTTCGACCCGAGGATCGAAGGTCGCCACAAGTGTCGGGCACGTCAAGCCGCCCGATGGCGGCTCGAACGATGATCAGCGGGCCGGTGCAGACTCTGTGCGAGCCCGTCCGGATCGTCCGCCGCGAGAGCGCGGACGATTGCCCCCGCCTCCGCCAGACGATCGCGATCCGCCACGGGAGCTGCGCTGCCGGGGCTGCCGGCGGGACTCTTCATCCCGGTTGCCACGACTTCGATTCCCGTCTCTCGAAGGCGGGGCGGCCGGGACGTCGGGCGTTTCGAGCCTCGGGATCGGCTCACCGAGCATCCGCTCCGTGTCCCGTACCCATGCGCGGTCTTCGCTCGTAACGAACGTGAGCGCCTTGCCGCTCTCGTCGGAACGACCCGTACGGCCAATTCGATGGGTGTAGGTCTCGGGCGTACTCGGCGGATCGAAGTTGATCACGTAGTCGACGCCGGCGACGTCGAGTCCCCGAGCGGCGATGTCCGTCGCGACCAGAATATCGAACTGCCCCTTTCGAAAGCCATTCATCGCCCGATCGCGCTGGGCCTGAGACATGTTGCCCTGGAGCGCGATGGCGTTCAGACCGCCCTGCGCGAGTTGGATCGCCATTCGCTTCGCACGATGCTTGGTTCGGGTGAACACGATCGCCGTCTTGCAGTCTTCCCCGTTCAGGACCTTCTCGAGCAGGGCTCGCTTCCGGCTCGGGTCCGTCGCATAGAGCGCGTGCTCGATCCGGTCGGCTGGCGCCGAATGAGAGAGTTCGACGATGTGCGGATCCCGCAGGATCGAACTCGCCAGCGATCGGATCGCCCTCGGCATCGTCGCCGAGAAGAGCAGATTCTGCCGATCCTTGGGCAACTGTGCGAGGATTCGCTTGATATCCGGCAGGAATCCCATGTCGAACATGTGATCTGCCTCGTCGAGCACCAGAGTGTCGACCGCCGACAGGTCGAGCTTTCGCTGCTTGAGCAGGTCGAGAACACGACCCGGGCAACCGACCACGATTTCGGGATCTCGGCGCAGCAGACGAATCTGCGTGCTCGCCGGGACACCTCCGAAGATCGTCGTGGTGCCAATGTCGGTGAACCGCGCGAGCAGGCGGATCTCCGCGTCGATCTGAATCGCGAGTTCGCGCGTGGGAGCGAGAATCAGGACGAAGGGCCCGCGGCCAGGCTCCTCGATCAATCGCTGCAGGATGGGCAATGCGAACGCGGCAGTCTTGCCGGTTCCCGTCTGGGCGAGGCCCATGACGTCCTGCCCATCGAGGCAGGCGGGAATGGTTTCGACCTGAATCGGCCGGGGATCGGAAAATCCCGCAGCCTCGAGGCCACGGGTCAGTTTGGAATCAAGGCGGAAGCGGTCAAAGCCGCTCTCGGCCTTTGTTTGCGCGAGTGCGCTGGACAAATTGGTTCTCCACCGCACGCATACGCTCGAATGGCGCACGGCACGGTTCATCGTAATTTCAAACCCAGACAACAGAAAAGGGAGAGAGTAAATATTCGGCTAGACCTGGAGGGGCGAGTCTTCGACCTTACTTTTCGTCGGATCGATTCGATCCGGATCAGAGGTCGATGGCTCGAGACGCGTGAGCGTCGATCGGTCCTGTTGTTTTGCCGTGTATTGCACACCGTCGGGTGTGCAACTTGTCACCGGGTGGCTTCCACCCGGTCGGGCTGACGCCCTGTTGCGCCAGTGTGTAGCCCTTTTGCCTTCGGCTAGCTACCCGAGGAACTTGAGCGTGGGGCGGCCTCCTCTCGCGAGCCTACAATGCCGCCTGCAAACACCCACAGGAGAATCAGCATGCCCTTTCGAATCGTTGCCGGAGTGATCGGCCTCTTCTTCCTCCTCCAGGGTCTGAATTGGCTGGTCGATCCAGCGGGCGCGGCCGATGCGCTCGGTATGCCGCTCCTGGAAGGCGTCGGACGAAGCACCCAGATCGGAGACATCTCGGGCTTCTTTCTCTGTCTGGGCGGATTCGCTCTCTTCGGCGCCTATCGGTTGGACCCGACCTGGCTGCGTGCGGCGGGCTGCCTCGTCGGACTCGTGGCCATCACCCGCACGATCGCCTGGGGCGTTCACGATGCGGCCTTCCCCGTCGAGTTCATCGTGGCCGAAGTCGTCACCGGCAGCCTGCTCCTCATCGCCGCATCGCGAGTGGAGTCGCCCACCACGGAGTGAGCCGCAGATCGCCGCGATCGATTCGATCGCGGGCCGTTGCGTATACTGGCGAATCAGCGACCTGCAGAACTTCACCCAGGGGATTCGCATGGACCCGGTCAAACCCACAAAGGGCCTCGGCGACCCCTACGCCAATCCCGAGCTCTTCGAGTGGCTCGACAGTCTCGAGGGCGTCCCGGATTGGCTCGGACCCGGGGAAACCGAGGTTGAACGCGAAGGCTGGTCCTCCTGGCAGCGCGCCGGCAACTATCTCTTTGGCCTCGCCGGCGCGACGCTGCCGGGCCTTTCACTCGCGGTCCTGATCGCCTTCGGAGGCCAGGCGCTGGCCGAAATCCCCGCTGCGATGTTGGGATTCGACAAGGCGCCGATCAGCCCGATTCTCATCGCGATCCTGCTAGGTCTCCTCGTTCGCAACACGATCGGACTCCCCACGGTCTACGAGGCCGGACTACAGCTCGGACTAAAACGCGTACTCCGGGTGGGTGTCGCCCTCCTCGGCATCCGTTTGAGCCTTGCCGCCGCCGGTACGATCGGACTCGTCGCCCTCCCGATCGTCCTGTGTTGCATCGCAACCGCCCTCTTCTTGGTGACGCGAATCGGCACCCTGGTTGGGCTCCCCCCGCGCCTGACGACCCTGATTGCCGTCGGAACGGCCATCTGCGGCAACTCGGCGATCGTGGCGATCGCGCCAGTCATCGACGCCAATGACGACGAGATCAGCTACGCCTTCGGTCTGTCGACGCGCCTCGCAGCCGCCGC
>JAPYTP010000063.1 GCA_029941885.1 Myxococcota bacterium
TGAGGAGCCCTCCCCATGGCCACCTATGACATCGTGATCCGAAATGGAATGATCGTCGACGGAGCGCGCAACCCGCGATACAAGGGGGACGTCGGGATCAAGGATGGTGCGATCACCCGCATGGGCCGCATCAAGGAGGGCCTGGCCGATCGCGAGATCGATGCCGAAGGGCTGATCGTCGCTCCGGGATTCATCGATCTGCACACACACTACGACGCGCAGATCTTCTGGGATCCCTATCTGACGACCTCGGGCTGGAACGGGGTGACCTCCGTCGTTGTCGGAAATTGTGGTTTTGGCTTTGCGCCCTGCAGGAAGGATCTCCGGCACCGTGCGATGGAATCGATGACGAAGGTCGAGGCGATTCCGATGGCGACGATGGAAGCCTCGATTCCCTGGGATTGGGAAACCTATCCCGAGATGCTCGACAGCATCGATCGCGCTCCCAAGGCGCTGAACCTGCTTCCGTATGTCGGGGTGAACCCCTTGCTCATTTGGGTGCTCGGTCTCGAGGACGCCAAGGCGGGTCGCAAGCCGACCGACGAAGAGACCGCAGAGCTCGCGCGGTTGCTGGGCGAAGCGATGGACGCCGGCGCCTGTGGCTGGTCCTCCCAGAGTCTCGGGACGCCGGGAGATCCGAGCGCGCCGACGGCGGGGGGCGCTGCACAATCAGACTTCGACGGAACGCCGATGCCTTCGGACGTGATGTGGCCCGAGACCCAGCTCGCCCTGGCAGCAGTATTGGGAGAGCGCGGCGAGGGATTCATCGAGCTCTCCGGTGCGACGATGCCCCGGGAGCATTGGGAGAAGCTCGCTCTGGTCAGTGGCGCGCCGATCATCTACCAGGCGCTTCCGGCGTCGAACCTGATGATCGAGAGGCACAAGGATCTCTTCGCGTGGTTCGATGCCTGCGGCGAGAAGGGGCTGCGAA
Source organism: Myxococcota bacterium (assembly GCA_029941885.1). Lineage (GTDB taxonomy): Bacteria > Myxococcota_A > UBA9160 > UBA9160 > UBA4427 > UBA4427. The sequence goes on from JAPYTP010000063.1 coordinate 932, forward strand.
TCTACGGCCAGGGCATCACCCAGAATCCACCTTTGCTCTTCACCTTCGACTATTGGGATATCTGGGGCCCCGTGTGGGAGGAGTTCGCGGGACCGAACGTCCCGAATGCGAAGATTCTCGAGAACCTGGCCGACGAGGTCGTGCGCGAGAAGCTGCGCGTCGAGCCCCTCAAATACCAGTTCATCGGCGGCGTCGACGAGGCTCGGGTCGTGTCGGTCGCGAAGGCGGAGAATGAGCAATATGTTGGAATGAGCGTTGCGGAGATCGCAGAGAAACGCGCCATCCATCCAGTCGACGCGATCTGTGACCTCGTCGTGTCGGATGGTCTGAAGACGAGCTTCCAGGTTCCCCAATTCGATATCGGACTGGAGGGGATCAAACAGCTGCTCGACAACCCGTGGGTCATCCCCGGACTGTCTGACGGCGGAGCCCATCTCAAATATCTGGCAGCCGGAAGTTATGCGACCGAGTTGATCTCCCAGTACGTGCGCGAACACAAATTCCTGAATCTCGAGGAGGCGCATTGGCGGCTCAGCGCGCTACCGGCATTCTGCGCGGGGTTCCAGGACCGGGGGGTGTTGCGCGAAGGCGCGGCCGCGGACATCGTGGTCTACGACCTCGAAAAGCTCGACTACGAGTTTCCGAATTTTCGACACGATCTGCCGGGCGACGAGTACCGGGTCGCCTCAGCGGGTACGGGCTATCGCTACGTGCTCGTGAACGGCCAGATCACGATCGAAGACGACAAGGAGACGCACGTCCATTCGGGCAAGCTCCTCCGAGGGGGGCGCGGGAGGGCCGCCGCGCCGGCGGTCTGAGCAGGCATCTTTCACCAAACACTAAACACCAAACCTCGGGGTTCTCGGCGAACGGGGTCTTTCGGCACGGCCGCGTAGATTCGGATCGGGGCAACCGCGATGCCCGGGCCGGCGAGCGTCCGTCGATCCCCGGCCCGGGCGGGTCGGCACCTCACCCCTCCTTGGAGAAAGGACGGATGGAGCGCCAACCTGTCACGCTGGTTCGACGCCGGCGTACCGGCGTGGAGATCAATGGTGAGAATGCGTTGTTCGAGGCGAGGGATCTGTAAACGAGTTGACATTTGGCCACATTCATCGAAATACTGCGCGCATGCCATGGTGAAGCTCGAAATCGGACCGCGCTGGAAGATTCCGATCACGCTTCAATTATTGATTTTCTCGCTCTTTTGCCCCCGCGGCCATCAGATTCTCTTCGATCAGGTACTCCGGTGGCGTTCGTTCGATCATCGAACGGGTGCGGGCCTCGAGCTTGTCGGTCTGGCGTTCCATCGGGTAGGTGGCCCAGAATAGATCGTCTCGAACGGCCTGGACGCAGAGATCAGCGACCTCCTCGAGGGGGGCGATGGCGACTTCCTGACCGGCCGCCTTGGCGCGGGCCAGGTAGTCTGCGAGCGCATCGCGAACATCCGCATCCTTGGCCGGATCGCCGCGCCCATATCGGTCAGGTCGATTGGCTCCGGCGCGCCAGATGCCGGTTGCCAGCACGCCCGGGGTTTTCGAAGAGGGATAGAGAATCGACGCACCCACGTCGGACCCGATCTCCTTGAGCTGGCCCCAGAGACATTCCGTTAGCGTCGTGACCGCCGCCTTGGTGACGGGATAGATGCCCGTGCTCGCCATCGGGGTATAGCCACCATTTCCGCTCGACGTGTTGACGACGTGGCCTTCATTCTGTTCGACCAATGTCGGGATGAACGCGTTCATGCCGTTGATCACCCCGAGGACATTCACGTCCAGCGACCATTTCCAGTCGTTCGGATGGTGTTCCCAGACATTGCCCGTCGCGCCGGCCCCGACCGCCGCATTGTTGCAGATCACATGGACGGCACCGAAGTGGTCGACCGTCATGTCGCGCAACTCGCAGAGCGAGTCGAGGGAGGTGACATCCGTGACATGGCCGATCACGTCGTCGGATCCGATATTCGCAACCGCTTCGTCGAGCAGATCCGTAACGACGTCCGCCAGGACGACCTTCATGCCCTGTGCCAGGAATGCTTCGCCAATGGCCTTGCCAATCCCGCCTCCGCCACCGGTGACGACGGCGACCTTGCCCTTGAGATCCTTCATGACGTGCTCCTTCTGGCTCTGATCGACCGCTCGATCGCTTCGTGGTGCGGGATTCTTTTTGGGGCCGATCCTTTGACACGACCGCCCATCGAAGACGATATCCTCGCACACTCGGCGGGGCTCAGGATCTCTCCTTCCACCCGCCCACGGCGTGGGCCGGCTGCTACCGTCGAGCGCGATGTCCCAATCCCCCGGCGAAGGCTCGCTCACGTCCTCGCCCGACTCTTCGACTCCGTCCGCGGGCTATACCCGGTATCTCTTCTTCGTGATCGTCGTGGTCATGATGCTGAGCACGGTCGATCGACAGATCATCTCGATCCTGGTCGACGACATCAAGGCGGATCTGTCGCTCAGCGATCGGCAGCTCGGGTTCCTGCTCGGCCCCAGCTTTACCATCGTGTACGCCATATCGGTCATGCCGCTGGCTCGGCTCGCGGATCGCGGGGTGCGCCGCAACATCATCGCGCTCGGTCTCGGAGCGTGGAGTCTCTTCACGATGTCGACGGCCTGGGTCCAGGGCTTCACCCAGCTCTTTGTCATGCGAATGGGCGTGGGGGTCGGCGAGGCGAGCGCGGGACCGGCGATCCAGTCGCTGATCTCGGACACGGTGCCTCCGAATCAACGTAGCCGCGGGCTTTCCTTCATTTCGATCGGGGCCGTTCTGGGATTGGCCGTCGGGATGGCCGGTGGCGGTTGGATGAACGAGTTCTGGGGATGGAGAACGGCCTTCTTGATCGCGGGTGTCCCCGGCCTCGTCGTGGCGATCGTCTTCCGGTTTACGATTCGCGAGCCGGTCCGCGGCGCGATCGAGGGCCGAGGGGAGGGCGGCGGGAAGAAGGGCACGCTGGTCGAGGACTGTCGCTACCTGCTGTCGATGCCGTCGATGCGATGGCTGCTCGTCGCGCAGGCTTTCGCGATGCTCTACACGTCGGGAAAGGGCGCCTGGGAACCGACCTTCATCCGGCGTGTCTTCGAGATGGGTTCCGGAGCGACGGGGACCTGGTATCTGCTGACGACCCCCGTTCCTTCGATTTTGGGCCTCTTCCTCGGAGGCTGGCTCTGCGATCGCTGGAGCAAGCGGGATGCTCGCGCACACCTCTGGGTCCCGATCATCAGTCTGATGGGTTCGCTCCCTTTCATGATCGTATTTCTTCTGTGGCCTTCGGATCAGAGAATCGATCTGCCGTGGGGGCTACCCCCGTTTCCGGTTGCGTTCTTCTTCAGCATCGTGAGCTCGGTCATCGGCGCGATGCACAGTGCGCCTTTTCTCGCTGCGATCCAGAGCCTGGCCAAGGTTCGTATGCGCGCCTCCGCCGCGGCTCTCGTCTCACTCTTCAGTTCGGGGGTGGCGAGCGGACTCGGGCCCCTGCTGATCGGAGATCTCAGCGTGCGCTTCGAGGCAAGCTACGGAGACGAAGCCATCCGTTGGGGACTCGTCTGGCTCTCGTCGAGCTGGGTTCTTGCATCGGTCGCGTGTTGGCGCTCGGCGAAGGGGATTCGAGAAGATTTCGAGCGAACCCGGCGTGAATCCCAGGCCGAGTCCCAAGTCGTCTCAGCCGATTCGTCGGCCTAGATCCTTGCCTCCACCGCCCGCGATTCGTGCTAGGCATGCATCGACGGAATTTTTTCGTGCCAGGGTCGGGCGGCCTCGATCTGCGACGCCAACCGAATCAGCAGATCCTCGGCGCCATAGCGCGCGACGAGTTGAATTCCGATCGGGAGACCGTCTCGGGACCAATGGAGAGGCAGGCCGATCGCGGGCTGGCCGGAGACGTTGTAGGGCATCGTGTAGGGAACCAGACGAATGATGCGATCGATCTCGGCCCCCTTGATCGAGCCGATCGGTGGAGCGGGCTCTGCCATCGTTGGCGTGATCAAGATGTCATAGCCCTCTGCGCCGGGCTCTTCGGCCCACCAACTGCGGAGCCGGCGTCCATACGCGTGGAGGCCATCGAGGTTGGCGACGTATTCCGGGGCCGAGAGCGCGCGGCCGCTTTCGGCCATCGCCAGGGTGGCGGGCTCGAAATCGCCTTCCTTCGCGCGTTCGCCGACGGATGCCTCCATTTCAGCGATCTCGCGGGCGACCGAGGCCGCGACTGCCTTGGACGTGAGTTCGCCGAGATCGGGCTCGTCCAGGGCCTCGGGGTACCCGTCGTCGACGGCATGCCCCAGATCGCCTAACAGGGTGGCGGTAGAACGGACCGCCTGGACGCTCTCCGGGTGGGCCGGTGTGAAGTCGTTGTGCGTGAACTGTCCGATCCGAAGCGGACCCGGGGGACGGCCGAGTTCCTCTGCGAATGGGCGCTCGGGGGGCGGCGCGTGATAGGGGTCGCCGGGGGCGGGGCCCGCAACGCAATCCAGGACCGTCGCTGCATCGCGCACGCTGCGAGTCACGACGTGTTCCGTCACACAACCCGCCCAGCCCTCTCCCTTGCCGGGTCCCATACTCGTGCGTCCTCGGGAGGGCTTCAGACCGACGAGCCCACAGGCACCCGCCGGGTTGCGGATCGAACCCCCTCCGTCGCCCGCATGGGCAAGGGGAGTCAGACCGGCACACACGGCAGCGGCGGAGCCTCCGCTCGAACCCCCGACGATCCGGTCTGGATTCCAGGGATTTCGGGTCGCTCCGAAGGTGTCGGGTTCTGTCGTCGGGGAGAGCCCGAGTTCGGGTGTATTGGTCTTGCCGACGAAGATGAATCCAGCGGCACGGAAGCGCTCGGCGAGGACGCTGTCGGCCGGTGCCTTCCAGTCGCGATCTCGCAGGAAACGCGTTCCGCCGTAGACGGGGACCCCTGCGACATGGCACCCGAGATCTTTTAGGAGGAGCGGAACTCCCCGAAAGGGGCCATTCGGGAGAGCACTCGAGGCCGCTTCAGCACGGGCGCGATCGAAGAGTTCGGTCACGACGGCGTTGATCCCGGGGTTGACTCGTTCGATCCGCTCGATGGCGGCCTCGACGAGTTCGCCGGCGGAGCATTCCCCATTTGCGACGAGTTCGGCCTGGGCGGTGGCATCCATTCGGGCGAGTTCGGATGGGTTCATCAGTTCTTGGCTCCCATGTCGTGCGTGGTGGGCAACGGGATCGTTCTCGAGCCGAGACCCGGCACGCCTCTTCTCCAGCGATCGAGCGTACCACGAGCGATGGGATCCTTGGCCCGCCTCCGAAACGAGATGATGGAGAGGCTGCGAGGGGCTTGGCGCTCGCCGTCGTTCGCTGACATACTGAATGTCCTTCCGAAACACTTCGGGACCTCGATCGAAGCGCTCGCCCCGGTGGGGCCCGCGTTCCAGGAGGAGATCGGCATGGAACTCGGTACACGCGGAATCTGGGCCTCTCTCGAAAATCTTGAGCTGCCCGATCGGATCGCCGCGGCCCAGCGGCTGGAGCGTCTGGGCTATTCCGCACTGTGGCAGCCAATGGCGATGCAGCGCGATCTGATGGTTCTCTCTTCGCAGATCCTCGGGGAGACCCAGGACCTGATCCTCGCAACCGGAATCATTCCGATCTTCGAGCGTGCACCCGCCGTGATGGCCGCCGCGCATCGCACCCTCGACGAACAGTCCGGAGGACGCTTTCTGCTGGGCCTGGGCGTGTCGCATCCGCCGATCGTCGAGCAGATGCACGGCCTCGTCTACGGGCCTCCGCTCACTTCGATGCGCAACTATCTGGACGCGATGGATCGGGGTCCAGACATGAGCATCTTCCTCGGGCCCGATGCGGCGCACGGGGACGAGCCTGCTGTTCAGACCGGCCCACCGCGGGTGCTCGCGGCTTTGGGTCCGAAGATGATGGCCCTGTCGCGGGATCGAGCTCAGGGGGCGCACCCCTATTTCATGCCCCCGGAACACACGAAGGAAGCGCGCCGGATTCTCGGGCCCGATGCCTACCTGGTTCCCGAAGTGAAAGTGGTCTTCGAAACCGACCCGGCCAAGGCGAGGGACGCCGCACGAGCGGCGGGCGCCGCGAATATCGCGCTCGAGAACTACCGGAAGACCTGGCGAAAATACGGACTCGAGGATGCGGACTTCGAGGCAGGCGGATCCGATCGGCTGATCGATGCCACAGTCGCCTGGGGAACCGAGACGAGGATCGAGGAGTTTCTGCAGTCCCATCTCGACGCGGGGGCGACCCAGGTCTGCATCAATTTCGTCAATCCCGAAGGAATGTTCGCGGGACCCGATTGGAAGGCGGTGGAAGCACTGGCACCGAATCGCTAATGGAAGTTCACTACCCAGCCTACGCCCGGAAGTCACCGATCCATTGAGCGACCTCATTACCCGATTGCGAACGCGAATCGAAGACGGACTCGGTGCGTGGGCTCACATCGCCATGCGTTATCGATGGCCGATCGTCCTCTCGATGCTCGTCGTGACCGGCACCCTCGCGACTTTCATTCCCTCGATCGAGATCAAGATGGCGTCAGAGGATTTCCTCTTCGAGGACGACCCCGTTCGAGCCCGCTATGACGCCTTCAAGGATGAATTCGGTCAGGATCAGATCGCCTCGCTGGCGATCACTCCGCCTGAGATCTTCGACCTCGAATTCCTCGAAAAATTGCGTGCCTTCCACGAAGACCTCGAAGACGAGGTTCCCTATCTGGAGGACCTGACGAGTCTCGTCAACGTCCGTTCGACCTATGGACGGGGAGACGAACTCGTCGTCGAGGATCTGCTCGACGAGATGCCCGAGACCGAGGAGGAGTTGGCCGCCTTTCGTGATCGCGTCCTCAGGACCCCCTTCTATTTCAAGAGCGGCATTCTCTCGGACGACGGTCTCGCAACCGCGGTCCGCGTGGAAGTTGCGGTCTACGGAGCCTCGGAAGAGGGTGACGCGGCGGGAAGCGCCTCAGACGGTGCTGCGGATCTCGGCGGCTTCGGAGATGATTTCGGGGCGGCTCCGTCCCCGGGTAAGCGACCCTTCTTGTCCGGCGAGGAGAATGGCAACGTCATCGAAACGATTCATGCAATCATCGCCCGACACGCAGGCCCGGATTTTCCCGTGCACGTCGGGGGCGGGACGACGCTGACCTACGAGTTCACGAAACAACTCGGACGCGACGTGCCGCTCTTCTTCGGGGGCGGACTCGTCGTCATCGCGCTGGTGCTCGTGGTGCTCTTTCGACGGCTGACTCCCATGCTTCTGTGTATTGCGGTCGTCGTTCCAGCGACGTTGGTGACTTTTGGCTTGGCCTCCGTGTTCCGACTTCCCTTCAGCGCGCCAGCGCAGCTGGTTCCCTCCTTCCTGCTCGCCATCGGCGTCAGCTACTCGGTACACCTCGTAACGATCTTCCTCGCGGATCTCGCCGAGGGACGGACTCGACTTCAGAGTCTCGAGCACGCTTTGCGCCATTCCGGGCTTCCGATCCTGATGACGGGGATCACGACTTCCGCGGGCCTGCTGTCCTTCCTGGTCGCGGAAATGAAGCCCATCCAAGAGATGGGCATGATCTCGTCGATTGGTGTGGCGGTGATGATCGTCTTCTCGATGGTCCTGCTTCCGGCGCTCCTGATGATCTTCCCGATGAGGGGAGGGAGGACCCGACGAAACACCTTCGTCGATCGACTTCTCGCGGCTCTGGCCGCGACTTCGGCTCGCCATCCGTGGAAGATCGTCGCTACGAGTGGGGCGCTCGTCGTGGTGGCGATCATTTCAATATTCCAGATCCGCATGAGTTCGGACCCCGTCAGCTGGTTTCCCGAGGACCATCCCTATGCGATCTCTTCGAGGTTCCTGAACGAACGCTTCGGGGGGACGTCGGTCATCGAAATCGTGGTGGATACCGGTCGCGAAGATGGGCTGAAAGAGCCGGACGTGCTGCATCGACTCGAGGAGATCGAATCGCTCGTAGACCGGTTGAAAGCCGAGGGGGCGAACCTTTCCCATACGAGTTCTGTCGTCGACATCATTCGGGAGACGCATCAAGCGTTGAACGCGAACGATTCAGATTTCTATTTCGTTCCCGACGACAAGCGATTGCTCGCTCAGGAGATGCTGCTCTTCGAGAACAGCGGCAGCGACGACCTCGAGAAGGTCGTCGATTCCCAGTTCAGTCGGGCTCGCTATACGATTCGATCGAAATGGACCGATGGCATCTTCCTCCGGCCCTTCCTCGAGAAATTCGAACCCATGGTCGTGGATCTCGTCGGGGATGTTGCCCAGATCGAGATGACCGGGATGTCGGCGCTGATCTCGAGAACCGTCGAAGCCATCTTGCAGAGCATGCTGAAGAGTTATGGCCTCGCCCTGTGCCTCATCACGCCACTGATGATCCTGTTGATCGGGAGCCTCCGATCAGGGCTGGTCAGCATGGTTCCGAACCTGGTTCCGATCCTGATGACGACCGGGATGATGGGCGTCTTCGGTATTCCTTTCGACATGTTCACCCTGCTATCCGGCTGCATTGCGATCGGGCTGGCGGTCGATGACAGCATCCACTTCATCTCCGGCTTTCGTCGATATCTCGCCCAGGGACAGGATCCCGTCCAAGCCGTCGAATCGACCATGCAGTCGACGGGCAGGGCGCTCCTCTTCACATCGGTCGTATTGGTTTCAGGATTCGGTGTCCTGATGCTTTCGGAGATGCTCAATCTGCGGAACGTCGGGGCCCTCACGACCTTCGCGATCGCGACGGCGTTCCTTTTTGACGTAACGGTGACGCCGGCGCTGCTCGTCCTGACTCACCGCCGGCGCGCGATCGTGTCCGAGCCGATCGAGGACGACGACGCACTCGCCACATGAGGGCGCAGACGGCATTCCCCGGTCTCTGTCGGGCCGCGGGTCTAGAAGAAGGCCTCGGCGAAGCTCTCGAGTTTCCGATGCTTGGCTTCGACACTCGAGTAATCACCGTCCATCAGACTCCAGGCGGGTAGGATCACGCCGGTCACGCCCGTGTCCTCGAGTTGTCGATAGAGGTCCCGGCTCGGTTCTTTTCGAGGAGACAGGATGATCTCGAAGGGGGCGTCGGGAACTCCGGCTTGGCTTCGTTTCTCGTCGTCCAGCGCGCGTCGAACCCGCTCGACGATCGGAGCGATCTCCTCGATCGCAAAGTCGAGTCCCATCCATCCATCTGTTCGCGCCGCTCGCCTGATTGCGGCTTCGGTGTGCCCGCCGACGTAGATCGGAATCGGTTCTTGCGGGCAGGGCTCGGCGTGGACGAGCGGAAAATCGAAATACTCCCCGTGAAACTCGGCGCTCCCCTGCGTCCATAGTTGCCGAAGGATCTGGATCATCTCGTCGCTTCTCGCCCCTCGTCCTTTGAAGGGGTGGCCGAGAATCTCGACCTCCTCCGCGAGCCAGCCGACGCCGAGGCCGAGTGCGACTCGGCCCTGGGAGAGAATCGACGTCGTGGCGACGGACTTCGCGACGCTTAGGGGGTCACGCATCGGAAGGATGTAGACGTAGGTGCTGAATCGAAGACGCCGGGTCACGGCGGCCATCGCGGTGATCGCGGGCCACGGGTCGAGGAAGGGAGCCTTGGGGTCGAGTTCGTACTCGGAGTAGGGATAAGAGGAGGTCGCCCGGTCGGGAAGGGCCACATGGTCGGGGAGCACGACACCCTCGTATCCGAATCCCTCGATGAGGGGAGCGAGTTCCGTCAGCTGGTCGGGCTCACAGAAGATCATGGATTGCCAGAATTTCATTTGTCTTCCTCCTCTACTCGACTCGTGCGACGACGAGTCTGAAACGATGAGAGAGCGGGATGGCGGTTTCGATGGGTGAGAGATACCTGCGTTCGATCTCTTCTCGATCCTCGACCCGCGCCTCCGAAAAACCGGCGACTCGAATCGCCCGGATGATCTCGTCCTTCCGGTAGCGATTGACCTGGGGCTCGCCCGCCCCCGACAGATACGCCGCCATCATCGCCCGGATCTCTGCATAACGCTCGGGAAGTTCGTCCCAGGGACGCATCGCGTCGAGGACGACCTCGCTACCTGGAGCCAGAATCGATGAGAGGTCTCGGAGGGCTGCGTCGACGGTCGCCTTTTCGAGGTAGTAGACGACGCCCATCCAGGACACGATGGCGGGCTGATCTCGATCGAAGTCGGTCGCGGCGAGAGCCTCCGGGACGCGACTCTTTTCGAAGTCGCACGGGACATATCGAGCGTTGTCCGGGATCGCCCATCCGAGCGCTGCGAGCCGGGTCCGCTTCCAAGTCTGCATGCTTGGATGGTCTATCTCGAAGACGCGAACGTCCTCGAGTTCCTTGGGCTGACGGAAAACGAAGGAGTCGAGTCCCGCTCCGAGAATGATGAACTGGCGAACGCCGCGCAGGTAGCCCTCGCGTAGCCGATCTTCGACGTATCGAGCGCGGAGGGGGAGAAAGAGCCGGTTCTCGACGAGCATCCACGGCCCGTCGTCGGCGTAGAGGTCGACCATCGAAAGGGCTTCGGTGCCGAGCAGATCGGCGGCCTGGTGATCGTCGAGGAGATGGGGTGCAGGATCGAAGCGCAGATGGGCGGCCCTTGCGGCCGCGACCTGGAGCGCCGTGTCGCTGGGTCGGCCCTCGATCATGTCGGGCGCTTCGACTCGAGCGAATCCGCGACGGCCTGCTCGACGGCGGTTCCACGAAAGAAGTCGGGATTGGTGTCGGTGTAGAAGCGGAGGACGTTCCCGAAGACGAAGTCGCGGAACTGCGCGAGATCGAGCCAGCCTTTTTCGACGTTCTCGTATGCCTCGCCGAGGACTTCGGTCATGTCGGGCACGTCCCAGTGACCGATGTCGGAGCTGAACATCGCCGAGATCGAAGCGCCGAGGGGGATTCGATTCCGGTCGAAGGCACTCGCGATCATCGGATCGTCCGCCTCACATCCGAAGAAGAAATTCGGTACGAAGCGGTCGCGAACATCCTCCGGACTCGTGAGTTCGAGCGCGGCGAAGTCATCATGAGGGCCGTCCGAGGCCCAGCTACCGGGGCGCAACGGGGCCGAGGCGAGTCCGCGTTCCCGGAGTGCGCCGCCGTATTTCGCGGCGAGTTCCTCGAACAGCGCGACGTCCAGGCGCGCAGGATCATAGGTCGAGATCGCTTCGACGTTGCGCTTCTCCCAGCGCGAGATCAGGTCGGCGAACAGGCCGACGCCCCAGTGCACTCCGCCCTCGAGGAGACCGATCCGAAGTTCGGGAAACCGCTGGGTGACGCCGCCGAAGAAGAGGGATTTTGCAAAGGCTTCACTCGCCGCGGCGAAGTGGCCGATGTGGTTGTACATGTAGGTGCTCGTCGAGCGCCGCAGTCCGATTCCCATCGTCGAGGAATGGCAAGCCGGGGAAATTCCGAGTTCGAGACAACGCCGCCAGAAGGGGTCGTAGTCGTACGCGCTATCGAGCCCGAGTGTGTCCCACCAGACATTGTAGGCGCCGCCGCTCGGATCCTCGATCGGGCGCTCGACGAATCCGGAGATCATGGCTGCCTTCATGCCGAGGTCTCCGACGGCGAACTCGAGCGCCTCGATCGCTTCCTGCGGTGTGTGCATCGGAATCACCGCGGCCGGCGTCATCCGATCTGAATATTCTGCGAAGGCGTTCGATGCGTAGCGATTGATCGCCCGGCAGGCGTGAATTCGGGTCTCGTCATCGACGATCAGCGGATAGACCAGTGCGGCGCTGCCGTACATGATCGCGAAGTCGATTCCGATTTCGTCGAGCCGCTCGTTGAGGAGCGCCGGAAAGGTCGCGGTCGCAACATCGAGGGTGTTGGCGGAGGGCGCGGCCCACCACGGAGTTCGCGTGGCGCGCCGCTGGCATCGTTCCTCTTCGCTCAGGTCGACATAACCCCAGGTGCCGATCCCGGTCGCGACATCTCCCGCCAGTACCGCCTCGGCGTCGAGGCCTTCGTCCTGGAAATATCCAGCGAGGGCGGGCTGGTATTCCAGATAGTGTCCGTCCGCGTCGATTACGGGATGGTCGAGCTCGGCGCGGATGCGTTCGGTGGCGGTCGTTCGATCGGTCGACATGCGATCTCCTTGGTGGCAGTTTGCGTTTCGTGCCATGGGACTTTCTCGGATCGGGCTAGTCGGCCACCCCACCGACGGCATCCCAGTAGCGGGCGAGCGCGTCGATGTGGGCCTCCGGTCCAGCGAGTCCCAGATTCAACATCGACACGGAGAGATGGCTCACGCCCAGGTCCTCGAAGGACTTGAAATTGTCTCGTGCCTGTTCGGAGGTCGCGCTGGGGGCCACGATGCACTCGATGCCGATCTCCGCGGGATCACGCCCGTGTCGGCGCGCGGCTTCGTGAACCTGGGCGAGGTCGTTTTCCAGATTCGGCATATCGAAGGGAAACCAGCCATCTGCGATTCGCCCAACGCGGTCGAGTACCGCGGGTGCACCGCCACCGAGCCAGACCGGGATCTTTCGCTTCCGTGGGAGTGGCTTGATTCCGGCATCCGGGATGGTGTGCCACTTGCCACTAAATTCGACGGTGGGATCCGCCCAGAGCCGACGCATCACTTCGATCTGCTCTTCGCTCCGGACGCCACGGTTCCGGAAGTTCTCCCCGAGTGCTTCGTACTCGACGGGGTTCCATCCGGCTCCGATGCCCAGTCGGAGGCGACCACGCGACAGAACGTCGACGCAGGCGGCCTGCTTGGCGACGAGCGCCGTCTGGCGCTGCGGCAGGATCAGGACGGCGCTCGCGAATTCGAGTTTCGTCGTTTGACCCGCGAGAAATCCGAAGAGCACGAGCGGTTCGTGAAAGAGACTGTCCATCGTGTAGGGGCCGACCCAATCGGGTCGGCTCGCGGTATTCGCTCCAAGCACGTGGTCGTACGCCAGGAGATGGCTGAAACCCAGACTCTCGGCGGTCGAGGCAAAGCGAGAAACGACCTCCGGATCGTCTCCGATCTCGGTTTGGGGAAAGACGACGCCGATCTTCATGGGGGCCTCCTGTCAGGCGTGATTCTACAGGAATGAGCCGAACTGCAGCCCCCCTCCAGGACGCTCAGCCGAGACGAAAATCCCATTTCGGATGGGCTGCAGAGCGCCGATCCCTAGGGCAAACTCGATCGGTCCGGGCCGTGCCAAGAGGGGAATCACGATGACGACAGAAGATCGGGACTATTCGCTCGAATGGATCGACGAGATCGCTCTTTTTCGGATCACCCGCCCTGCGAAGCGAAATGCGATCACGCGATCCGTTCTCGACGGACTCGCGGCGTGTTGTGATGCGCTCGACCGCGGGCAGGGCCGCGCCCTGATCGTCACGGGGGAGGGCGACCGCGCCTTCTGCTCCGGAACGGATCTCGGCGAGTCTGCGAGCATGGGGGCCGAGGAGAGTCGGGCCAAGGGGGATCGGGCACGCGACCTGCTCGTCCGTATCCATCGCTCGCCGTGGACGAGCATTGCGGCGTTGAACGGGCTCGCCTACGGCGGAGGCTTCGAACTGGCTCTGGCCTGCACGTTCCGGGTCGCCGCGCCGGGCGTTGCGCTGTGTCTTCCGGAGGTCAAACTCGCAGTCCTTCCCTCCTATGGGGGGACTCAGTTTCTACCGGCGGTGATCGGCCGCGCTCGGGCACTCGATCTGATGTTGACCGGAAGGCCGATCGTCGCGGAAGAGGCGCAGTCGATGGGACTCGTCGATCGTCTGTCGGACAGCGCGGAAGGTCTGATGGTTGAAGCGGAAGGGCTCGCGAAGAGCATCCTCGTTCATAGCCAGTTCACGATCGATCGAATGCGGCGATGTGTCGATGCGGCCGGCGCGCAGGTCGAGGACCGGGGCCTCGCCATCGAGGCGAACGCGGTCATCGAGACGATGGACAGCGAAGACGCGAAGGAGGGGGTGACCGCGTTTCTTCAAAAACGCAAGCCGGAATTCAAGAACCGGTAGGATGGGTCGCATCGGGTGCGTGGCGGTCGCGAGAATCTCTGCGTTGGTTCTTCGACGTACCGGCGACACCGAGGCTGCTGTATCGGGTCGCCACCTTCATGAGTGCCGGGGCTAGCAGTACGTCCGCGAGGAAGGCGACCACGATCGAGAATGCGGTCAGGGTTCCGAAGCGTGAGAGATTGCTCAAATCCGAGAGGACATAGATCAGGAATCCCATCGTGAGCACGATACTCGTGAAGAGAAGCGCCTGCCCCGTCGTCTGGAGCGTCTCCCGCACGGCGATTTCGACACTTCCGGAGCCGGCGTAGCTCCGTCGAAATCCGTGCATGAAATGGATGGTGTCGTCGACCGCAAGTCCCAATGCGACGCTTCCGATCAACAGCGAAAACATCTCGAGAGGAATATCCAGCCAGCCCATCAGCCCGAGGGTCAGCACGATTGGGAAGAGGTTGGGAATCATCGCGATGAGCCCGAGTCGGATACTCCCGAGCAGCAGCATCATGAGAGGGGTGATGACGGCGAGCGCGATCGAATAGGATCGAAACATGGTTTCGATCGAGGCAGCGAGACTGCGGCCCATGACGACCATCATGCCGGTCAAGCTGACCTCGGCCAATCCGTCGAGTTCGTCGGCGAAGATCCGCTCGACCTCGTCGCCGAAGGGCGGGTAGTGTGAGCCGTCGACCATCGGTGTCCGGATCGAGAATCGACCGAGGCTGAACTCGGTATCGACCACGTCTTCGAGGTCATCGCTGCCGGAATTCTCGAACAGGATGAGCTCTTGAGCAACGAGGGCGCGATCGGTCGGGATCACGCGTGCATCGGGTCGCCCCTCGTTGAGAGCCTGATGGATCTCCTTCACGATATCGACGAGGGAGATGCTCTTGCCGGCGATGATGTCGCCGACCTGGAGCCCGGTGGTCGTATGCCGTGCGCGGTCGATGGCTTGCAGCACCTTGGGGTCGTGAAGCCCGTTCGTCCTGCCCACATCGATCAACAGCTCGAGGGCGACCGAGCCACCGAATTTCTCGTCGAGTTTTCTTGCGGCTACTTTGGCGGGAAGGTCGTCGGGGAACCACTCGAGAGAATCGAAGCTCACCTGCAGTCGCAACATGCCCACCGCGGCAATCAGCACGAGGGTGGCCGACATGCCCAGGACCCGCCCGGTGTGGGAGGTCGCATAGTCTCCTAGATGCGTGAGCATCCGAGTCGAGAGCGCGAATGCTGCGGGCTTGTCATCCCGAGGATCGCCGGGTGGCGCCGGTGCTGGAATGGCACGAAGCGGCATGACGGCGAGCAACGCGGGGGCGAGCAGTAGCGTCATCACGAGCGTCAACAGGATGCCGAGCGGTGCGACGATGCCGAATATCGCGATCGGCACGAGGTCGGCGGTTGCGAAGGACGCAATCCCGCCAGCGGTCGTCAGGCTGGTCATGATGATCGGCAGTCCCGAATGACCGAGCGCACCGGCGATTGCGTCTTCACGCGAGGCGCCCATCTCGAGTCGCTGCAGGAAGATCGTGATCAGATGGACACTCGCTCCTACGCCGACGCTCAGTAGGAACGAGGGGACGATCTCCGAGATGGGCATCGCCGGAATCCCGATCGTGCCCATGGTGGCGAGGGTGGCGACGATCGATAGGATCGCAATCAACAGGGGAACGACGACCGCGAGCACGCGCCGGAAGACGATCGTCAGGAAGACGCCGATCATCAGCGTCGAAAGGGTCGTGAAGAGCACGATGTCGGTCACGAGGGAGACCATGAGCGCCGTGTTCAAGACCGGAGCCCCACCCGCGTAGATTCGGAAATCCGGGGCGTCGTAGCGTGCGACAATCTGCTTGACCGCGGCGACGGCCTCCGCTTCCTGGGCGCCCGAAAGCTTCGCGCTTTCGCCGGAACCTTCCGGCTCGGCATCCGAGAATTCGGACTCTTCGAATCCAGAGAAGGCGTCGTCCGAGTCGAAGAATTTGGAGAACGCTTCGAGTTCGACGGTCACCGTCGTGAGGTCCGCGGTCCGGGTCAGGATCAGATCCGTGTAGAGGGGGTTCGCGAGAGCTCGCGCTCGAATCGCCGCCAGATCCTCTGCGGTGTCCGGCCAATTCTCGAAGAGCTCGCCGACGATCAGCTGGTCGTCTTCACCTCGCGTCTCTCGCGCATTGATCAGACTCTGGACTTCCCGCACGTGCGGAACTTCTTCTTCGAGCGCCGCGTGAAGGCTCCTCAGCTTCTCGAGGAACGCGCTCTCGAAGACCTCCGGCGGTTCGATCGCGATCAGGATCATGTCGTCACGACCGAAGCGCTCGAGAAACGCGAGATACTCGACGCGGACCGGATCGTCCTTACGGAGGAACTCATCGGTCGACGCGCGGATCTCGATGTTCGGGATCTGGGTGGCGCCCAGCGCGACAACCGCCGAGACCATCGCTAGTACCAAGAAGGCATGGCGGAAGACGGTGTGTCCGAGACGTTCTAGGACGGCTTCGATTCGATTGCGCACGGCGGCCGACTCTAGCTCGGATCCCCTTTAGGAGGGGTCGGCGAACGGGGAAAACATGAGCCGAAGGGACGCTCGGCTCGGCTATATTGAGCGGTTCGGAGCGCAGTCATCCGGGTGCCACGACCACCGCATCGACGGTTCGTCGCCGCAGCACGAGATCCATTTTTGAATTGCGACCGACGAGTTCTTTGGGCGCCCCGATCGACGGAATGGACGAGAGACGCCGAGCAGGAGACGAAGACATGACATACAGGATCATTCAATGGGCAACGGGGGGTGTGGGTCGTGCGGCGATCGAGGGTGTGATCGACCATCCCGAGCTCGAACTCGTGGGTTGTTGGGTACACAGCGAGTCGAAAGAGGGACGCGACGTCGGTGAGCTGATCGGGCGCGGGCCGATCGGAGTGACGGCGACGAGAGACGTCGATGCGCTACTCGCGCTCGGCGCCGATTGCGTTGTGTACAGCCCGATCGTCGCGAATCCTAGAGAGGTCGTGGCGATTCTCGAAGCCGGGATCAATGTCGTGACGCCGCTCGGCTGGGTCTATCCGAAACGGATCGATACGGAAGCCGTTCGGAAGGCCTGTGCGTCGGGCAACGCGACGCTACACGGAACGGGAATCCATCCCGGTGGGATCACAGAGCGCTTCCCGCTGATGGTGTCGGGGCTCTCGCGTGCAATCACGCACGTGCGTGCGGAAGAGTTCTCCGATATCCGGACTTACGCTGCGCCGGAGATCGTGGGCGAGATGATGCTCTTCGGCAAGACGCCAGAAGGGGCGCGAACGAGCCCGATGCTCAAGTTGCTCGGCGGCGGCTTCTATCAGTCGATCGACATGGTGGCCGATGCGATCGGTCTCGAGCTAGACGAGGAGAAGCGGGCGACCCACGAGATGGCCGTTGCGACCGCGCCGATCGAATCGCCGATCGGTGTGATCGAGCCCGGCCTTGTCGCAGCGCAACGCTTTTGTTGGCAGGGGCTCGTTCGGGGCGAGCCGGTGATCACGGCCGCCGTCAATTGGTTCATGGGCGACGAGAATATCGAGCCCGTAGCGGGCAGCGATCCCGACCTGGCCTGGAGTTTTGGCGACAAGGGCGAGCGATTCGAGGTGGGCATCACGGGCGACCCGAATACGAATCTGACTTTCAAGGGCTGGCACCCGTCTTCGATCGAAGAAGGCCTCGAGCGCAACAATGGGATCGTTGTCACGGCGATGCATTGCGTGAGCGCGATCCCGTATGTGTGCGAGGCGGAGGCGGGTATCAAGACCTACCTCGATCTTCCACTGGTCGCTGGCAGAGCGGCACCTCACCTGCTGCCTCGCAGTTGATCGGGAGATCGAGGAGTTCGCCGAACGAATAATGGTAGTCGGAGTTGGGGTCTTGCGTCCCGCTCAGCGTGGCGAGGGCCGAAGCGTGTATCGGATCGGCAGTCGTTTGACGCCCCCGATCAGGTTCGATCGCAGTCGATCGATCGGTCCTGCGAGTTCGACTTCTTCGAGTCGAGGGAGCAGGTGGCGAAAGATCACCTGGAGTTCGAGCCGCGCGACGTGCGCCCCCAGGCAATAGTGCTCGCCCACGCCGAAGGCAATGTGCGGGTTCTGCTTCCGATCGACGCGGAACGAGAAGGGATCCTCCCAGACACCTTCGTCCCGGTTGGCGGAGGGGTAGAACATGCCGACCACATCACCCTTGCGGATTCGATGTCCGCCGATTTCGGTATCGCGAGTGGCGGTTCGGCCGAAATGGATGATGGGGCTGGTCCAACGCAGAATCTCTTCGACCGCCGGCTTGATCAAGCTTGGATCCGCCTGGACCTTCGCCATTTCCGCTGGGTGTTCAATCATCGCGAGCAAGCCACCGGAGGTGGCGTTTCGCGTCGTCTCGTTCCCGGCGGCGACGAGGATCTGATAGAAGGAGAGGATGTCGACCAGCGGGAGCGGTTTCCCGTCGACCGTTGCCTCTGCGAGCAGCGAGATCAGATCCTCCCGGGGATTCTTCAAGCGCTCTTCGCGCAACCCCGCGAAATAAGTGAAGAGCTCGACGTTCGCGCGTTGCATCGTCTCAGCCGGAGTCTCGCCGTTTCTGCGAAATTCCGGATCGCTCGCACCGGTGCTCTCATTCGTCCAAGTGTAGAGCTTACGCCAATCCTCGGTCGGTACGCCTAGCAAGTAGGCGATCACCGCGATCGGTAGCGGCGCCGCTACGGTCTCGACGAAGTCGCACCCATCGGACTGTTTCGTCTCGAGGTCGCGAAGGATGCCCAGGGCAATCTCTTCGATCTCGTCGTGAAGCGTCGCGACCTTGCGTGGTGTCATCCTCTTGCTCACGAGATGGCGGTACCTCGCGTGAATCGGGGGGTCGAGTTGAATCAGCACGGCGGGCAGATCCGGCGGCGACTCCATCTGATCCGCTTCGCGGACGACGGGCGTGGTGCTGCTGAAGATTTCGGGCTGGCGCCCGATCGTGGTGATATCTTCGAGTCGCGTGATCGCCCAGAACGAATCGCCCCGTTCCCGCTCGACGAAATGGACGGGCCGCTCCGCCCGGAGCTCGCGCCACGTGTCATGGGGATAGCCGTGTTGCTCGTAGTAGTCGGGGTCGACGAGATGCGCATAGGGCGCGGACGAGTCGGACAGGGCGTTGGCCATTGGGATCCTCGCAAGGGGTCGATTCGGTCCCCCGGAATCTAACGAAGTCCAGCGTGCTCGGGTGGAGGCGAGAATCGGACGAGAGGGATGAGCAGGTGGGGAAGATCGGCCTGGAACCGCTGTGAACTGGGCAGCCGTGCCCTCTGCCTGCGGATTTCGCCGGTCGGGAGGCGCCCCGAATCCGGGATTCGACCGCTCTTCGGCCCCGTGCAAACTGGCCTCATTTCGGGCAACATGACAGGTCCACCCAATCCAGACCGCGCCAGCCTACGCCCAAGCGAGGCCAGGCCGAGGTCCGTCAGGAGAGGTCATCCATGTCGTCGGAACGCCAACCCACATTCGCGATCATCGGAGCCGGCATGTCCGGTCTGCTTGCCGCCGTCAAGCTTCGGGAGGCCGGCTACGAGTTCAGCGTCTTCGAGAAGGCCGATCGAGTGGGTGGCACGTGGCGAGAAAATACCTACCCGGGAATCGCATGTGATGTTCCCTCCCATCTCTACTCCTATTCGTTCGAGCTCAACCCCGACTGGAACTACCTGGCCTCACCGGGAGAGGAGATCCAGGAATATTTCGAGGGCGTGTCGAAGCGCTACGATCTCGAGCGATCGATCCGCTTTGGTGAGCCTGTGGTGCGTTGTGATTGGCAGGGCGATCGCTGGGAAGTGGAGGGCGGCTCGGGCTACGTCGAACGATTCGATTGGGTCATCGCCGCGACCGGCATTCTTCACCACCCCAAGAGGGCCGATATCAAAGGTCTCGACGATTTCGCGGGAGATCTGTTCCACAGCGCGCAGTGGGACCACTCCGTCCCCCTCGATGGTCGGCGGATCGGCGTGATCGGAAACGGTTCCAGTGGAGTCCAGATCACCGGAACCCTCGCTCCTCGAGCCGGCCAGTACACGCTCTTTCAAAGGACGGCGCAGTGGGTCGTGCCCGTCGAGCAGGTCGAATACGACGAGGCTCAGCGATCCGAGTTCCGCAAGAATCCGGCTGCGCTCCAGGGGTTGCATGACGAGCTCGATGTGGCCTTCCACCAGGGCTTCGCCAATCAGGTACTCGACGGAAACTCCGACATTTTCGAGGGGATGCGCACGGTCTGCAACGATCACCTCGACAATCACGTTGTCGATCCGGTCCTACGAGAGAAGTTGCGCCCCGACTACACCCCAGCCTGCAAGCGGCTCGTGGTCTCGCATAATTTCTACGACTCGATTCAGGTGCCGCAGGCAGAACTCGTGACGGAATCGATCGAACGGATCGAGGCCGGCGGGGTTCGCACCACGGACGGCAAGCTGCATGAATTCGACGTCATCGTGCTCGCGACCGGGTTCCATGTGGATGCCTTCGTTCGGCCGATGTCGATCCGGGGACTCGACGACGTGATGCTCGACGATGTCTGGAAGGATCGACCCTCCGCCTATATGTCCGTGGGCGTTCCCGGCTTCCCGAATTTCTTCATGCTCAACGGCCCGAACAGCCCGGTCGGAAATTTCTCCCTCATCCGCACGGCGGAGATGCAGTTCGCGTACCTCATGAAACTGGTCGATCACGTCGAGGACAACGCTCGGGTCTACGCGGTTGCGAGCCCGGAGGCCGCCCACCGCTTCGAAGAGGAGCGAGTCGAGGCGGCGAAGGACACGGTCTGGGCCACCGGCTGTCGCAGCTGGTATCTCGACGACCGGGGAATTCCCTTTCTCTGGCCCTTCCCCTTTGCGCGTTTCACCGAAGAGATGGAGAAGCCGCGCTTCGAGGACTACTCGATCGAGTGAGGGAGGTGACCGGATGGAGTCGGGTCCCCGCCGAGCCCTCGACCGCGATGCCGGGGAGTGCATCTTTCCGGCCTAGGAGTCTGCGCTCATGTATCTCGGAATCGATCTGGGGACCTCGGCGGTCAAGGTCATCGTGGCTGACGATGCCGACCGAATCGTCGCGCAGGCGAGCACGCCGCTAGAGGTCTCGCGACCCCATGCGCTCTGGTCCGAGCAGGATCCAGAATCGTGGTGGAGGGCCTGTGACGAAGCCGTTCGATCGCTGGGTCGCTCCCATGACCTTCGTGCGATCCGGGGCGTCGGACTCTCCGGGCAGATGCACGGGGCGACTCTGCTCGGAGCGGATGATGAGCCGCTTCGTCCCGCGATCCTCTGGAACGATGGGCGAAGTCTCGAGGAGTGCGAAGAACTCGAGGCGGTCCCCGGGTTTCGCGAGATCTCGGGCAATCTGGCCATGCCCGGATTCACGGCCCCCAAGCTTCTCTGGGTGAGAAAACACGAACCCGAGATCTTCGATCGGATTGCCCGGGTGCTGTTGCCGAAGGATGCGCTTCGTCTTCGGATGACGGGCGACGCTGCGACCGATCTTTCGGATGCGGCCGGGACTCTCTGGCTCGACGTGGCTGCACGAGCTTGGTCGCCGGAGCTGGTGGAGGCGACTGGGCTCGAGATGAAGATGCTGCCCGCGCTCTTCGAGGGCAGCACGCCGACGGGAACTCTGCGCTCTGAGATTGCTCTGGCCTGGGGAATGGATCGGGTCCCGGTCGCCGCCGGGGGCGGCGATCAGGCGGCCGGAGCGATCGGCGTCGGCGTCGTCCGACCGGGAGAAGCATCGCTCTCGCTCGGGACCTCCGGCGTTCTCTTCGCCGCGAGCGACGTCGTAAGGGCCAACCCCGATCGCGCGGTGCACGCCTTCTGCCACTGCGTTCCCGACACCTGGCACCAGATGTCCGTGATCCTTTCGGCGGCGAGTTGCCTGGCCTGGGTTACGCGACTGGTCGGAGCGCGGGACGAGGCCGCGCTCCTGGCGGAAATCGAGGCAGCCGATCGGCCGAACGAGGGGCTGATCTTTCTGCCCTACCTCTCGGGGGAACGCACACCGCATAATGATCCCCACGCGACCGGTACCTTCGTCGGACTCGACCACGATACCGACGCGGCGGCGATCGGGCGCGCGGTACTCGAGGGAGTTGCCTTCGCCTTCGCGGATGCGCAGGACGCCCTCCTGTCTGCGGGGACCGCCATCGATACCGTCTCGGTGATCGGTGGAGGAGCGCGTAGCGCTTTTTGGGGCCGCATCATGGCGAGTGTGCTCGACCGGCCGCTGGTCTACCGTGCGGGAAGCGAGGTGGGGCCGGCTCTGGGTGCCGCGAGACTCGGACGCCTGGCGGTCACCGGCGAGACGCCTGCCGAGGTCTGCACTGCCCCGCCGGTCGCATTCGAAGTCGAGCCCGATGCGGTTCTTCGCGAACTCTACGCCTCTCGGCTCGGCCACTATCGCGATCTCTATGCGCGACTTCGAGGAGCCTTTCGATGAGTCCGAACGCGGATCCCTTCTTCCCCGAGATCGATCAAATCCCGGTCCTCGAGAGCCACGATACCTCGACGGACCTCGGCTTCCGGAGCTATGACCCCGATCGTGAGGTTCTCGGCAAGCGGATGGAGGATCATCTACGCTTCGCCGTCTGCTATTGGCATACGTTCTGCTGGCCCGGGGCGGATGTTTTCGGCGACGGCACGCTGGGACGGCCCTGGCATAGCGCCAACGGGGACGCGATGGCGATGGCGCGCCAGAAGCTCGACGTCGCCTTCGAATTCTTCAGCAAGCTCGGGGTGCCCTTCTTCTGCTTTCACGATCGGGATATCGCGCCGGAAGCCGATGGTTATCGGGAGAGCGCTGCTCGGCTCGACGAAATGGTCGAGGCGGTCGCGGGGAAGATGGAAGAGACCGGGATTCGCCTGCTCTGGGGCACGGCGAATCTCTTTGGGCATCCGCGCTACGCCGCGGGCGCCGCTACGAATCCGGATCCGGAAGTTTTCGCCTATGCGGCCGCGCAGGTGAAACACGCGCTCGAGGCGACGCATCGCCTCGGTGGCGAAAACTACGTCCTCTGGGGAGGGCGCGAGGGCTACGAGACCCTGCTGAACACGGACCTGCGCCAGGAGTCGCTCCAGCTCGGGCGATTTCTTGCCCTCGTCGCCGAGCACAAACACAAGATCGGTTTCGAGGGTCGCCTGCTCATCGAGCCCAAACCCTTCGAGCCGACCAAGCATCAATACGACTCCGATGTCGCCGCGATTTTCGCGTTCCTCCAAAAATTCGACTTGGTCGACCAATACAAGATCAACATCGAAGTGAATCACGCGACGCTTGCGGGAAAGAGCTTCCAACACGAGATCGCGACCGCCGTCGCCCACGGCATTCTCGGGAGTGTCGATGCGAATCGCGGTGATCCCCAGAACGGTTGGGATACGGATCAGTTCCCGAATAGCGTCGAGGAGATGACGCTCGCGATCTATGAAATATTGCGGGGCGGAGGACTTGGGAGCGGCGGGTTCAACTTCGACGCGCGCTTGCGTCGCCAGAGTATCGATCCTCTCGATCTTTTTCACGCGCATGTCGGCGGAATGGACACGCTCGCAGAATCCCTGTTGAGGGCGGCGACGCTTCTCGAAGAGGAGACGCTCCAGGGCTTCGTCGACGAGCGTTATGCGGGCTGGAAGTCCGGACTCGGCCGGGAGATCGTCGAGGGCAAGCAGACACTCGAGTCGCTGCACGCCGAGGTAGCCACGGGGAAGATCGATCCCGCGCCGCGATCGGGCCGGCAGGAGTTGCTCGAGAATCGGGTGAATTCCGTCCTGCGCCGCTGATTCGACGTCGGGGTCGGGTCATCCCCCGCAGCGCCCTCCCCGTAGCGTTGAGCGGCGTTGTTGGAACGGGTCGAAGGAGATGGATTTGAAGTCCACAGAACTGATCGATCGAGCACGTGCGCTCGCGCCGGGGATCGCGGCGCGTGCCCTCGAGACCGAGGCGGCGAGGTCCCCGCACGACGAAACCCTCCGCGAGTTGATCGACGCCGAGTTGATCGAGACCCTCGTCCCCCGACGATGGGGCGGACACGAACTCGGAATCGAAACCCACGTTGCGATCGTCGAGATCTAGAGCGCCGCCTGCGTGTCCACAGGCTGGATCGCGGCGTTCTATCTGGGACACAACTGGATCGTTTCGAAGTTCTCCGAGCGCGCGCAGTCAGAGGTATTCGCCGATCGCCCCTTCGGTCTGATTCCTGTGGCGACCGCGCCGACGATGCAGGTGAGGAGAGAAGGGGAAGGGTTCCGTGTCTCCGGTAGCGCTTCCTGGGGCACGGGGATTATGCATGCGGATTGGGCGATCGTCGGGGGTGTGGTTCCGGACGAAGGTCCCTTTCTACTGTTGTTGCCCGCGTCCGACGTAGAAAAACGGGACGTGTGGAACGTGAGCGGGGCTTCGGGGACCGGGAGCAACGACATCCTCGTTTCGGACAAGTTCGTGCCCGGACATCGGGTGATCTCGACGCTGGCGATCGCGGGCGGTGCGACAGAAGGCTCATCGATCCACGCGAACCCCATGTATTCGATGCCGCTCCTACCCTTTCTGTACTGCGAGGCGATGCCCGTCTTTTCAGGGGGGCTGCGCGGCGCGACGACGGTCTTCGAGGCATCCGTCCGGACCCGCGTGACGACCCATGGAGGCGCCGGCATGAAGGACAGTCAATACGCGCATGTTTCGCTGGGTGGGGCACATGCGAGAGCGGACGTCGCTGAAATCCTGGTTCAGGAGTTGGTCCGGCGAACGCACGTGGCGCTTTCGGGCCCGGGTTTCGATCTCGATGAGCGGATGCGACTCAAGGGCCAGGCGGGATTCATCGTCTCGCATGTGCGCGATGCGGTGACGGAGATGATGCAGCACGCGGGCTCTGCCAGTTTCCACCTTGAGGCGCCGCTTCAACGCTTCTTCCGGGACCTCAACATGCTGGCCAGCCACGCCTTCTGGGATTGGGATATGGCCCGAGAACAGTTGGGTCGCCATCGAATGGGGCTCGAACCGAATAGCCCACTCGTCTAGCTCCAAGGCGCTTTTGCATTCGGGCGACGGGGGGATCGCTGCTTGGAGCCGAGTGCCGCACCGGCCGACGCAGGCGCGCCCTGCGCAGCCGGGGGATCAGGGCGTAGCCTCTCTCGACGCCGCTCGCAGAGCCCACCACGCGATGATTGGCGTCAGGGCGGCGGCGAGTACGCCGGTCCAAATCGCCTTGAAGGTCACGAACCAGGAGACGGTCATCGGCTCGGCACCGAGCCAGGCCAGGAACCCGATCGCCGGAAGCGCGCCGAAAACGATTCCGGCAAGGCCTAGCAATGCTGCGCGAACCATCGGTGAGCGCGTATGCAGGCCGGAATCGTTCGCATCGGTCGGTCTGAGCAGCGAAACCTCTCCCTTCCGGATCTGGCGCGTGACGAGGGGGGTCACGATCGCGCAGGACAGGAAGGCCAGGAGAAACCCGGTGATCAGAAGATCCGGCCCCGTCGCGCCTTCGTCCCAAAGCGTCAGAAAATCGTTGTGGCGCATGATGAGCCACGCGATTCCGCCGTTCAGGACGAGATTGAAGATCGCGGGGACGAGACCCTGCTTCACGAAAAGAAAATGACGGTGTTCGCTCGAGAGGGCCATGCGGAAGGATCCTTACTGCGATCGAGATCGACTCGTGATGAATTTCATGAGGGAGAGGGTTTCTTCGGGATCCATCCGCCCGATGGGCGAATTCGAATAGGTCGATGACATCACCCGGCCCGAATTCGTGATCAGGAACTCGCTTGGCTGGATGTGGTCGCGGCGCTCGTCCCACCAGGCCCCGATCCGATCGCCGTCTTTACGCGTGATTCCGTAGGCGACGGGAAATCCGAGATCGGCTGCCACGACGGCCGTGTCCTCCGCCGTGTCGACGCTTCCCGCGACGATACTCACACCCAGATCTGAGAACGCTGCACGGCGTTCTTCGAAGCCGGAGAGGAGCCGGCGGCAAAAGGGTCACCAGTGGCCGCGATAGAAGAGCAGGATCGCGTAGGGAGTATCGATTCCCTCCGGAACCGTGAGAGAGTCTCCTCCCACGAGCGACAGATCGATCGAAGGGAAGGTGTCCGTCTGGTCGAGTTGGTTGGGCATCGGCTTCCTCCAATAGTGCGACCCTATCCCATTCCGGCACGGGAGCGAGGTTCGACCGCGTGCGTCGATGTTCGGTTTTGAACGCTTTCTGGCCGGCAGCGTCGGAAAAACGTCAGCCCCTTCTTCGCCTGGACCGCCGATCGGGTCTCGCAGAATCGTGACCACCCGTCGATGGCGAAATAATATGAGTTTTGGTCCGGGCCCGCCGCCCCGCAAACTTGAGGAAATTGAAGCGGATTTTGGATTCCGATCCGGAATTGTCAGTTTACTTTCCAGAAACGTCAGGTGTTTCCCCTCGAAAATTAACAGCTTGGCACGAGTCCTGCTGTTGTGTCGGGTAGTCGGGCGATCGAATCATCGAAGGCCGACGCAAACATGCCGACCGACGCGCTGCGCAGGCGGACCCGACGAACGATCGGGTACGCGAGGACGGCGCGAGAATTGGGGACAAACGGAAATGGAATCGCTTCTCAGCGACGCAAGACGAGACTTCGGAATGATCCCGCCGGATCTCAAGGAACAAGTCGTTCTCGAACACGCTCCGCTCATCCGATACATCGTGAACCGTCTCGCCGTTAGGCTACCCAGTCATATCGACCTCGATGACCTGCACAGCACGGGCGTAATCGGCCTGATGGATGCGATCGACAAATTCGATCCCAGCAAGAATTGCAAGTTCAAGACCTACGCCGAGTTCCGGATCAAGGGCGCCATCCTCGATCAACTGCGCTCCCTCGATTGGGTCCCCAGAAGCGTCCGACAGAAGGGACGCAAGCTGGAACAGGCCTATAGCGAGGTCGAGCAGCGCCTCGGGCGCTCCGCCAACGAGGACGAAGTCGCAGATTCCCTCGGCCTCGAACTCGAAAAATTCCACGTTCTCATCAACCAGGTTCGTGGGATCTCGCTGGTGAACCTCGAGGAGATTCGCGGCACGAACGCAGATGGCGATACCGCCGGGACTTTCTCCGACATCATCGAAGACGTTCACTCCGAGAACCCGTTTGAATCGCTCAAGCTGATGGAGACGAAGCACGTCATTTCGGACACGATCGGCTCGCTCCCGGAGAAGGAGCGGCTCGTAATCTCACTCTACTATTACGAAGATCTCAACATGAAAGAGATCGGAAATATTCTCGGGATCACCGAGTCCCGCGTCTGCCAGATCCACACCAAGGCGACCGCGCGACTGGGTACGAAGCTCAAGAGCCTGGTCGATCGCTAGAGAACCCCTCGAAGGTTCGACTAGCGCCTCAGGTGGGACGTGAAAAAAATCTCGCGGGCGAGAATCGGGGCTCGAAGGCACGTCCA
This sequence comes from Myxococcota bacterium, assembly GCA_029941885.1. GTDB lineage: Bacteria > Myxococcota_A > UBA9160 > UBA9160 > UBA4427 > UBA4427. The sequence goes on from JAPYTP010000063.1 coordinate 28,284, forward strand.
ACTGCTAGGATCCCGGCCACCGGCGTCCTCGTCCGAAGGCGGGGCCGATGTGACCTGCGCCGGCGGAGGACGAGCGAGATTTGATGCCGATCTGTCTCACGACGAATGACCGCTCTCGATCGGTGTTTACTTGGCGGCCTTCGACCGATGCATTCGCGATTCTCGGGCTGGTTTCGAGTCTACTCCTCGCGGCGGGACCGGCGCTCGGGCAGATCACGACCACGAGCGACGAGGACCCCGCTCCCGTCGGCTCCTTGCGCGCGGAGATCGAGGCCTCAGGAGCAGGAGACACGCTCGCCGTTCAGATCGACACG
>JAPYTP010000064.1 GCA_029941885.1 Myxococcota bacterium
GGGGTGCACTTCTACACCCGGCCCAAGGTAGTGACGACCCGCTGGCCAGAACCCGAACATCGGGGAGTCGACCTCGGCTTTCCGCGCAGTCGCTAGAGAACGAAAGGTCAAACGTCTTGCATACCAAGAAGCTCTATGACGAGTACATGATGACGAACATCGTGCCCGGCTTCGAACCCATCGAGGTCGAGTCGGCCGAGGGCACTCGGATTCGGTCTACCTCCGGCGAGGAATATCTCGACTGCTTCAGCGGCATCTCCGTCGTCAATGCGGGGCACGGGCATCCCAAGGTCATCGCCGCCGCCAAGGCGCAGATGGAGAAGCTGGTGCATTGCTGCACCTACGTCTATTACAACCCGGCGGCCGGTCGGGTGGCGGAGGCCCTGGCCCAGATTACGCCGGGAGCCCTGCGCAAGAGCTTTCTGGGCAACTCGGGTGCCGAGGCTCTCGAAGGCGCGATGCGCCTGGCAAGGCACTACACCGGTCGAGATGAGTTCGTGGCGCTTACCCACAGTTTCCACGGCCGCACCTATGCCACGCTCTCGATTACCGGCAACAGCGGGCGCAAGCGCTCGGGTGGCCCATTCATGCCGGGAGTTGCCTTCGCTCCACCGCCCTATTTCTATCGCTGCCCCTACGGTTCGCGAACGGAGGCGGAATGTGCAGAGCGCAGCGCAGAAGAACTCGCCCGGTCGATTCGTTATCAGACCTCAGGCAACGTCGCGGCTTTCGTCGCCGAGCCCATACTGGGTGAGGGTGGACTCATCGTTCCCCACGAGAGCTATTTCAAGTTGGTGAAGGAGATTCTTGCCGAGCAAGACATTCTCTTCATCTGTGACGAGGTCCAGACCGGCTTCGGGCGAACCGGCAAGCTCTTTGCCATCGAGCACTACGATGTCGAACCCGACATCATGACGATGGCGAAGGGCATTGCGGATGGTTTTCCGTTGGGTGCGTTCATCGCAAGTTCCGAAATCGCCGATGCCTTCACTCCGGGCTCACATCTCTCGACGTTCGGCGGAAACCCCGTGAGCTGTGCGGCGGCACTGGCAAATATCGGGGTGATGGAGGACGAGAAACTCCCCGAGAACTCCGCGGCTCGCGGTGCTCAGCTGATGAGCGCTCTGAAGCCGCTCGAGGACGAACTCACGCTGGTCGGCGAAGTCAGGGGCAGGGGTCTCATGATCGGGTTGGAACTCGTGAAGGATGCTGACAAGACGCCTGCGGCGGAAGAAGCCAAGGAGATCAAGAAACGCTGCCGCGAGGCGGGGATCTTGATCGGTGTTGGCGGCTCGTTCGCGAACGTGGTCCGACTTCAGCCGCCGCTCGTGCTCAGCGAGGACGAGGCTGTCCAGATCGTCGACACCCTCTCGAAGATCCTTCGCGACATCAACGCGAGCCTGTAGCGGGCGACCAAGAGGAGGCGCTGTGAAGAAAATGGTCGGTCGGCTCGTGTCGGTCCACGCGGGGAACAACCCGGACTACAGCAAGGCGGAACAGCCGTCCGTACAAGTGGAGCTGGACGGCTTCGTGGGAGACAAGCACCGGGGCTACTCGCGGATTGCGGCTTCCTACGATCCTGACCCGACGGGAACCATCCGGCGAAACGAGCGACAATGGACCGGGGTTTCGATCGAAGAGTTGGCGGTCATCGGGGAGAGGCTCGAACTGAAGGAGCCGCTGATGGCAGCCACGCTCGGGGCCAATATCTGCGTGGAGGGGATTCCCAGTTTTTCCCACCTCGCGCGGGGCAGTCGGCTCATCTTTCCATCGGGCGCAGTGCTGGTCATCGAGGAGTGCAATCCACCCTGCACAGAGATCGCAGCCGAGATCGTTTCCGCCTATACCACGCGCTCCGGAGAGCCGGTTGCTGGCAAGATGTTTCCGAAGTACGCAATGGAATTGCGCGGCGTCAACGGCGTCGTCGATGTAGCGGGCACGATCGAGGCCGGGGATCAGCTGGTCGTCGAAGTGAACGAATGATCCGGGCAGTGCCGTTTCGACCACTCGATCGCGAATTCGTCGATCCTCTTCCCAAGGACGCCGATTCGAAGGAACGAACGTGCCGATTGTAGAAGTTCCACCGAGATACCGGGGACCCACGAACGGGCGGGCGCTCATCGAAGTCCAGGCCGGCACGGTGCGGGAGAGTATCGAAGCGGTCGAGGCCCAGTTTCCCGGATTTGGCGAGCTCATCCTCGATGGCGCGGGCAATCTTCGCCGCTACGTGAGCCTGTTTCTGAATGGTACGGCGGTCGAGCGGAATGCTGTCGATACAGCGGTCGCCGACACCGATAATATCCAGATTCTCGCGTCGGTGGCAGGCGGCTAGTGCGCGAATTGGATCAGCTCCGGCGTTCGACGGAGCAGGAGAAATGACGATGACGGATCGCAGCGATGATCGACTGATTCGGGTCGACATGAGTAGTCAGACGGTATCGATCGAACCCTATCCCGACGACTGGCAGATGCTGGGCGGACGGGCGCTGTCCGCGAGGATCCTCGTCGAAGAGTGCGACCCCACCTGCGACCCCCTCGGTCCGGACAATCTGTTCGTCCTCGCACCTGGGGTACTCGCCGGCACGGCCGCCCCGACGTCCGGTCGTCTCTCGGTCGGCGGGAAGAGCCCGCTCACGGGCGGCATCAAGGAAGCCAACGTAGGCGGCAATCCCGGTCAGCACCTCATGAAGCTCGGCTATCGGGCGATCGTCGTTACGGGGCAGCCGGCCGATGCCGACGCGCGTCACGCCCTGGAGATCAGCAAGACGGGCGTGCGTGTCGTCCCTGCGGACGAGCACAAGGGCAAATGGAACTATGCCCTCATCGACGATCTAGCGAAGATCTATTCGAAGACCGCCTCGTTCATCTCGATTGGACCGGCGGGCGAGATGCAACTCACGGGTGCTTCGGTGGCCTGTACCGATGACGAGAAGGATCGGCATCCGGCCCGTCACGCCGCCCGCGGAGGACTCGGCGCGGTCATGGGTAGCAAGGGCCTCAAGTACATTTCGGTCGACCCTGAGAAACTCACGGTGCGCAAGCCCGCGAAGAAGGAGTTCTACGCTCTCGGCAAGAAGTACACGAAGGGCTATCTCGCCGGGCCCGCGGAAGAGCCCTTTCCGAAATGGGGTACGAGCACCATCGTCGAGGAGGCGAACCAGCTCTACACCTTCCCGTACAAGAATAGGGTGGAGGGTCGATCGCCCGACGCCCACGGACTCGACGGCATGCGCATCGTCGAGAGCTTCGAAGAACGCGGCGGCGGTATGCACAATTGCATGACCGGCTGCATCGTTCGTTGCAGCAACATCGTCAACGACCCCGATGGAAACTACAAGACGTCTGCCCTCGAGTTCGAGACGCTGACCCTGCTCGGCTCGAATTGTGGGATGGCGAGTTGGGAGGACGTTGCTGACCTCGATCGTCTGTGTGACGAAATCGGTGTCGACACGATCGAGGCCGGCGCAGCCCTGGGGATCTACATGGACTCGGGTGGTATCGAGTTCGGTGACGCCGAAGGCGCGAAGCGCATCTTGCGCGAGATCGCCGAGGGGACCGAGCTGGGCCGGGCAATCGGCGATGGCGCTCTGGCGACCGGTCGCAAGCGCAATCACCATCGGATTCCGACGGTGAAGGGACAGGCCATTCCGGCCTGGGATCCCCGACCGCTAAAGGCCGCCGGTGTGACCTACTGCACCAGCGCAATGGGGGCGGATCACACGGCAGGGCTCATCGTCGAGCCGGGTCAGCCCTACGAAGAGGCCGTTCGAGCGTCCCAGGAGTCGCAGATCGTGAACGCGTTGATCGACTCGTCGGGATTCTGTCAGTTCCTGATGACGAATCTCCAGGAGGTCAGCGAATTCTACTCCCTGTTCCATGGGGAGGATGTGACGCGTGAGCAGCTCGCGGACCAGGGATGGCGCTGCCTGGAGGACGAGTGGGAGTTCAATCGGCGCGCGGGGATGGGGGCCGACGACGACCTCATGCCCGACTGCATGAAACAGGATCCGATCGGTCCGACGAAGCTCGTCTGGGATCTGGATCCGGAACTCGTCGCGCGAGCCTACAAGCGCTTCGAACCTCGCGAAGAACTCTTCGAGCTCCGCCCGAGCTGAGGCGAATGGATCGTCGACCATGGATTACCCGATGCGATTGTTGAATTCGATGATGCTCGTGGCTGTGATCGCCGCACTGGGTTGTCAGCCGAGTGATGAGACACCCGGACTCTGGCTTCGCGGCGAGGTCGCAGTGGCGCCGGTCGACGACTGGAAGTTCACCCGCGACATCGACGAAATCTTCGTCGAGACCCACCCGTGGTACGGAATTCCGCACTCGACCACGATCTGGTGCGCGGAACTGGACGGCGAACTCTACGTGGGATCCTACGGAGAGGAGATCAAGACCTGGGAGCAACATGCTGTGAGCGATCCGCAGGTGGAACTGTCGATCGCGGGAAAGCTCTATCCGGCGACGCTCGCCCCGGTGACGGATCGCGCGAGAAACCAGGCACTCGGCATCGCCTACGCGCGCAAATACGACATGGCGGAGGTTTTCGGCGACGAGCTTCCGAGCTGGCGCTACTACCGGGTGCGCGCGCGTCGCTAGGCCGCGTCAGTCGCCCGTGTCTCGTGACTGTGACCTGTGAAACAGGAGCGCCAGGCCCGCAAGCCCGGACGCTATTCGGAATCGACGTCCGCAGTCTGACGGCCTTTCGGATCGGGATCGCGGTGCTGCTGCTCGTCGACCTGGCGTTCCGCGGGCTGGACTTCGATGCTCACTATACGGACTCGGGCATCCTGTCGCGTGCGCTCTACCTGGACCTGTTCTCGGACGTCGAGATCAGCTGGTCCGTTCATCTGCTACTGGGCAGCGCGCTCTACACGGCGCTGCTGTTCTTCGTTGCAGCGACAGCCGCGATGTTCCTCCTCTTCGGAGTCCACGCGAGAAGTGCTGCGATCGTTTCCTGGGTATTGCTCGTTTCGCTCCACAATCGCCAGCCGCTGGTCCTGTCCGGCTCGGACATGATTCTCCGGCTGCTGCTCTTCTGGGCGCTCTTCTTGCCGCTTGCGCGCGGATCGAACGCGGAATGGCGCGCGTCGTCGCCCACCCACTCCCGCATCGAGCTGTCGCCGGCATCGGTCGCACTGCTGACCCAGGTCGTTCTGATCGATTGCTTCTCTTTGATACACAAGCTCCTCGATCCAGCCTGGACACAGCTCACAGCCATCGAGGACTCGATGCGCGTCGAGGGGGTGGCGACAGCACTCGGCCGGGAGCTGGACTGGGGTCACCCACGGCGGGCGTCGCGCAACAATCACTGGTGGAAATATCAGCTGACCCTGAGCCAGCCCACGAAGCAAAGACTGCGTCCGGCGTATGCGGGATATTTGATTCGGGAATGGAACGCTGAGCACCCGATCGAGAGGCACGTAGAATCGCTCGCGCTCGTCAAGATCGACGCGAGCCGCTCGACTGGGCAGCCGATCTCGAAGCTACCGAGGCAGGTTCTCTGGCGGGGTGGGACTCGCCCGGTCCGGTGTCGCGGCTGAAGACCGGGGGTCTTTCGATTCGTCCTTGTCTTGTGTTTCGCGATTCAGGGTCGATTTCGCGTCACGCAGGAACATCGCGAAGATCACCACTGCGCTGGCCGCGAGGATGATCGAGGCAAGCCAGGTGACGAGATCCCAGGGGTTCACTCGGCCGGCTCCAAGGGGCTGGGCGGTGTGAACGGGCTGCCAAACTGGTTTCCGACGAGAAAGCCGAGAAAACTCATCGGGAGGCTGAAGAAGAGCGCGTACTCCTGCCACAAGCTGATGGAGACTTCCCCGACGGAGAATGTCCAGATGTAGGTTCCGTAGGTATCGTTCTCGATACCGAGGACCTGGATCCCGACGTAGTAGGCGACCACACTCGCCAAGCCCACGATGCAGCTCGCAAGGCCCGCGGTGGATGTCTTGGTTCCCTTCCAGTAAAGGGCCACGAAGATGGGCACGAGAACGGTCGATGTCAGCATCGTTGCCATGAATACCCAGAGAGCCAGCAATCGCTCGAAGAGAAACGCCATCGCGAAGCCGAGGACCCAGGACAGGACGATTCCGTATTTTGTCAGCCGCATGAGCTGACGGTCGCTGGCGTTGGGATTTCTGAGCGGGCGATAAAGATCGAATACGAGATTGGCGCCAGACACCAGTGTATAGGAGTCGACCGTCGACATCGCAGTGGCGAGAACGCCTGCGAGAAAAAGACCGGTCAATCCGACCGGTAGCGCCATCGTGACCGCCATGAGCAGAGCGTCGTTGGAGTGGATATCGGCTGGGATATCACCGGAGGCCACGCCGGCGCGGGCCAGCATTCCGCCCGCCGTCACGAGCCAGTCATAGGCAATCCAGATTCCGACGCTGATGATCATCGCGTTGCGCGCTTGCTTCGGGCTACGCGCGGCAAAGATCCGCTGGTAGTAGCCGGGATCGACCAGGATGCTGATCCCCGTTGCGGCATAGGCGATCATCAGCCAGATGGGGATGCCGCCAAATGGTGCGAAGTAGCCCTCGGGTGCGATCAGGGTCACCGCCTCGAAGCCTCCCAGCTCCGACATGAGGATCGGGATCGCGATTGCCAAAGTGATGCACATCAAGACGAACTGGATCGTGTCGGTGATAGCGACCGCCCACAGTCCTCCCCACAATGTGTAGACGAGAGCGATACCGCCTAATAGAAGTGCGCCGACCACCGCATCGAGGCCGAATGCGACCTCGCAGAGTCGTCCGATGGCGAAGAGACTGAGCGCCGGAATCGAGTAGACGATGGAGGCCAATGCGCCCATGACACCCGAGCCAAGCCCGTAGTGGCGCTCCAGGATTTCGGGTAGCGACGTGAACCGCGCCTCTCGCAGGCGCGTGCTGAGCGCGTAGGCAGCGAAGAGGTAGATTCCGAGTGAGAGTTCGGAATAGCCGAAAAAGGCCACTATTCCGTCGTTGTAGGCGAGTTCCGATGTGCCGAACAGAACGTCGAGACCGTAATAGGTCGAGGCCAGAGTGCAGACCAGAATCGGGGTCGTCATCGTGCGCCCCGCGAGCAGGAACTCTTCGAAGCTTGGCGCCTTTCGGTAGATGTAGTACCCAACGCCGAGCATCATGAGCAGGTAGACACCCACGACGGTGAGGTCGATCGGAGAAATGTGCTCGCTCACCTAGGGCTCTCTATCGAGGTCATGGTTTGATTAGCCTACATTAACTTCGTCGCGAGCGAAGGCCTTTCGAGAGCCGCTGATCGTACGCGGCTCGGATCACTATCTGACATTTGGTGTTGAGTCGGGGTCGGTATTTAACACAAGAGTTACTCACAGAAGGAGACAGATTCTGTTCCTTGTCGTGATGATTCGCATGATATACTGAAGGCAAGCTACGATTCTGGCTTGAAGGACACTTGAATGACAGTTACTCGGGAAGAGGTCGAATTTCGCACTCTTCTTCATCCACGGATGAGAACCGCGGACCAGCGAAAGTTGCGAGGCAGGATCATCCGGGGGATCAGAGAGTACTTGGCATTCTGTTCGCCCTAGCTCACCGCGCGCGAAGAGTTCAACACGGTCCTCGATCGATTGTGAGATCTGCTCGACGAGTCAACGTACTTGCCTGAGCCTCTGCGTAACCGAGGCACCGTTCATCGTCTCGCCTATAAAATGCGAGCGTACAATCCGGGAGATGATATGAGGTGTTCGAAACGCCTTTCTGTGTTGGTGTCCGTCGGTGGCAGTCTGGTACTGGCTGTGTCCGCCTACGCCCAGGAGACCCAGGAAGATGATCGTCTGGGGACTCTAGAAGAGGCGGTCGAGATTCGTGGACGGGCCAACGTCGAGATGTCGGAGTCACAGGAACGCATCGAGACGCTTAGCGATGCCACCGACGATCTTCTCACCCAGTACCAGTCGGGGCTGCGCCAGAACGAGTCACTGCTGACCTACAACCGTCAGATGGAGTCCCTCATCGTCTCACAGGAAGCCGAGCGCGCGTCGCTCGACGAGCAGATCGACCGGGTCGAACTCGTGAGTCGAGAGGTGACGCCTCTCATGCTGCGAATGATCGATGCGCTCGCCGCCTTTGTCGATCTCGACGTGCCGTTTCTCGAGCAGGAACGGGCTGAGCGAATTCGCGACCTGCGAAAACTCATGAGTCGCGCGGATGTTACCGAGGCCGAGAAGTACCGCCGTCTGATGGAGGCCTATCAGGTGGAGAACGAGTATGGCCGTACGATCGAGGCTTACCGCTCGACTGTCGCAAAGGGCGATAAGGAGTTGACGGTCAACTTCCTGAGGGTAGGGCGAATCGCCCTTGTCTATCAGACGCTCGACGAGGCTGAAGCGGGTGTCTGGAACCAGGACCAGCGGCAGTGGGAGCCGCTCGACAGCAGCTACCGCACTCCGATTCGGAATGGTCTCCGGATTGCTCGCAAACAATCGGCTCCGGATTTGATTTTGCTTCCGTTGCCAGCGGCACAGAAAGGTGAGAGCTGATGCGGCTGATATGTCCGCTCTCGATCAATGGGATCGCGCTTGCAGCAATATTGATGGCGGTTTGCGTTTTCATCGCGCCGGCTCGAGGAATGGCGAATGCGCAGGGTCAATCTGAGGGTTCGCAGACCTCGTCAGCCATGACCGACGTTCGTACCCTCGATGGGCTGCTCGACCTCGTCGAGAAGGGATTCAGCCGCGAGCGCGATGAGAACCGGATGCGCGAGGCACGATTCCTGCGAGCAAAGGAAGACCAGGCCCAGCTCCTCGCGGAGATCCTGGCGGAAGTCGCGGCGCGCGAGGCGCGCAGCGACACGCTCGAGAAATCATTCGCAGCCAATGAGGTCGATCTCGCGCAGCTCGAGGAGAGCCTCAATGAGCGACTGGGAACGATGGGCGAGCTTTTCGGTGTCGTCCGACAGGTCGCCGGCGACATGCAGGGCCACGTCTTCGAGTCGGTCACGAGTTCGCAGCTTGCCAATCGCAAGGACCTTCTCGAAAAACTCGGCCGCGGCAAGGGCCTCCCGACCACCGAGGATCTCGAGAAACTCTGGTTCCAACTCCATCAGGAAATGACCGAACAGGGGAAAGTGGTCCGCTACTCAGCGGATGTGTTGACGGCGGACGGCGACGAGGCGAAGCGCGAGGTCATCCGCGCCGGTGTGTTCTCGGTCGTCTCGGACGGACGGTACCTGCTTTGGGATACGAGCATTCAGAAGATTCGTGAGCTGAACCGACAGCCACCAACTCGTTATGTCCAGACCGTGGCGCCCTACGAGGCGAAGACGGACGACGGTTTTGGCGTTCTCGCGGTCGATCCCTCGCGCGGCTCATTGCTCATCGCCTTGGTTGATACGCCAAGCCCGACGGAGCGCGTCCAGCAAGGTGGCGTCGTCGGTTACGCCATCATCACGATTGGAATCTTCGCGGGTCTGGTCGGGATCGTAAAATGGGTCACGTTGTCGATCACGAGCCGAAGGGTCATGGCACAACGCAAGCGCGAAGTCGTCAAGACGGATAACCCTCTGGGTCGAGTGCTGAAGATCTATGAGGACAACCGATCCCTCGTCACCGAGGCCCTCGAGCTGCGCCTCGACCAGGCGGTGATGGAGGAAGCAGATCGGCTGGATCGCTTCATGTGGCTCGTGCGAGTGGTCTCCGTCGTCGCGCCGCTGATGGGGCTTCTCGGGACGGTGACCGGTATGATCCAGACCTTCCAGGCGATCACCCTCTTTGGGGCGGGCGATCCGAAGATGATGGCCGGAGGGATCTCGGAGGCGCTGGTCACGACGATGTTGGGACTGATGACAGCGGCGCCGCTGGTCGTTCTCTATGCGTTCCTTTCGACCAGCCGAAAACGAGTTCTCTCTGTGCTGATGGGTGAGAGCTCGGGGCTGATTGCGACGAAGGTCGAGGACGAAGCCAATGCCTGAGTTCGAGGCATTCTCGGCCGTTCGCGACTTCATCGAGACCGGTGGCGACGTGCTGCTCGTCGTCGCTCTCGTGACTTTCGCGATGTGGTTGTTGATCCTCGAGCGCTATTGGTTCTTCAATTGGGTGCATCCCAAGAACGCGGACCGGATTCAGGTTCGCTGGGACGCTCGGCAGGATCATTACAGCTGGAATGCCATGCAGATTCGGCAGCTGCTCCTCACCGAGTCGGAACTCGAAGTCGATCGTGGACTCCAACTCATCAAATCACTGGTGGCGCTTTGCCCGATGCTGGGCTTGATCGGAACGGTCACGGGCATGATCGAAGTCTTCGACGTGATGGCGATCGCTGGGACCGGCAACGTCAGAGGCATGGCCGGCGGCGTTTCGAGGGCGACGTTGCCGACGATGGCGGGAATGGTGGCGGCCCTCTCGGGACTGATCTTCAGTGTGCAGCTCGAGCGTCGCGCGAAACGCGAGAATCAGTTGATGGTCGACCGGCTGGTCATCACGCACGAACAGGCCCTGGACTGAGCGATCGATCGCCCGAGAGCCTGAACAAGAGAGGACAGAGAACATCGATGCGCAGAAACACACTCCAACTCGAGGACGATGACGAAGCGGAAGTCAACCTGACTCCGATGCTCGACGTCGTGTTCATCATGTTGATCTTTTTCATCGTCACGGCATCCTTCGTGAAGGAGTCCGGGATCGACGTCAATCGGCCCAACGCCGCGACGGCGGAGCGCAAGGAAAAGGGCAACATTCTCGTCGCGATCTCGGCGGACAATCAGATTTGGATCGACCGGCGGCAGGTCGATCCGCGAGCGCTGCGCGCGAACATCGAGCGGATGCACGCGGAGAATCCCATGGGCGCCGTCGTGATCCAGGCAGACGAAGAGAGCAAGAACAAGCTGCTGGTCCAGGTGATGGATGCGGCTCGCTCAGCGGGCGTGAAGAACGTATCGATCGCCGCGGAAGTGGTCTATTGAACGCATGGCGTTTCGGATTCTTTCAGTCTCACTGATTGCGGCTTCGATCACCTTTGGTCTCTTCTGGGTGATGCAGGCGCTGGTTGGCACCGAGGGGGGCGAGCTCGACTCGCCCGCGTCTACCATCGTGGACTTCGTGCGTCTCAAACGAGATTCCACGCCCGAAACGAAGAAACGGGAGATCCCGGACCAGAAGACGCCCGACGAGCCGCCACCACCGCCGCAGATGGATTTCAGCCAGAACCTGAATCCGGACGATGCGACCGGCGGCGTTGCTCCGGTCGTCGATGCGACGCTCGATCTGGCCGTGACCGACTTCGGATCGGGAGGATCGGATCGCGACATCGTGCCCCTCGTGCAAGTCGAACCCCGCTATCCGTTGAACGCGAGGCAGCAGGGCATCGAGGGCTGGGTCGAACTCCTCTTTACGATCACCAAGATGGGCACGGCCAAAGATATCCAGGTCACGGCGGCCGACCCAGGATCGATCTTCAATCGCGCGGCAGTGCAGGCGGTGGGCAAATGGAAGTACAATCCCAAGATCGAGGATGGAGTTGCCGTGGAACGGCCGAACGTCAGACAGCGGATCAAATTCAAGCTACCGCGGTGAAATTATGAATCGTACGACCCTCTTGCTAATCGTCGGGGCTTCCACACTGCTGCTCGCGCCTCCCGCGAGTTCGGCTGAGGACTTCGATATCGAAGCGCTGCGGGAGGAGAGAGCCGAGCAACAAGACAGATATTTCATCCGAGGCCTGACCGTCAAGCGTCTCAACACCGCAATCAAGTTGATCGATGCCGAACAATACGAGGAAGCCATCGATAAGCTGGGGAGGCTCAATCCAGAGCGCTTGAACGCGCTCGAGAGATCGAGCGTGTATCGCTACATGGCCAAGGCCGCGATGAGTCAGGGAGACGCGGCGCGGGCAATCGGGTACTTCGAGCAGGTCATCGAGCAAGAAGCCATCCTGGTGGACGATGAAGCCGGCGTGCGCTTCAACATCGTGCAGCTCTACGCCAGTCTCGAGAACTGGGAGAAGGTCGACGAAGAGCTGAGCGAGTGGTTCCACTACGTGGATGAACCGAATGGGCGAGCCTATTACCTGCTTGCCATCTCGCGTTACCAGCGGGACCTCTACGCCGAGGCTCTGGTCCCGGCGATCCAGGCCCTCGAGATCTCGGACAAGCCGAAAGAGGGTTGGCTCAAGCTCGCCGCCGCGCTGTATCTCCAGGAGGAAGACTTCGACAGCGCCGTTCCGATTCTCGAGGAACTGGTCGTTCGATACACGAAGAAGCAGTACTGGGTGCAGCTTTCGCTCATCTACGGTGCCAGGGGGGACTACCCCCATGCCCTTCGTGTCCAGCAGCTCGCGTATTCGCAGGGCCTGCTCACGACGGACGACGAGTTGCGGAGACTGGCGCGATCGTATCTGTTCCGCGAGTTGCCGTATCCGGCTGCACGCGTCCTCGAGCGCGGGATCAACGACGGACAAATCGTCGCCGACGAGGATGTGCTCGAGCTCCTCGGAAACGCCTGGATCGCTGCCCGCGAGTACGAGAAGTCCATCGAGCCGCTCGAGCGAGCAGCAAATCTTGCGGATGATGGCCGACTCTATCTGCGTCTTGGGCAGGTGCGGGTCCAACGCGAGGATTGGGACGAAGCAACGGAGCTCATCCAGTTGGCGATCGAAAAGGGCGGACTCGCCGACGTGGGCAAGGCACACATGTTGCTTGGAATCTCCTACTACGGCGTGGACAACCGCGTTCGGGCGCGCACTGCGTTTCGGCGAGCCAGAGTGCACGAGTCGACGGAGAAGGAAGCGAACGTGTGGCTCGAGCACATCGCACGCCAGGGCGGGGAGAGTTGAGGCGCCTCGATCGTTTCACCTGAAGCACGATCCACCTCGAACCCTTCAACCGCTGACCACTAACCACTAACCACTAACCACCAAGAGAAGGAGAACGAGCCTGCCATGACACGCTCACTCATTAAATCGCAGCAACACTACAAACGCGCCTACGATCAACTTCCACTCGGGGTCTCGTCGAACTTCCGTGCCTGGGAAGAAAATACGATATTCGCCGCCCGCACCAAGGGCCCGCGAATCTGGGATCTCGACGACAACGAATACATCGACTACCGGCTGGGCTACGGCCCCACGATCCTCGGATATTGTGACGAGCGAGTCGACGCCGCCGCTCGCCGCGGAATGGAACTGGGGGGGACGATCGGTCTCTCGACGGTTCGCGAAGCCGTCGTCGCCGAGCGCATCAAGAAGATGGTGCCGTCCGCCGAACTCGTTCGCTTCGCCAACTCGGGGACGGAGGCCGTCATGGCCGCGCTCCGACTCGCGCGCGCCTTCAGCGGCAAGGACGAGCACGTGATGATCGAAGGCTGCTTCCACGGCCACTTCGACTCCGTGCTCTTCGAGATAGCGCCGGACGAAGATCGGGATGGAGGGGTCAAGCCCTCGAGCGCCGGCGTGCCAAAGGTCTTGCGCGACCTCGCTCACATCGTCCCACTCAACGACGCGAATCCGCTCGAGGACGTTCTCAAGAAGAAGGGTGATTCGATCGGCGCACTGATGATCGAGCCGATCCTCGGCAACGCCGGGAGCATTATGGCCGAAGAGCAGTACATGCAGGACGTCCGAAGCCTGTGCGATCGATTCGACGTCGTGATGCTCGTGGACGAGGTCAAGACGGGTTTCCGAGTCGCCCGCGGCGGAGTGCAGGAGCTCATGGGCGTGCGGGCCGATCTCTGCACCTTCGCGAAGGCGCTCGGGAATGGCTATCCGATCTCGGCGCTCGCCGGGCGCGAAGAGATCATGCGAAAGATCGGGGGCGATGGAGGTATCGCCCAGGGTGGGACCTACGCGGCTCATTCGGTGCCACTCGCCGCCGCGGAGAAGACGCTCGAGATCCTCGACGAGACCGACGCGCTCGAGACGATCGCTGCGTATGGGACTCGCTTGCAGGAAGGGATCGGGGGGATCCTCACGGATCGTGGGATCGCCCACGTGTTCACGGGACATCCGTCCATGGCCGGCCTCTTCTTTACCGAAGTCCTGCCACGAAACTATCGGGAATGGGCGAACACCAATTACGATCTCTACAACGCGCTGGCGCTCGAACTCAACGAACTCGGCATCCTGTGTGAGCCTGACTCACGAGAGCCGTGGTTCATCTGTGCGGCACACGACGACGCGTGCCTTGCGGAAACGCTCGAGAAGTTCGAGACCGCGCTCTCGACCGTTCTAACGCGAATGAGCTCGGAGACTGTGAAGAGCGTTTCGTAGGCTTTTTATTCGTTCGGAGGGGGAGCGGCTTTCTCCCCTGGACTCGCGCGAATGCATCCGGCAGGGCAGGCTTCTGCCGGATACTGTCGCATCTTGCCCGGGGGCGACGTACGCCGAGCGATGACGGTCAGCGGAGCAATTCGTCGAGGTCGCGCTTCATCACGCCGTTCAAGATGATCGTTCGCATCATCTCGGAGGTTCCCTCCCAGATGCGATCGACGCGTGTGTCTCGGAAGAGCCGCTCGACGGCATAGTCACAGCAATAGCCTCGCCCCCCGAAGGCCTGCACGGCGCGGTCTGCCACGCGGTTCGCCATCTCGGACGCATACACCTTCGCCATCGAGGCCTTGGTGTGGAGCTCCTTTATGTCGCTCATGCCCGCGTCCTCCTCCCAGGCGGTCTTGTACGTCATGAGCCGTGCCGCGTAGAGCTCCGTAGCCGAGTCTGCGAGGAGCCAGCCGATCCCCTGATGCTCGTAGAGCTTGCGGCCGAAGGTCTCACGCTCCTCACACCACGCCTTCATTTCTTCCATCAAACGCTGCCCGGCGCCCAGGCATCGAGCGGCAATGTGAAGTCTCTCCTCCCGGAACCACGCCTTGCTTATCGAATCGGCCTCGCCGAGTCCACCGAGTATCTGGGATTCGTGAACAGCGCAGTCCTCGAATACGAACTCCGGGTGTTCGTCCTGCGTGCGATTCATGAACCTCGGAATGCGTTTGATGCGCATGCCGGGCGTGCCGTGGTCGACCAGGAAGAGCGTCTCTTCGCCGGGCGCGGTAACGGTGTGTACGATGACAGCGATTCCTTTTTCCCCGCCGGTGACGAACCATTTCTCGCCGTTGATGATGTATTGGTCGCCTCTTTTCACGGCGGTCGTCTGCAGATTCCCGGTGTCCGACCCCGCGCCCGGCTCCGTCACCGCGTAGGACGCTGTCCACTCCCCGCGAAGCGCCGGATCGAGATATTTCTTTCGCTGCGCTTGGTTGCATCGCATCAACGCGTTGTACGGACCTCCGACGTAGTCCCAGAGGTGATTCGTCGAGCGGCCGGCCTGCTCCTGGACGATGACTTGTGCGAGAACGGAAGAACCGAGTCCCCCGAGCTCTCGTGGCACGTTCATCGGCCAGAGGCCCTCTCGGCAGGAGCGTTCGAAGATCCGCTCGTGGGCCCCCTCGGAGACCCGGGAGTGCTCGTCGACCTGGAGCTCCTGGGGGATGAGTTCCTCGTCGGTAAAGCGTCGGGCGGTCTGTTGGAGCAGCTTGAGTTCGTCCGTCAGTTCGAAATCCACGGCGTCGTCTCCTAATCGGTGGTCGCCTTCGGCACGATCAGTGCGTCGACCACCACGGCACGGTCCGAAAGTGCGACGAGTGGGTTCACATCGACCTCGTCGAGTCGGTCTCCGAGGTCCGAGGCGAGCCAGGAAAGCGAGAGCGCAGCGCGGATGATCGCTTTCTCGTCTGCGGGAGGTCGGCCGCGCGCGCCGCGCAGCAGGGCCGCTCCGTGCAGGCTCGCCAGCGCGCTCGCGATGGCATCGGAGGTGGTTGGAAGCGAGAGCATCCGAAAATCCTTCAGTACCTCGACGAAGATCCCTCCGGTCCCGAGCGTGAGCATCGGTCCGAATTGCGGATCGAAGACGAGCCCGAGGATGAGTTCGCAGCCCTCGGGCACCATCTCCTGAACGAGCACCCGGGCGCCCAGGCGAGCTTCGAAGTCACGGTAGGCGTTCTCGAGCTCGCTGTCGTCCGACACGCCGAGCAGCACGCCGTTGTGTTCGGTCTTGTGCAGGTCGCCCTCCGCAGTCTTCAACGCGATCGGATAGCCGATGTCGGCCGCAGCCTCGAGTGCGTCGGCGAGGGTCGAAACGGCCCGCTCCCGGGTCGTCTCGAGGCCGTAGGCCTCGAGGATCTGCTTGCTCGCGTGCTCATCCAGGGCCCCCGTCGCGCTTTCGAGCCGTTCGCGCAGTTCATCGAGCTCCTTCGGAGCCCGAGTCGGCCGCTCTTCCTCGAGGGCGCCCGCCGCACGGCTCCGCTGATATTCCGCATATTCGATGGTGTGGTGGATCGCGCGCAAGCCGGTCTCGGTTCCCATGACCACCGGAATTCCCGTGGAGCGGAGTCGGCTCATCTGCAGCGGGCTCGCACTCTCGCTCGCGTGCACCAGGAAGGCGAGTGGGTTCTGGAGGCGACTCTTCAGCGTTTCCGCGATCAGTGGGTAGTACAACTCCTCGTCGTCGGTCAGCGGCAGGTCGACGGCGAAGACCAGGAGCCCCGTCGACGGATCGGCGTCGAGGGCGAGTGAGCTCTCGACGTAGATGTTGTCCGATCCGTTCCCGGTGCCCCAGGCGTCGAGGGGATTGATCGGCTCGAGTCCCGGCTCGAGGATCTCCTTCAATCGAGATTCCGTCGCCTCGCTGATCTTGCCGAACTCGACGCCGATCGGCTCGGCCAGGTCGACCATATGAGCCCGCTGACCCCCCGAGTCGAGGACGGCGGAGACCCCGCGCCGATTCGGGCGCATGCCCGTCGACAGCAATTCGAGCGTGTCCATCATCTCGTCGATGGACGTCGCGCGCCGCACGCCGTAGCGGTCGAAGATCGCGTCGTAGGTCGCATTGTCTCCCGCGAGTGCGCCGCTATGCGCCTGGGCGAGTCGTGCACCGCGCTCGCTCCGTCCGGTCTTCAGCGCGACGATTGGGATGTCCCGCTCCGCTGCTTCCTCGAGCGCGGCCACGAACGTATCCGGGTCTCGAACCGTCTCGAGAAAGAGTCCGATCACGCGAGTCGTTTCGTCGTCGAGGGCGAACTGCATGTAGTCCGCGACGGTGGTGACCATCTCATTGCCCGGCGACACGATGTAGTTGAACGCGACTCCGCGCTGGTTCTGGAGAAAGCCCTCCCAAACCGAACCGCTATGCGAAATCAGGGTCGTATGCCCAGCCGGAGTCTCGGCGTTGACCTCGTATCCGGAGATCGCAAGACGATGATTCGTCGAGACGAAGCCCATACAGTTCGGTCCGCAGACGACCATCGAATTGGCCAGTGCGATTTCTTTCAGCCGGTTCTGGAGCGAGGGTTCGTCATCGGGTTCCGACCATGCGCTGGCGAAGATGGCGGCAGCGGGAATTCCGCAGTCGGCGGCCTCCTGCAGCGCGTCGACGATCCGGGAGTTCGGCACCGCGAGGAGTGCGCAGTCCGGTCGCTCGGGGAGTTCGCTAAGTGAGGGATAACACGGACGGTCGTAGAGCGTCTCGTAGCGCGGATTCACGCCGAAAGTCTCGCCCTCATAGCCATAGTCGACAACGTTGCTGAACAGCGTTCCGCCGAAGCGTTCGGGTCCGCTGATGCCGACGATCGCGACGGAGCGGGCGTTGAGCAGGGGCGTCAGATCCTGACGTCGTCTGCGAGTCTCGATTACTTTCGGCACAGTCGTCACGTTGCACGTTCCTTCGGCTTCGTCTGCTCGACTGCATGCGTTGGGCACGGCCGGCGCAGTGACACTCGAGCTATTCGATCGATGGACTCGACTCGCCGGAATCCGCGGCGGCCGGCGCAGCCTCCCCTCGCAGTGTCCTGATGCGTGCGAGAGTGTCCTGGGCTTCCGGCAGACCGAACCACGCTGCCCGTTGGGCGAGCCTGTTTGCGCGGTCGAGTTCGTTTCGATCGACGAGGATCTCCGCCAGTGAATTTGCTGCGGCGGGAGTTCGAGGATGAGCATCGAGAAGCGCCTCGTATCTTCGAATCGCCTCCTCGGGGTCTCGATCGCCCAGAAGCCCGACGGCTGAGAGCGCGGGTCCCGGATCGTCCGGATTGGCAGCGAGGGCGCGGTCGTAGAGCGAGAGTGCCTCGGCCGTCTGTCCCCCCCCTGCGGAGAGGGAGGCCAGTCCGGCCAGCGTCCGCCAGCTCTGATCATCCAACTCGAGGGCGCGGTCGAAGCTCGCACGCGCTTCTTCGGCCTGATCAGCCTGGTGAAGTGCCCCGCCCAGCAGCTCGTGGAAGACGGCTTCGTCGGGGTGCGCGGAGAGGGCCTGGTTGAGCAGGTCGGCTGCCTTTGCGTGCTGCTCGAGGGTTCCGAGTAGTTCGACGAAGACCCGGAGGGCGACCGCGTTGGCGGGGTTCGTCAGATCGAGGGTCGAGGTCTCGACGACCTCCGCGGCTTGCTCGGTGTGGCCGTCGGATGCGAGGATCGAAGCCTCCTCGGCGATCGCGATGGGGGCCTGCCCCGGCAGTCTGCTGAGCCGCTGAAGTCCTTGGACGACGATCTTGTGTCGCTTCATCTGGTGCGCGAGGCGGATGCTCATGAGATAGGCCTTCGGGTCCTGCCTGTGGACTTCCACATAGCGACCGGCAATCCGCAGTCCACCCGCCTCTTGTCCGTTCAGAGCGTAGAGCTCCACGAGCGCGCGACCGGCTTCGCTGTCGCCGGGGCTCGTTCGAAACGACTCGCGATAGTGTGAGAGGGCACGCGGGAAATTGCCGACCCGCTCTGCGGCTTGTCCGGCCAGGAACCGTCCGACTGCATTGTTCGGCCACAATTCGATTCCCCGCTCGAAGGCGGCCAGCGCACGACGGGCATCGCCTTCGCCGAGGAAGATACGACCCCGAATCAGATTCATGAGCTCGCGATGCTCGAGGCGGCTCGCGACCTCGCCCGCCTTCTTGAATCGGCCGGTTCGCACGAGTGTGTCGGCATAGGCAAAGCGGAGGCGGGAGGTGTTGGGATTGATCTCGATGGCTGCCTCGAATGCTTCGAGCGCCTCGTCGAATTGTTCGCGCCGGACAAAGGAGTCCGCGAGGACGAACCAGGACATCGCCGTCGGGCGTTCTTCCGTTTCCAGTCGAAGAAGCCTCTCCTCTTCCTCGAAGTCGCCGAAGGCCGCGCGCCGTCGAGCGAGCTGGGTCCGGAACAGGCCGGCTTCAGAGACCTCGGACGCTGCTTCCAGGATCTCCGTGGCGCGATCGATGCGACCGACTCGATCGTAGTAGGAGACGGCCTCGGTGACGGCGATCTGTTCCGTCGGGAATTTCTCGATGCATTCGGCGTATTGCGTTTCCGCGATCTCGGGTTTGCCGTCCTGCAGACTGAAAAGCGCGCGAGCCATACACAGTCGGGCGAGCATCGGCTGGGAAACGGTTTCATCGGAGCTTTCGAAACTCTCGAGGGCCTCCGACAAGGCCTCGCCCGCCTCCTCGATTTCCTTGAGCGAGATGAGCAGGGTCACCCTGGAAATGAGCAGCGGGAGGTGCGTGTCGTCGATGTCGAGGGCACGCTCGACGTCCTCGAGCGCATCTTCGAACTTGCCGTTCGCCTGGTTCGCCTCGGCCCGCAAGACTCTGGCTTGCATGTTGTCCGGCTCGAGAGATAGGACCAGGTCGATTTCCTCGAGGGCATCCGGTGCGGCACGGCTCGCGATCATGGCCTCGGCGAGCAGGAGGCCTGCTTCGACTGCGTACTCGGGGACCTCCGTGGCCCTGCGAAGCGGCCACACGGCGAGTCCGGAATTGCCCGACATCATCAGCGCTCGACCGAGCAGCATCGTAGCGTCGGGGTTCGATGGGTCCGCGTCGACGATTTTCCGCAGGGGTTCGAGGCTGGCTTGGAACCGCCCCTCGGAATGCTGCTGTCGAATCGCCGCTAGGTCGTCGCCCGGCTGGCAGCCGAGAACGAGCAGCACGAGAAGGACGGGAAGGGTCATGCGTGCGACGGGGAACATCTCTTATTCAACCTCCAAAGGGCTGGCGTCACTCTCTTGTTCGCTCGCATCCCAAGCGAACTTCGATTCGCCGACGCCGCTCGTCGCGGCTGACGATGAGAGTTTTCCTGCATTCTCTTCGGGGGATCCAAGCCGCCCCCAGGCGCTTTTCTGTTGCTGCTCACAATCGGCACCGACACAGCGCCGCCAGGCCGCATCGATCAACCGTCGGTCGAAGGGCGCAACGTGGTGGTAGTAGCGCAGGAAGCGGTCCGTCAGTCGCTCCGCCTGCTGCGCTCGCTGGTCTTCTGGCACGTCCCTGATGTTGCCGCGGAAAAGCATCTCCAGAGACTTGAGGGTCTTCTGGCTGAGCTCTTCTCTCGCCTCCCGCCCGCCTCTTCTGGCCTCTTCGAGCGCGTTCTTGAACCGCGGGGATCCCGGGCGGTCGAGTCTCCAGCGCGCGAACAACGTGGCGCATTGTTGCATTCGACCGAACCGGCACAGCTCCCGAGTGGCCTCGTCGAGGATTGATTCTGGCATGACCCCCGCACCCGCCCCATGGCGAAGCAGGAGCGAGTTGCGAAGTGCAATTTCCTGGTGGGCTCGGGTGGAGAAGCTTGGTAGCAGGGTGCGCTGCCCCAGGAAGAAGGCCCTCGCAGCCCGATAGCTGAGGACCGGATGCCGGAGCGTCTGGACATCGCCCTTGAGATCGACTGCGTGGAGGGTGCCAATCGGCAACAGCTCATGGGCGAGGACAGCGGGGAAACTCTCGATTCCGACGCGACCGAATCCGGCGGTGAAGTCGGGCTGGGCGAACCGCTTTTCGAGTGCGGCGACGTCCAGTGCCCGCTCCGGGTCGTCGAAGCCCAGCAAGAGCAGATCCGGCCCCAGCGCGAACCAGACAGAGACGTAGGGGAAGACCGAGGCGTAGGTCCGAAGCACGAGGGAGACGACATCGACATCGGACTCGTAGACGTGGAACCACTGCGCGTACACGCCGCCCGGCGCGAGGCGTTTACGCGCCGCCTGCAGGAATTCTCGGCTGTAGAGCATTTCGACGCCGGTCACCCATGGATTGCTCGGTTCCGAAACGATCAGATCGTATTGTCCGTCGCTGCGAAGGAGCGACCGATAGGCGTCACCACGAATGATCTCGACCTTGGGATTCTTTGATGCCGCGAGGTTGCCGATATCGAAGAGCGGGGCCGCCTCGATCACGGCCCGGGAGATTTCCGCGACGCGCACTTCACGGGTGCCTTCGAGTGTGGCGAGTTCACCGGTGGTCACCCCCGTCCCCCAGCCGATCACGAATGCGCGTTCGTGGCTCTCCGCAATCAGTGCGGGTATCAGCGCCGTGAGGGCCATCGTCGGATAGTCACCGATCAGGCTGCCATCGGGTTTGCCGTTGACCACGATGCTGCGCGACTCCGGCTGGCCTTGGCTCTCCATGACGGCCACGCTTGCGGAAGGCCCGTCTTCGTAGAAGATGATCTCACCGCGACGGCGACGATCGAGGAGGGTTCTCGGCCCGTCGAAGCTGTGCGGCATTGGGGTTCGAGCGCGAAAGAGTCCCGAGGCGAGCTGATGATTCGGCCAGGCGGGCAGCAGCCAGACCGCAGCCAGGGTCGGGATCAGCATGAGCGCGGGGGCCCATCGAGGCAGGGGGTGCAGCAACAGGAACGTGAGGATCGACGCGCCGAAGACGAGGGCGATCATCGCGACCCGATAGATCTGGTGCAGATCGAGCCAGAAGAAGAGGATGTAGCCCCCGACCAGAGCACCCAGCAGAGAACCGATCGTATTCCAGGCGTACAGGGTTCCCGCGACGGACCCGAGGTCGCGGACCTCCCGCCGCAGCTCGTGGAAGAAAAGGGGCAACATGGCTCCCGAGATCCCGATGGGCAGCGCGAGCAAAGAGAGCAAGCCGATGAAGATCGCGCCCTGGTACCCGTAGAACGCGACGTCGACGGGACGAAAGATTACCCGGATGGCGTGCGCCCAATACGGCGCATCCGCCATGACGAAATACAGGGGGAACAAGAGCAGGACTAGCGTCCATTGGGTGCCGACGACGAACCCGCGCGGAATTCGTGAGAACGCCGAGACGCCAAGACTGCCGATCGCGATGCAGAGGACGAAGACCGCCACGACCATCGCAAAAGTGAATTGCGATGAGCCGAATGCCAGACCCCCGATCCGGTTGAAGGTCGTCTGGAGGGTCATCATCGCGAAGCCGGCGAGTAGCGCGACAGTCGCCCAGCCGAAAAGATAGGGAACCGTCTTCTCGGGGCCGGAATCAGCATTGCCGGTGGCAATCGTGAGACAGCTGCGATCGAGTTGGGCGAAGGACGCAGCCGCGACGAGATTCACGCAGCCCATTACCCACAAGACGGAGTCGAGGCCGAGCATCGGGATCAGAAAGAAACCGCCCGCGAGCGCCCCAGCGAATGAGCCAATCGTGTTGGAGCCATAGATCCACGCATGCACCCGCGTTGCACGTTCGAGGTCGCCAGCGAGGGCCAATGTCAGGATGGGAATCGTGCCTCCCATCAGGATGGTCGGCGGTCCGAGAAGCAGGGTGCAGAGCACGATGTCGAACGCGAAGCCGGCACCGCTGCTGCTGGGGCCGAGCAGCGAAACCTTCTGGGCGAGGGTGAAGATCGCGGGGAAGAGCAGGGCGTAGATCCCGATGCCTGCCTCCACGAGCGCATAGGCGTAGAGAAGACGGGTCGGCTCTTCGCGGGCCTGACTTTGCGCAACGAGACGCCGCGTCAGGCGGCCGAATAATGCGTACCCGGCGGAGAGGCCGCCCAGAAAGATGCCGAGCACGGCCGCGGTCGCTTCGGCGTGAGATCCCAGGAGCGTGGCGAGGTATTTCTGCCAGGCCACCTCGTAGACGAGACCTGAGAAGCCCGTGAGAACGGTCAGCGCGAGCGCTGCGGGCAGGACGAACTGCTTCCGGTCGACGGACTCGGGAGTCGTGGACTGCATGGTCTCTAGGCGTCCGGCTCGGCTTTACGCTTGTTGCCTCGGGTCTTCTTGCGAGGCAGATTCGTGACGACCTTGTTGACGAGCGAGTTCGGGATGTCGGATTCCGTCAGCCAGGCCTTTGCCCCTTCGAAATCGGAAATGAGCCACTCGCGAGCCATTCGTACCGTGGCCGTCTTCCGCGCAATGTCGTCTTGTATCTGGACGACCCACTCGAGTGCCTTCGCGGGCGACGTATCGATCGTTCCTCGGGCGTACTCGATGATGGCCAGGTCCTTCGTCGCGCTCGTTTCGTTTGACGCAAGCCACGCCTCGACCTCTGCCGGGGTGCGGCTGACCCAGATTCGCATGCCGGCCCCGAGTGCGGGCAGTCGTTCGGATTCCTTCGTGTCATCGAGAGCGAGGTTCTCGAGCCAGGTGATCAGGTCGCTTGGTTCATGATACGTTGCCCACCGGTTCGCGATCTTGCGCAAGGCTCCCCGGCTATAGGGCTGATCGACGTGTTTTTCGTACCAGTCGGCCGTGCGCACGGGGTAGGCGCGAGCGAGAGTCTGGCACGCGTGGACGAAGACGATCCTCTTGAAATCATTGGGGGCGTCGACCGGCACGGATTCGGCCCACGCGATCACTGCATCTGGACCGGTTCGCATCGTCTGAGCGGCGATCCGCAACGCAAGCCGATTCCGGAGCTTGGTCTCGGTGACAGTGGCCCCGTACTCGGAGATGCCTGCCAGGTCTTTGCTCTGCTCCCACCCGCCGACGAGGAATTCACGCAGGCTCCCCTTGAGTGTCTCGTCTTCGATTCGCTCCCACTCCGCATGGGCGGCACGACCGTCGTTGTAGGCCCAGGCGTGCAGGCTCTGTTCGGTCAGAATCTTGCTCCATCGCGTCGGCCAGTTCCTCGCCGCCAGAAAGGCCCCGGCACCGTCGAACCGAGTCCAGGCCAGCATGAAGAGCCGGACTTCGTCTTCGCTGATGCCGACGCGATGCGTCTCGATTGCCGCAAGGGCGTCGCTGAGTTCTTCGGGACCGAGTTCGCGCAGGTAGCGAGTGAGCAGGTAGGTCCGCTCCAATTCGTCTCGCTCCGCCAGGGCAGAATGGAGTGATTCGAGATCGGGAGTAGACGAAGGGGTCTCCGAACCCGGTGAACACCCAATCACGAACGCGGCCGCTGCGATGGGCATGATGCTCGCGAACGAACCCAGGTGCATTGGGAATCCCCTTGTTGAGTTGTTGGCGCCAAAGCTGCGCCACACAGAAGAAAAAATGATGCGGGTGTTAAGTCCAATGAGAACCGTAAGTCGGTTGACTCGTCTCATCCGATCTGTTCGAATGTACCATGTGACGAGGTATCGGAAACACATGTTCCGCGCAATCGGAAGCGCGACGCTGATTGTGCTGCAGTCCGTCTCTTTTGCCGGCGCCCAGGAAGAGGGGAGCGCTGCGCCCGAAGAACGCGAGGACATGGACGAGATGACTGTCCTGGCCAGCGGCCGGGACGATTTCCTAAAGGACATGAGTGTCTCCGTAACGACGTTCAGCAGTTCCGAGATCCAGTCCCTCCGGATCCAGAACATCGCCGACCTCGCCGGGTACACACCCAACCTCGAGATCAATACGCGCAGCTCGGCGTCGAACCCGACGCTCTTCATCCGCGGCATCGGCTTGAAGGATTACAACGCCAATGCGGCCAGCGCGGTATCCGTCTACCAGGATGGAATCAACATCAACTCGCCGGCGATTCAGCTTGGACAGCTGTTCGACACGGAGTCGATTTCCGTTGTGCGCGGCCCACAGGGAGGCGTGAACGGCCGGAACGCGACCGCCGGGTCCATCCTGATCAATTCGGTCCTGCCGGACGGGGAGCTCGATGCCTACGCCAGCGTCAGCCGGGGCAACTACCACAGCCTTAATACGGAGGGTGCGCTCTCCTTCCCGTTGATCGACGAGTTGCTCTCGGCACGCGTGGCCTTCACTGCGAATTTTCGTGATGGCACGACCACGAACAACTGCGCGGACTGGGATCCCAGGACGGTCGGTTCTGCCGTCCTGACGGAGGAATCGATCCGGGCTGCCTGGGAAGCCTACAGAACGTCCCCTGGTTTCGGAGGAGTCCCGGTCAGTGGTCGCTTCCCGCGCAGGCTCGAGAACGGGCGTACAGCGGCAGCGGGCGAGGTCGACTCAGAGGGCCGGATCCTGAAACCAGACAAGGTCTGTGTCAACGCAGATCCCGGAAGTCTGAGCTTTCCGGACAATGACTCGCTCAACGCGGTGTGGAGACCGAACAACGACCTATCCACAGTGACTCTCGAGGATTTCCAGGGCCTCAAGAAGAATGTGAACGATGTCAACAATTGGGCAGGACGCGTGATCTTGCGCTTCCAGCCGGACGTGGGTGACGGCATGGACTGGGTGCTCAACGTTCACGGCAGTCAAAGCCTCGCCGATTCGTACCGGCTCCAATCCTTGCGTGCGGAACTACTCCTGGGCCAGGGCGGATCATCAGAACCGAATCCGTCATTCCAGGAGACCAAGGATTCTGTAAGCGACGTGCGGGCTGGACTCTTGTCGGGCCTCGAGGGCTCGCGAGTGGTCAACGGCATCCTGCCGAGATCAAGAAGTTCGGATCCAGGCGGGCTGGGCGGAGACGATGTCGACTCTGGCTTCTACAACGGCAATGGCGATGAGCGCCTCAGCGCCTACGGAGCCAATCTCCGTGGAACCTGGGATACGGGCCCCGTGCTGCTGACGTCGATTACGGGATGGGAGCGGTACATTCGCAGGATCGAAGACGAAGGGGACGCGCTGCCGACGGCCGCATTCCCCGGGATCTATGACGACGACGCCTGGCAGTTGAGCCAGGAGCTGCGCGCGGAGGGCGAGATCGGGCGCCATTCGTGGACGGCCGGCGGGTACATCCTGTATGAGAATCTCGAAGCCGCGAACGTCTTCCCGGGAATCCGGGGCCGAAGTATCGAGCAGTTCTTCACCCAGGAGCTCGCGAGTATCGGGATCTACGCCGGCGGCCGATATTGGCTGCATGACGAGATCTATCTGGACACGGGCATCCGGTTCAACCAGGAGCGGAAGGAGTTCGGCCTCCAGAGTACGGTCAAAGCTCTCGAGGGAGGGCAGAACATTGCGATTCCGAAGGAGGACGTGACCGAGTCATGGGAAACCGGCACGGGGGAATTGACACTCGCCTGGGAGCCCGGCGGCGATTGGATGTACACCGCTCGCCTGGACAGTCTGAATCTCTATGCCAAATATGCGCGAGGTTTCAAATCAGGTCATTTCAATGCGGGCCTCACGCTCCAGCCGGCTGGTCGTGCTACGCAGCGGCTCGACCCGGTCGCGCCCGAGTACGTCGATTCGATCGAATTCGGCTTCAAGTCCTTCTGGCTCCAGGATCGGCTGAGCGTGCATTTCGCGTTCTTCCGCTACTGGTACCAGGATCTCCAGGTGTTCGACTTCGAGAACCAGAAGGGTGAGATTCCGATCCAGAAGCTTCTCAACGCCGACGCCAGCGTCCTCGGCGCGGAACTCGAGATTCGGGCAACGCCGATACGGGGCTTGGAACTACAGCTCGCCGGCGGCTGGCTGGATAGTGAGTTCAAGGAATTCGTCGTCGAGAAGTTCATCAGCAACCCACGTGGTGTGAGCGTCCAACCGCCGGCACGCTTCAACTACAAAGGGAATCCGTTGATCGCCGCTCCGGAGTTGAGTCTCTCGGGGCTGGCCGAGTATTCCATTCGCTTTTTCCACCTGGGTACCCTCGTGCCGCACTACGATTTCCGGTTCCGGAGCAAGGTCTATCTCGACCCCCAGGCCCGGGACCCCATTTCCCAGGAAGCCTTCATGGTGCACAACGCTCGTCTCTCGTATCGGACGCGGGATGGACGCATCGAGGTGGCGGCCTGGGTCGAGAACTTCATGGACAAGCGCTACAAGATCGATGTCTTCGACTTGACGATCGATCAAGAAACCATCCTCGAGGTTTGGAACGAACCGCGCATGTATGGCCTGACGCTCACGATCGCCCTCTAGCGCGCCCCGTTTTCGTCCTCTAAGCGGTCGGTGGTGATCTGATCGAGAGCGGCGAGTGATCGCTCACTGATGTGTGCACGGCCGGAGCGCTGTACGAGGCCCGGGGATTCAGACAGCCATCTGCTGGGACGGCGTCGAGCGACTCGGTCAGGCTGTCTGCCAGGGACTGTCGGGATCGAAGTCCATTGGCAGTACGGTCGTCTCGCAGACGTCGTGAATTCGGCATCCGTCCGGGTGTTCCCGGTCTGCTCTGCCTCCTGCGAGATCGCGACGATCTGATCTTCGAGACCGGATCCATCACGCAGGGCCGCCCGGCCCGCCGGTGGCCATCCATGGTCGAAGGCGAAGTCGAAAAGTCGGAGGTCACTACGTGGATCGTGTCCGCGAGCGAGAGACCGTGACGGTCGGCCGGCTACCAGGTCACGTCAGACGAGATCCAGATGTCCCTGGAGGCATCCGAGCTCAGTGTCCGGTCGCGGGGGGGACCCGACCCCAGATCGCCTGGGAAAGGCCATTCTGGCTCGTCAGCCCATCGACCGGAAGCGGGAACCCCGGCGACCTCATCGGAGTCCGCGTTGCCGGTAAGGCCTCGTGCGGTGCTCGTGCAATGCGCGATTAAAGCTGGTAGCCGAGTGCTCGGAGTTCTTCCATCTCCCGGGCGTCGATCTCGACGTCGGGTCCACCCGACCAGCTGGCGACCGGCTGCGCCAGGTACTCCTCCGCGAGTTCGAGCATTCGCGCCAGCACCTCGGGGCGATCCGCCGCGACATCGATCTGCTCGTAGCGATCGGTGGAGCGATCGTAGAGTTCAGGTGGACTGTCCCCCGTGCGCTGGAATAATCGATAGGGTCCTTCGGAGACCGAGATCATCGGACGAGCGGGTTGTTCCGTTCGGGACCACGCCTGGTCGAGATGCGCAAAGCGCGGAACGTCGCGTTCCGGCGCTTTCTTTCCTCGAGCGGCTGCCAGGATCTCGGGTCTTCGCGAGCGACCATCTGGATCGATCAGGGGTGGCAAGCCCAGCATGTCGAGCAGCGTCGGCCAGAGGTCCACGTTCGCGCTCGACGCCTCCACGACCACGGGCGATTCGAGGCGGAAAGGGAAGCTCATGATCAGGGGCGTCGTCGTGACCTCGCCGTAGACGTCACGGGCGTGGCCCTCTCGGCCGTGCTCACCGAATGCTTCGCCGTGGTCCGCCGCCAACACGATCAGGGTCTTCTCGCGAAGTCCCCGGTCGTCGATCGCCTTGATCAGGGCGCCGAGGACCCGGTCGACCCATCGGATCGAATTGTCGTAGATGTCGGAGTACTCGTTGCCGAATAGGGCTGATTCCTCGTCGTAGACGTACTGATGCACGTCCATCAGGTGCATATAGAGGAACCACGGCTCCCCGTCCCCCTGACTTCGCAGAAACTCCATCGCCGAGAAGACCGAGTCCTGATCGGTCCCGACGATCGAGATCGACGGTCGTTCGCGCCGCACGCGGGCCGGAATCGGGGTGGCACGGGGGCTGTGGTAGACCTCGAAGCCCTGACTGAAGCCAAAAGCGGGCCGAATCCAA
>JAPYTP010000065.1 GCA_029941885.1 Myxococcota bacterium
CGTCGTGACCTCTGAAATCACCGACGAGGCGGTCTTCCTGAACCGCCGCGAGATCCTTCGCCTCGGCGCGACGGCGGCGATCGGGGGATTGCTCGCGGGCTGCCCGGCGGCCGAGGAGGCGGGCGCGGAATCGGATTCGGGTCCGGAGGCTTCGGGGCTTCCGGCGCTCGAGAACGTCGCGCCGGCGCCTCCCCTCTACCGTGTCGACGAAGAGAACACCCGCTACAGCGATGCGACCGGCTACAACAATTTCTACGAGTTCGGCACCGGCAAACGCGACCCCGCCCGCAATGCACATACCCTGAAACCCGAACCCTGGTCGATCGTCGTCGACGGCGAGGTCGCCAAGCCCGGCCGTATCGGTGTCGAAGAAATCATGAAACCGTCGCGACTCGAGGAACGCATCTACCGGTTCCGCTGTGTCGAAGCCTGGTCGATGGTCGTTCCCTGGGTCGGGATCCCCCTCGGCGACGTCCTGACACGCCTGGAGCCGACTTCGAAGGCACGTTATGTCTCCTTCGAGACGCTCGTGGACCAGGAGCAGATGCCGGGACAGCGACGTCGAGTGATCGACTGGCCCTATCGCGAAGGTCTGCGAATGGACGAGGCTATGCATCCCCTCACGATCCTGGCGGTTGGAATGTATGGACACGTATTGCCGAACCAGAACGGCGCACCGATTCGACTCGTCGTACCCTGGAAATACGGATTCAAGAGCATCAAGTCGATCGTGCGGATCCACTTCTCGGAGAGTCAGCCCAATACGAGCTGGAACGACCTGGCTGCGGACGAGTACGGCTTCTACGCGAACGTCAATCCAGAGGTGGATCATCCGCGTTGGAGTCAGGCACGCGAGCGCAAGCTCGGCGATTTCCGCAAACGACCGACCCTTCCCTTCAATGGCTATGCGGACCAGGTCGCCGGACTCTACTCGAACATGGATCTTCGACGCTTCTACTAGCGCCCACCCGATCGCCCCGCTCCGTTGAGGACCTCATGAGCAGACGAAGCCTGCAGGTGATCGCGATCATCGTGACCATGCTGCCTGCCCTCACCCTCGTCGGCCGATTCGCCATCGAGGGTGCGGGCGCAAATCCGATCGAAGAGATCACGCATGTCACCGGGGAGTGGGGACTCCGCTGGCTCTTGTGTGCGCTCGCGGTGACGCCGGTCCGAAAGTGGTTCGGCTGGAGCTCTGCTGCGCCACTCCGACGTACCCTCGGCCTCGCCGGCTTCGGATACTCGCTGGTCCACCTTTCGACCTGGGCATTTCTCGACCTCGGGCTCGATCTCGGGGCCATTCTCGAGGATCTGGCCGAACGACCCTATGTGATGGTCGGCATGGCGTCGTTTTCGCTGCTGCTGATGCTCGCGGTCACCTCGACGCGCGGCTGGATGAAACGTCTCGGAGGCCGCTGGATCCAACTGCACCGGGTGATCTACGCCGCGGCCATCCTGGCCGTGATCCATCATTTCTGGCTGATCAAGGCGGACTATCGGCCGGCGATCGTGCACGCCGCGGTGCTCGCAGTCCTGCTCGCCGCGCGGCTGCTCTGGAAAGTGAGGCAGCAGGCCTGATCGGGCGCTCCGATCCGAAGAATCGGATTCGTGACGCTCGGCTTCACTCAAATCATCGACGAGCCGATGAGAGTGGTTGCCCCGGCGCACGCCGGGGCGCATTCTCTGGCCCCGATCACGCCGTTCGGCGCGGTCGTCGACAGGCCCACAGACGAACGGATCCGAGGCAGCGGGGAACGAATGAGCGACGACGAGCAGGTCGAATCCGGAGACGTCCATCGCGTCGAAGTCGGCGAACGCGAAATTCTTCTCGTCGGAACCGCCCACGTCTCGCAAAGGTCCGTCGACCTCGTGCGTGAGGTGATCGAGCGCGAGAAGCCCGATGCGGTCTGCATCGAGCTCGACGACGGTCGCTACGAAGCCCTCTCGGAGGAGAAGCGCTTCGAGGAGCAGGATCTTCGCGAGGTCCTGCGCCGCAAGCAGCTCGCCACATTGATGCTGAATCTGATCCTCGCCTCCTACCAGCGACGTCTCGGGCTCCAGCTCGGGGTCACCCCCGGCAGCGAATTGATGGAAGCCGCGAAGGTCGCCGACGAGAATGGGATTCCGATTTCGCTCTGCGATCGGGATGTGCGGGTCACACTCCGCCGCGCCTGGCAGTCGATTTCATGGCTCCAGCGTTTCCGCCTCGTAGCGGAGCTCGGGGCGAGCCTCTTCGAGAGCCCCGAGATCTCCGAGGAAGAACTCGCGCGCATCCGCGACCAGGATGTGGTGACCGAGGTCATGAACGAACTCGGCAGGATCATGCCCGACCTGAAACGCGTGCTGATCGACGAACGCGACGCGTTTCTCGCCCACGAGATCCTCGAAACGCCGGGCGATCGAATCGTCGCGGTCGTCGGGGCGGGCCACGTCGACGGCATGAAGGGTCGCCTGCTTCGCGACGAGCGCGCGGACCTCGAGGAGATCAGCCGGATTCCCGAGGACTCCAAGATCTGGAAGATCGTCGGCTGGGCGATCCCGCTCCTGATCGTCGGCTCGATCCTCGCGATCGCGAAGACGCAGGGAGCCGAAGCCGCCGGCGAAAACGCGATGATCTGGTTCCTTGCAAACGCGATCCCGAGCGGAATCGGCGCGCTGATCGCGTTCGGCCACCCACTTACGATCGTCGCCGCTGCCCTGTCCGCACCCTTTACGAGCCTCTCACCCCTGATTGGCGCCGGCTACGTCGCCGCGTTCACACAGCTCTGGGCCAAACCGCCGCGGGTCGCAGATTTCCGAACGATCGGAGACGATTTTGCGGCGCCCGCGCGCTGGTGGAAGAGTCGATTGATGCGGATCTTCCTCGTGTTCCTGCTCACGACACTCGGCAGCGTCGTGGGCACCTACACCGGCGGCTTCGGAGTGATCAGGAACCTCGCGACCGGCTAGTATCCCCGCGAATCGATCGATCTTTTTTTGCGGGAATGCGAATGACATCGGCCTTGGAATCGCTGCACCACGCGGGTCCTCTGCTGCTCCTCGCCATCGTACTGCTCGCGGGGAGCCTTTTCGGGGCCGTCGCGCGCCGGGTACGACTTCCCGCAATCACGGGCCAGATCATTGGCGGCATCCTGATCGGCGCCGGTGGCCTCGACCTCTTCTCGAAGGACTCGATCGCGGGCCTGGAACCGTTGACCGAGATCGCTCTCGGGCTGATCGCGGTCACGGTCGGCGCGCATCTCCACATCGGACGCCTGAGCAACGCCGTCCGCCGGCTCTTCTACCTGCTGATCGCGGAATCGACGATCACCCCCCTGCTCGTGTTCTGTGTGGCATATTGGCTTGGCGGCGCGCCTTTCGAACTCGCCCTGCTCTTCGGTGCGGTGTCGATTGCGACTGCGCCGGCGACCATCGTCGCGCTCGTTCGGGAGACACGATCGAAGGGCGTCTTCGTGAAGACGCTGATCGCGTCCGTCGCCCTCAACAACACCGCCTGCATCGTCGTCTTCGAAGTCTGCCGCGCCCTGATCGGGACCGACTTCAACCTCAGCCGCGATGCCCTGCTCGATTCCGAAGGCGCGCTCATGCAGCTGGCGGGTCCCGTCTTGCTCGGCGGTCTCGCCGCCGTCGCCCTCGACCGCGTCACACGGCTCGCCCTGGGCCCCGAACGCCTGGCTACTGCGGCGGTCGTCGCCCTCGTCCTGACTTCCGGACTCGCCACCGCCCTCACCATCTCGCCGATGCTCGCATGCCTCGTGCTCGGCGCGGTCCAGACCAACATCACCCACAGCCGCAGCCATCTCGTCGACAGCGTCTTCGACAACTTCGAACCGGCGATCCTGATCGTCTTCTTCACCCTCGCCGGCATGCATCTCTCGTTCGACCAGCTCGAGCAAGCGGGCCTTCTCGTGGTCCTCTATTTCGTGGCGCGCTTCACCGGCAAGCTGCTGTCCGCAGACCTGGCGTTGCGCGCGGCGCACGCGACAGAGCGGGTGCGAAAGAACCTGGGCCTGGCCCTGGTCCCCCAGGCGGGTGTCGCCGTCGGCCTGGTCCTGTTGATCCAGGACGATGCCCGATTCTCGGGAGTCGCCGGACTCTTCGCCGCCGTCGTTCTCTCGGTCGTCACGATCAACGAGATCGTCGGCCCCATTCTCACGCGAATCGCGCTCACCCGCGCCGGTGAAGTGGGGCGCGACCGGCTTCGCCTGATCGACTTCCTCCAGGAAGAGCACATTCTGACCAGCTTCGATGCCCCGACCAAAGAAGTCGCCATCTCCCGGCTCGTCGACCTCCTCTTGCGGACGCACAGCCTACGTGGCGTCGATCGGGACGAGCTGCTCGCCAGCGTGCTCGAACGGGAATCACAGGGTTCGACCTGCCTCGGAGGCGGGCTCGCCGTCCCCCATGGCATCCTGCCGGAGGGCGAGGCGATGGTCGGCGTGATGGCGCTGTCGCGCGACGGGCTCGCTTTCGAGGGTCCCGACGGCCGACCCGTCCACTGCATGGTCCTACTCGGAACCGCCCCAGACGAGCGAGACCGTCACCTCCAGGTCCTCGCCGCACTCGCGCGAACCGTCGGCACCGACCGCGCCTTCCAGGATCAGCTGTTCGACTCGAAGAGCCCCGCCCACGCCTATGAGCTGCTCCACGGGGACGAGTCGGAGGATTTCAACTATTTCATCGAGGACGCCCTGGAAGCATGAGTGGATTCCCGGTCGCGAGGCGACACCAGGTTTCGTACCCTGCGGACTCCCCCAGATTGCCACCCCGTCATCGGATCCAATGAAGGCCTACCTCGAACTGCTGCAGGACGTTCTCGAGAACGGCGTCGACAAGGGCGACCGAACCGGCACCGGAACCCGAAGCGTGTTCGGACGCCAGCTCCGATTCGACCTCGACCCGGCGCGACCTCCCGACGAGGGAGGCGGATTCCCTCTTCTCACGACCAAGAAAATCCACACCAAGAGCATTCTCCACGAATTGCTCTGGTTCGTCGCCGGAGATACCAACGCCCATACGCTGAGAGACCAGGGCGTCTCGATCTGGGACGAATGGGCCGGTGAGGACGGTGAACTCGGACCGGTCTACGGCGCACAGTGGCGACGCTGGCGGGCGGCGGCTCCTCGCGGCGCGACGGACGCGACCGCTGTCGAGATCGACCAGCTGGCCGGACTCGTGGAACAGATCCGCACGAACCCCGATTCGCGGCGGCTGATCCTGAGCGCCTGGAACGTCGGTGAACTCGAGGCGATGAAACTTCCGCCCTGCCACCTGCTCTTCCAGTTCAACGTCCAGAACGAGAGACTCCACTGCGCGATGACCATGCGGAGCTGCGACGTCTTCCTGGGGTTGCCTTTCAACATCGCGTCCTACTCGCTGCTCACGCTGATGATGGCGCAGGTGACGGATCTGGTTCCCGGCGAGCTGATCATCTCTCTGGGCGACACCCACATCTATCAGAACCATTTCGATCAGGTCCGACTCCAGCTCACGCGCACGCCAAAACCGCTTCCGACGATGACTCTCAGCCCCGGCGTGAAATCCCTCTTTGACTTCCGGATCGGTGACTTCCGACTCGAAGGCTACGACCCTCATCCGAGGATCGTGGCTCCGATCGCCGTCTAGGCGAATCATGAGGGTGTCTCTCATCGTCGCAGTCGCACGCAACGGGGTCATCGGAGTCGATGGGGAGATCCCGTGGACGCTCCCCGACGATCAGCGTTTCTTTCGGGAGCAGACGACCGGACATTGCATCGTCATCGGACGCAAGACATTCGATTCGATCGGGAAGGCGCTACCGGGCCGAAAGAACCTCGTCCTGAGTCGCACCGCGCACGAGCCCGTCGCTGACGTCGAGTTCTTTCTCGATCTCGCGAGTGCGGTCGTATGGGCGCGCGAAAAGGGGCTCACGGAATGTTTCATCGCCGGAGGCGAAGCCCTCTACCGCGAGGGCCTCGCGATCGCCGACTCGATCTTTCTGACTCGCGTCGAAGTCGAGCCCGAAGGCGACACCCACTTTCCTGAAATCGACGACACGATCTGGGAATGTACCGATCGACGACCCCACGAGATCGACGCACGCCACGCCCACGCCTTTGCGATCGAGACCTGGGTACGACGAAGTTCGGGCACGACCTTGCCGGCGCTATCCTGATGCGATGCGCGAGGCCCCAAACGGAGAAGTGAGCATTCGAGCGCAAGCCACCGCCCGACCCGACCAACTCCTCCGCACGATCTCCGAATCCGGCTCCATCAGTGTCAAGGCACTGGTCGCCAGCGAACTCGTAGCGGAAGCGCTCGCGCGAAGACCCCACGCGCCCACGGCCGGCAACGCGCTCGGCCGCACCATGATGGGGGCGCTCCTGATCGCAGTCGGAAGCGCCCCCGACGATGCGGATGACTCGAATATCGAATCGG
The DNA here is from genome assembly GCA_029941885.1 of Myxococcota bacterium. Taxonomy (GTDB): domain Bacteria; phylum Myxococcota_A; class UBA9160; order UBA9160; family UBA4427; genus UBA4427. The sequence continues at coordinate 6,418 of JAPYTP010000065.1, forward strand.
TTCAGCTGCAATTCCGGGGCGATGGACCCCTCGGCAGTCTGACCGCCATCGCGGATTCTCGTGCTCAGGTGCGGGGAACCGTGCAGCACCCCGAAACCACACTCGTGCTCTCCGACGGGACGCCCGATCTCGCTCGCGCGATCGGCCTCGGCCCCCTGAACGTCGTCCGGCATCGCCCGCGTTGGCGATCACCCTATACCGGCACGGTGCCCCTCGTTTCCGGGGAGGTCGCGGGGGATCTCACGCTCTATCTGACCGAGAGCGAACAGACTCCATCGGCCATGGGGCTCGGCGTGTCCTTTGGGCCGGAAATGGCTGATGTCGCAGCCTGCGGTTTTCTCGTGCAGGCGTTGCCCGACGCGACGGACGCGGACCTCGCGAGAGTCGAGAAGAACGTCGAGGCGCTCCCGGGTCTCGCGAGTCTACTCGAGGGGCCACTCACACCCGACGACCTGATCGATCGACTCCTTTTGGGAATGGGGTCACGCGATCGCCACCCGATGTCGCCGCTCTTTCACTGTCCGTGTTCCCGCGACCGAGCACTCCGCACGCTCTCGTTGCTCGAGCGATCCGAGATCGTCGAGATGATCGCGAAAAGCGAGAGTCAGGAGGTCATCTGCGATTTCTGCGGCAAGGATTATCAGATCGCCGCAGCCGAAATGCCGCCGCTCCTCGAAACCGAACGCGATCGCTAGAGGGTCCGGGGCGGATCACACGGGGATCGGGGCGTCAGTCGAGACATTTCGCGCGCAATCGTGCGAGATCCGCTTCGTCGAGACCGCCATCGCGCAAATAATCGGCCATCGAGCCCCATTTCCGCGCGACCTGCGAGAGCACCTTCTCCATCGACTCTGGATGCGCGTGAAGGGTATCCTCGGGCATCTCGTGCAGGGTGTCCTGGTAGCCCTTCATGCTCATCACACGGGCGATGATCTCGTCGATCCGCTCTCCGGAGAGCGCGTAGTCTGCAACGATCAGCTCATCGGGAACGCCCAATACACCCAAGAGGACCGCCGAGATCACTCCGGTTCGATCCTTGCCCGCCGCACAGTGGTAGACGACACCGCCGCTGGCGTTCGCCAGGATCCGAACCACGTTCGTGATCTTCGCCTGTGCCATCTCCAGCATTCCCACGTAGCGGTCGCCCAGAGACATCTCGACCGCCGCGCGCCGGTCGCCCGCACCCGGGTCTCCGTCGAAGAGCGGCTTGTGATGGAACTCGATCGGTTCCTCGCCGAGGGGGCCCCGACCCTCGGCATTCAACTCGAAGGTCGATCGGAGATCGACGATGTCGCTGAGAGCGAGATCGTCTCGAAGACGAAGGACATCCGCGCGCGAGAGCGCGTGCAAGGCGTCGCTCCGGAAGAGCAGGCGCCAGCGCAGGCGAGCGCCCTCGGCGGTCGGATAGCCGCCCAGATCCCTGAAATTCACACAGCCGTCTAGATCGATGGATCTTTCCACGGCGCGGGAGTCTAGCCACGCACCCGAAAGAAACCACGTGGAGCGCAGACGGCACCCACCCTGGCAATGCGGCGCCGAGATCGCGACCCTCATCGGGAGGCGGTGTCACCAGCGATCCCGCTGTATGATCACAGAGCCGCTTGATGATGGGGGGCGGATGACCGGGTCTGTAGATTCGAGTCCGCGGGGTGCGGAAATTTCGGAAAGATCCAGCGAACTCGTCCTCCCCGACCCGGGTAGGAATGAGACTCGAAGCCCCCTGCGCGGTAGGGAGATCGGCATGAGCGAATCTCATGTGTCGAATCAGCCCACGACGACCTCGTCGAGGGTTGCATCCAATTCCGCTGAACCGACCGTCAGCGCCTCGCGCCCGGCCGAGGAGCAGAACTCGGCAAGCGGTGAAGCGGCGCGACCCCGCGGAGTCGCCTTGCCCGGCGACCGAGGGCCCCGAAATCAAGGCCCGGAGGCCCAGAGACCGTCGTTCTGGCGTCGCATCGCCCTGGGCCGGCGCGCGGTCGACCCGCGCCCGAACCCGCAGTCGGACGCCCGGGAACCCAACCGATCGATCGCGTCTCAACGCAAGTCACAGCTCGTCATCCGCGCGGAGCCAACCGGCAAGCCGACGATCTCGCCGGAAACAGTTGCCTTCGAGACCCGAATCGTCGAGCCCCTCCTGCAGGCCCTCGTCTCCGTAGAAGCCAAGCTCGAACGCAGCCACTCCGACCTCCTCGGTCGATCCGACCAGGTCGAGCAACGTCTGACCCAACTCTGGGACATCGAAGAACAGCTCGGCACCCTGAGCGAGCTCCAGGATTCTCTGCTCCATGTCTCCGAACAGCAGCGGCGCCTCGAGTCTGCAGTGGTCTCCCAGACGCGGACCCTTCGCTGGCTGGTCGGAGCCGTATTCTTCTCGCTCGCCTCCGCTGCTTTCGTGGTCGCCGCGATCCTGCGATAGGCCGCGGCCCCGCCTTCGGGTCCGCTCCCCGCTGTCGGTCCTTGCTGCGCGATGCGGCCCGTTCACGCGGTTCCAATGCGGAGATTCCCCCCTGTTCGCTATGCCTGAACCGACCGAGGGCGCTCCCCGAACCAAATGCGAACAGATTCTCATTTAGGATGTCCAGCCCGGGCCGGCGTGTTTCTCGATCGCTCCCCGGCGCCGCAGGGAGATGACCTTGACACCTCTCAAGTCATATACCAGTATATCCGAATATTAAGATGTTATATCGCGATCAAGCAGATCGCGGTCCGACCGATCCAGTCACGACACCAATCTCGATCGATCTCTTCCGAACCGGGCACTCCGGGACGGAGCGCCTTCGAGAATGGCGAACCCAACGAGCCGACCCAGCGGGTGGGCGCACAGGAGTCACGAAAAGATGGCCGAAGCCAACCACCGAGAGAGCGCACCCGCCTTCAAGGTCGCAGACCTCACACTTTGCGATTGGGGTCGCAAGGAGATCGAACTCGCCGAACACGAGATGCCGGGCCTGATGGTGCTGCGCGAACGTTTCGGAAAGACCAAGCCCCTCGATGGCGTTCGAGTCATGGGCAGTCTCCACATGACGATCCAGACCGCGGTCTTGATCGAGACGCTGACCGCCCTCGGCGCGGACGTGCGCTGGGTCTCCTGCAACATCTTCTCGACCCAGGACCACGCCGCCGCCGCCATCGCCGTTGGCCGCGACGGCACGCCCGAGAATCCGCAGGGCATCCCGGTCTTCGCCTGGAAGGGCGAGAGCCTCGAGGAGTACTGGTGGTGCACGGACGTCGCCCTGCGCTGGCCCGACGGTTCCGGTCCGGAGCTGATCGTCGACGACGGCGGTGACGCGACGCTCCTCATCCACAAGGGCCTCGAATTCGAGAAGGCCGAGAAGATTCCGGCTTTCAACCCCGAGACCGACTCCGAAGAGTGGGGGGTGATCCTCGAACTCCTGAACAAGATTGCCGAGACTGACAGCACCCGCTGGCATCGCACGGCCGAAACCTGCCGCGGTGTCTCCGAGGAAACGACGACCGGCGTCAACCGGCTCTACCAGATGGAAAAAAACGGTCAGCTGCTCTTTCCCGCGATCAACGTCAACGACTCGGTCACGAAGAGCAAATTCGACAACGTCTACGGCTGTCGGCACTCTCTCCCGGACGGCTTGATGCGCGCCTCCGACGTGATGCTCGGCGGCAAGGTCGCCGTGATCTGCGGCTTCGGAGAAGTCGGCAAGGGCTCTGCGGAGAGCCTCCGGGGGCAGGGCTGTCGCGTGATCGTGACGGAGATCGATCCGATCTGCGCCCTCCAGGCCGCCATGCAGGGATACGAGGTCAACACCCTAGAGAACGTGGTCGGAATCGCCGACTTCTTCGTCACGACGACAGGCAACTACGACATCATCACCGCTGATCAGATGGCGCGGATGAAGGACAAGGCGATCGTCGGGAATATCGGCCACTTCGACAACGAGATCGACATGGCGGGCCTGAAGAAGATCCCGGGAATCGAGCACATCAACATCAAGCCGCAATACGACGAATGGAAGTTTCCGGACGGACACAGCGTGCTGATCCTGGCCGAGGGGCGGCTCTTGAACCTCGGATGCGCGACGGGCCACCCGAGCTTCGTGATGTCCGCGTCGTTCACCAATCAGGTCCTCGCCCAGATCGAGCTCCAGGAGAATGGCGGCGACTACGAGAACAAGGTGTATGTCCTGCCCAAGAAGCTCGACGAGGAAGTCGCGCGACTCCACCTCGACAAGCTCGGCGTAAAGCTCACCACACTGACCGCCAAGCAGGCCGAATACCTCGACATCGACGTCGAGGGGCCGTATAAGCCCGACCACTATCGCTACTAGTCCCTCGCGCGCCCGGGAGGCTTCGCGCGGTCCCCGACGCGCGGCATCCTTACCTGGCCTGTACGCAAGAAACCGGGAGGTCCCCATCGGGGCCTCCCGACCTTGTTTCGATGATCCACCCGGACTCGAGCCCACCCCGCGGCGGGCCGATACCAGGGGAAACCTCCTTCGGAGCCGTCCCATTGGTGGAATCGCTGATCAGCCTCGGATTCGTTCTTCTCTTTTGCGTGATCGGCTGGGCCGCCGGCGCAGGGGCCGAAGCGATGATCTGGGGCGGGATTGGACTGTCGGCCATCGGCTTCGGATTCGGCATCCCGTCCGCCATCGTCTATCACTGGATGCTCCATCGGTCGCTTGCCCGCGCGGAGCGACTCCCCAGTCGCTGGTGGCTCTCGCCGACTTCGCACCATGATCTCATCCCCCGCGATGATCGCGGCAGCGTCATCATCTGGGCGGCGATCGGCGGATCCGGCTTCCTCGTGATCGTGCTCGGGATCATCATCACCTCCATCGGCCTCTGGCGAACTCTCGTCTCGCCGAGCTAGCACGAATGTCTCGCCAAAACGCGATCGACCACGATGCGGCCCACGACCCGTCCACGTGTCGTAACTTCCGGAAGTGAGTACAGACCTCCAGACCCATCTCGGTGCCTTCGGCAGGCGACTCGAACGTCGACGCCCGCCGCTCTGTCCCGAACTCGAACTCTGGCTATTAGGCGACAGCGTCGATCTCGAAAGCGGCTGTGAGGAGTTGGCCGACGGAGAGGCGCCGCCCTTCTGGGCCTTCTGCTGGGGGAGCGGTCAGGCCCTGGCTCGCTATATCCTGGATCATCCCGAGCGCGTGCGCGGCCGCCACGTCGTCGACCTTGGAACGGGCTCGGGGATCGTCGCCCTCGCCGCCGCGCGCGCGGGCGCGAGCGAAGTCATCGCGCTCGATCTCGACCCCCAATCACGATGCGCTGCACGGCGGAACGCCGAGCTCAATGGACTCGAGCTACAAACCGCATTCCGAACACCCGCCCGCTGGGACCTGATGCTGGCCGCCGACGTGCTCTACGAGACGGGTCTGCGAAATTGGGTATTCGGCGAAGCGAGGCAGCGCGGGCCGATTCTCCTCGCCGACCCACTGCGAACGGGAACACCCCGAGTGGATCTCCCCGAGCTCGCCCACATCCCCTCCCTCACCTTTCCCGACGTCGACTCGCCCCAAAAGAACGTAGTCCTCTACGAGATACCACGACGATCGAGGTAGGGCGTGCGCTAGGTTCTCGCTTGGTCGAACGACACGAGGACGAGTGATCATGTACATCGCAATGAATCGATTTCGGATCGCGCTCGGGAGTGAAGAAGTTTTCGAGAAGCTCTGGCGAGAGCGCGACTCCTACCTGGAGGAAGAACCGGGATTCCAGTCGTTCCACCTCTTGAAGGGCCCCACGGACGAGGAATGCACGCTCTACGCCTCGCATACGATCTGGGCCAGTGAGGCGGATTTTAGAGCCTGGACCGAGAGCGAATCCTTCAAGAAGGCCCACTCCCAGGCGCGCGCGCCGCAGGGAACATACCTCGGCCACCCCGTCTTCGAGGGCTTCCAGGCGATCCTTTGAATCGGAGAGGGAATCGATTCTCTCGGCGTTAGGCGGACTCGACAACGGATGGAAGGCCGATGGAAGGCGGACACCCGGGTCAGTGACGACCCTCCGGCGCTGCATCCGTGATCGCTATGACCTCGGGCCCGGAAGCAATTCTCGCGAGCCAGGCCGTCACGTTGGGCCGAGAGCCCAGATCGAATCCCCCCTCCCCTGCAATGTGGGTGTAGGCGTAGAGCGCGATGTCGGCGATCGAGTAGCGATCCGCAACGAAGTAGAACGCCGCTCGAGATGCCCCTTCATGACGTCGAGAGCGGAGACTCCGCGACGGTGGCGTTCGGGCAATTCTGTGGCGTGCTCGTCGAGCTCTCCCGCGAAGATCCAAAATCGAACGACGGCGATATAGGGCTCGTGGCTGTATTGCTCGAAGTTCATCCACTGAAGAATCTGCGCACGCTCGTAGCGATCGTCGGGCCAGAAATCCGTCCCCTGCGCGAGGAAATAGAGGATCGCATTGCTCTCCGCGAGGGTCCGTCCGTCGTCCAGCACGAGGAGCGGGATTCGACCATTCGGATTGAGTGCGAGAAACTCGGGCGTTCGAGTCTCCCCTTCAGAATGTCCAATTCGATCCGTTCATGGGCCAAACCCAGGTGACAGAGCAACAAGCGCACCTTGAAGCCATTACCGGATTCATGGAAGTCGTAGAAACGCATTCTGGATACCTCGACCGGGCAGCTGAGAAACGCGAACATAGCGGTCGCGCCCAGTCCGGCACGATCCGTTCTGAAAAGGATGAGCTCCGGTGAAAGTCGAATTCTGGCACGAGCGGTGGGAAACCAACCAACTCGGCTTCCACCAGACCGAACCCAACCCGCAGCTCCGCGAATATTGGCCGAAGCTCGGCCTGCCGTCGGGCTCGCGCGTCTTCGTTCCGCTGTGTGGCAAGAGCCTCGACATGATCTGGCTTCGAGAAGCGGGGCATCCGGTCGTCGGTGTCGAGATCTCACCGATCGCGACCCGCGATTTCTTCGCGCAAGCGAACGTCGTCCCGAGAGCGATTTCGTCGTCGGATGCCGGCGACGATCTCGTGCTCTGCTCGGGTGGTGGATACGATCTCTACTGCGGGGACTTCTTCGCCCTCGGGACCGACCCCCTCGCCGATGTCCGGGCCGTATACGACCGAGCGTCGCTGATCGCGCTTCCTCGGGAGATGCGAATACGATACGCGTACCACCTCGACAAGGTCCTGCCGACATCGGTGTCGATCCTGCTGCTCACCGTCGAATACGACTCGTCGCGGATGAAGGGCCCCCCCCATTCCGTGCTCGCGAGCGAAGTCGAAGGGCTCTTCGGTGAATCCTTCGAGATCGAATGCCTCTGGTCGAGCGGCCCCGAGGAGCCGGGCCCACGTTTTCGCGAACGCGGTCTCGACTCGTGGACCGAGAAGGCGTGGCGCCTCACGCGCGGGGGAGCCCATTGATGGATGCGAACGGGTTGGCCAGCGCCTTCGGAGGGGCGGGGCGGGGCGGTCTCGGCTGGATCTTCCCGGCGATCGCCCTGGCTACCTGGGTAGCGGTGCCGGCCTATGCGGCCCTCGTGCGCGGGCGATTCTACGCCGCATTCGCAGGCGTACTCCTCACGGTCTCCTTGCCGGCTGCGCTCGTTCTCCACGCAAGGCTCCGAGAAGCGGTCTCGACCGATCTCGTCGGTCCCCTCGATCTCGTGTTCGCGTACTCGATGCTGGCCGCAGGAATCCAGTTCGCGCACCTCGTGCGGGCGCGGATGCGCGGCTCGCTCTTCCGATGGTGCGTGTCGATTCCCGGACAGACGTTCATCGCCGCCGGGATGCTCGCCGGACCGTGGCTACTTCTGCTCCTGCCCTTGCGTCTGCTCTTCGACGCCCTCGATTGGACGACGGTGCTCTCCGCCTGGATCTATCTCGAGTCATTGCCCCTCGTCCTCTCGGTCCCCTCGATCCTCACCTCCATTACGACACGGCAGGAGACCGTTCGTTTCCGCCTGTCTCGAACCGGGCCGGACGAGATGAAGCGGATTCCCGTCGAGCGCTATCGCGGGCGCGAACCCGCCCCGCTCGTCGAACGCCCACTTCGCATCGTCCAATTGACCGACACCCACCTCGGCCCCTGGCAGAGTGTCGACCGACTGCGCCGCCGGATCGCAGTGCTCGCCGAACGGAAACCGGATCTCGTCACACTCACTGGAGATTTCCTGACGATGGAGAGCATGGGTTCACCGGGCTGTCTCGATCGCGCGCTCGAACCTCTCGCACCGATCGCCGACCGGTGCGTCGCAATCTTCGGAAATCACGACCACGAAGCGCCGGACCCGATCCGTAGCGCGATGAGAAATATCGGCATACGGCTGCTCGTCGACGAAGAGGATTGCTTCGCGACGCCAATCGGCCCCGTTCAGGTCATCGGAGCGGACTTCGTCCATCGAGGACATCATCAGCGTCTCAGCGAGCTCCTCACTCGATATCCGAGACGGGAAGAACACCTTCGATTGCTACTGCTCCATGACCCGATCGGATTCCATGCACTCCCCTGGGATGAGGTCGATCTCGTGCTTTCGGGACACACCCATGGCGGGCAGGTCGGGCTGGTTTCACTCGGAATCGACTGGACGGTCCTCACGCCCTCCCGTTGGCCGGACCAAGGGCTTTTCGCTCGCGGCGGCAGCCGGCTCTACGTGCACCGCGGCACGGGCTTCTACGGTTTCCCGATGCGCATCGGCGTACCCGCCGAACACTCACTGCTCGAGATCATCCCCGCCTGACGAGCGATGCGGTCCCGAGGACCCCGCTCCACATTCCTTCACCGACGGCGCGGCAGACGCGCGACCCGCAGCATCGAGCGCGCAAAGCGACGTGACCCCGTCATTGGTGCGCACATGAGGAAAGACGCAGAGGCCCCTGTGCCGGCCTACCAGACCGTTCGGCCGCCATCGACGACGTGTTCGTGTCCCGTCACGTAACTCGATTGATCGGAGAGAAGGAAAATCAACAGCCCCGAAACCTCCTCTCGCCGACCCGGTCGCTGAAGAGGCTGCGTTACGAAGAGTTCGGCGTGCTCCGATTCGGGAACGAGAAACATGCCCGTTCCCTCGATTGCGCCGGGGTGAATGGTGTTGACCCGTATGTTCCACTGGCCCAACTCCGTCGCCGCGACTTTCGAGAGTCCCCGTACCGCCCACTTCGATGCGCCGTACGAACCGTGCTCCGGGATTCCGCGCGTCCCCGCGATCGAAGAGAGGTTGACGATCGAGCCGCCGCCCGAGTCACGCATCGCAGGCACCACCTTGCGCATACCGTGGAAGGTCCCGATCACATTCACCTCGAGCATCTTTCGGAGCTGGTCGGCAGTTTCATCCATGATCGCCTCGGTCCACCAGATCGCCGCATTGTTCACGAGCCCGTCCAACCGCCCGGCGTGATCCTGTGCGGCCGCGACGACGCGATCCCAGTCGGATTCCGAAGTGATGTCCTGCTCAACGAAGATCGCTGCATCGCCAAGTGCCGCCGCCTGCTTCTCACCCTCCTCCACCTGGAGATCCGTCAGCACGACGCGAGCGCCCTCCTCCACGCATCGGCGTGCATGAATGGCTCCCATTCCCTGGGCTGCGCCGGTGATGATGATGCTCTTGCCTTCGAGTTGACCCATGGTTTCGCTCCTCCACACGCAATAGTCGTCTTCGATGAACTCTAGCAAGGCGAGTGGGCGCCGCGGGGGGACGGAGCCTCGGCATCCAGCGTGTCAGGCAGCTCGCCGGGCGCGAGTTAAGCTCCCCGCAAAACCGACGGGAGAGGCCCGAATGAAAGAGGGCAAGAGCAGTTCCACCGCCTGGGGAGTCACACTCGCCCGAGTCGCCCATGTGCGATTCGACGATTCTCCACCGATCTTCGACGACTCGCTCGCGTTCGACCTCGTCGAGACGGAGATTCAGCCCATGCTCGAGCACTACGGTCCGAAGCCGGCTCCGGACGACCGTGAGAAGTGCGACCCGGCCATGGATCAGCTCGAGAAGATCCGTCGCGCGCGTGCCTATCTACCGCTGCGGCAACTCTACCAGGAGGAGCGTCTGGCAGCGGCGTACGAACGGGGAATTCGACAGTACGTGCTCCTGGGCGCAGGTCTCGACGCCTATGCCTTTCGTCAACCACCGGGACGGACGGATCTCTCGATCTTCGAAGTCGACTTCCCGGCGACCCAGGCCGAAAAGCTCGCGCGCATCAAGCAACTCGGCTGGCGCGCGCCCGCGAATCTCCATTTCACGCCCTGCGACTTCGAGAATGGCAGCCTCGCAGAGGCCCTCTGCCGAGTCGGCTTCGATCATCACCGCCCCTGCTATGTCGCCTGGATGGGTGTCACTGTCTACCTCGACGGGGAGACCGTTCGCTCGACCCTCGCGGATGTCCTCTCGCTGGCGGCGACCGGGACTTCGATCGCATTCGAATACGCTCTTCCGATCGAGGATCTATCGGGGACGGAACTCCTCTGCCGCGAGTTCTCCCTGGCCCAGAAGAACCGCGAGCGCGAACCCTTTCGTAGTCATTTCCGGCTCGCGGAGATTCGTCAACTCGCCCTCGATGTCGGCTGGAAGCGACTCGAAGCACTCGATCATGAAGCGACCGCAGAGCGTATCCTCTCCGGGAGGCAGGACGGACTGAGTATCCAGATGGGTTTCCGCCTCGCGGAAGCCTTCGTGTGATCATCATCACCGGTCCCGCACCTTCAGCTCATTCGGCGCGCGGAAGCGTAGCTCGATGTCGTAACGAGAGATTCGAGCCCAATCGAACTCCGCAACCAGATCCGCGGGCGCACAATGCGTGCCCATCGGGACCAGACCGACGAAACTCGCGAGCGCGCCACAGAGTTCCTCCGGCGAATAGCGCGCTCGCAGTGCGTCGATCTCGACGGCGCCATGCAATTTCGACAGCTTTTCGCCGCTGCGCTCCAGGAAGAGACAATGGTGGCGATAGACGGGCGTTTCGAGCCCGAGCAACCGTTGGAGCGCGACCTGGAGAATCGTCGATGGCGCCAGATCACGGCCCCGTATCACGCGATCGATCCCGGTCTCGGCATCGTCGACGACCGAGACGAAATGATAGGCAAAGGCACCGTCACGCCTCCGAAGAATCGGATCTCCGAAGAGCGTGGCCGCGTCCCCCGTCAGATCGTCTCCGTTCTCGTCGTGGAGGTCGATTGTCAGCGGATCGAGCTGAACGCGAAGCGGTCGTCGATCGATCCGCCAATCGTCCGCCCCGACGCGCTGATCCCGACAAGTTCCAGGATAGGCGTGGCTACCGTCGGGTGCGGGCCGCCCCTTGGCGCGCACCTCTGCTCGACTGCAATTGCACGCATACACCCGCCCCTCCCGAGCCAGGCCATCGAGCACCTGTTCGTGCCGTTCGCGCTGCTCGGACTGAAGAGTTCGAACATCCCAATCGAGCCCGAACCAGGCGAGATCCCTTTCCAGATGGTCGACATAGCCCGCTTTCGTACGCTCCCGATCGAGATCCTCGAGTCGAAGGGCGACCTCGGCGCCCGAGCGGCGGGCATCCAGCCAGCAGAGCAGCGCGGAGAGCAACGTACCCGGATGCGCTCGACCCGTCGTCGAAGGCGCAAACCGACCTCGATCGAAAACCGGACGCTGATCTTCCATTGTCATTGCAATCGTTTCGTTCCCGTCGTGAGGCCGTCCAGAAAAATCACGAATCGCATCCCATCGCGTTCAGATCTCCTTTACGCAACGGAACGTCGTACCAAAAAATATTCCATGCACTCCGTGTCCGACAGTCAGAATTCGCAGGGCCGGAGGGTCGGGCTGCGTCTGACCGCTCGCAGCCTCGCGCCCCGAGTCAAGCAGGCGCTGCGGGTGCTCGGCGATCCCCTCGAAGAGCCCGCAGAGCTGGATCGGAGGTTGCTCGAGGAAATCTCCGTCTGGATCGTGGACGCCGACCGGCTGGGCGACTTTTCGGAATCCGGCGAAGCGCCCGACACGCGACTGCTCCTGATCGCACCGAAGGGACCGGGATACGACTTCGACCGGCGCATCCTGGCACAGACGACCCGACCCGGTCGACTCGGTGCGGTCTATGAAATGCTTCAGAGCGCGCTCGAGCGAACGCCACGGCGATGTCCCCACATCCCGACGAAGCTCTCTGCGCGATGCATCCACGCGGATCGACGATCGATTGGTGCCGTGCTGTCGCTATCGGAGAGCGGTTGTCTGCTGCGCACGAGCGAAGCGTTTCGGAGGGGCACACAGATCAGCCTTCAATTCGCCCTGCCAGATTATGGGCGGGTCAGCACGCGCGCCGAATGTCGCTACACACGAAGGGGTGACGCGGGGCTCGCCTTTTCGACACCTCCTCCTGACATCCGACACTCGATGGCGCACTGCGTGACGCTTCAGCTCGCGTCGAACGATGAGCTGTCGAGGTTCGGTCCCGAGCGCGACGCCCGCTCAGGCTGAAGCCGACGCCGCCAGGACGTCGCGCCGACTCGCCCGGTCGAACCACTCTCCCCGAAAAACCACGAATTCGGGATCTCCCAGGACTCCCAGGTCCTCTAGGGGGTCGCCTTCCAGCACGAGAAAGTCCGCAGAGAGCCCCTTCTCGATCCGCCCCGTCTCACTCGCGATACCAAGTGCCTCCGCCGCTTCCGAAGTCGCGCTTCGCAGCACGTCGACGGGCCGCAACCCCGCGAAGCGTTCGAAGGCGAGTAGGCCCGCCACCAGGTCGTGATGGAATACTCCGGGGATCCCGGCATCCGTCGATGCGATGAACCGGATTCCATGCTCTCGCTGGGCTCCCAGGGCGGTCGAAAGACGTCGAAAGAAATCCGTTGGCTCACCCTTGGCGTCCTCGATGCGTCGGCCCCAGCCCGCGTTGACCGTCGGCGAGACCCACAGCTCGGCGGCCGCCATTTCGCTCATCAGGGAGTCATCGAGCGCGGTTCCGAAACCGTTCGGACCCGCGAAGGACGAGTGCTCGATCGTTCGGACCCCGGCACGGACGGCATTCGCGATGCCTTCGGTTCCATGGCAATGGGCTGCCACCGCGCGGTCGGCCCGCCGCGCGGATTCGACGATCGACAGGAGTCGCGGCAAATCGAACTGCGCATCCCGCGCGCGACTGCCCGGCGTGAAAACGCCGCCCGTCGCCATCACCTTGATCCAGTCGCTTCCGGCCTCGATCTGCAGGTCGACCATGTGATCGATATCGACGCGCGTCTCGACTTCCCCGCCCCAGAACGAACAGTGGCCTCCGGGAGTCGTCAGCGGCTGTCCACAGCAGAGAAGACGCGGACCCCGTTGATCCCGCGCGAGGATCGCGTCCCGCAATCGGTGCTCGCGGTGCGCGCCACCCCCGCAGTCGCGTGCGGTCGTGATGCCCGCGGCCAACATCGCTTCGGCACGTCCAGCCATGGCACCGACGCGGTCTTGTTCCGAGACCCTGAGCTGCTCCGCAGGCGTCTTCAACTCGGGGTCCAGCTCGAGATGAACATGCGCGTCGATGAGTCCCGGCACGATCACTCGCCCGGGGAGTTCGACTCGTGGCACCCTTGGATCCGTCGCCTGAGCCGCGGCGCCCACGGCCACGATCCGACCCTCTCGCACACGTAGGAACGACGAGAGAGGGTCGAGAGCCACTTCCGGGGCTCTCCAGACGCGTACTTCGGAAACTACAAATTCGTTTGAATTCAATGACTTACCGTATTCTCATGCATAGATTTCCCCGTCTGGCGTTGCGCTCGTGACGATCTTGGGCATTCTCCCTCAGCGGCCCGTTTCATCCCAGCGGGTGACCGCCCTAATCGCAGCAGGACGACCCGGGTGCCGAATCGGCGACCCGGGATCATGACTGCCCACGCGAACCGGAAGGACGCCTGAAAAGATGTCGGAAAACGAAGTGCTGGTGGTCGCCTCCAAGATCAAGAACTACATCAAGGCCAACGGAGAAATGAAGACCTCCGCGGGCGTGCTCGATGCCCTATCTGACCGCCTACGTGGAATGTGCGATCAGGCGATCGAGAGCGCCCGCAGCGATGGTCGCAAGACCGTCCTCGATCGCGACTTTAGCTAGCGCGCGCGAGCCGCGGGCACCGGTCTCACCCGCACCGCCGCGTTCAGAGCGACCACGTAGCCCCTCAAGGGGATTCGTGGGCGTTGCTGTGCCCATTCGTGGGTGGATGGGCACTCTTCAATGTTGCCCCGGTCGAAGCCCCGGGGCGATCGCTGCGGCGCGAGTGTCGACGCGCGGATCGGCGACCTTGTCGGCGAGGGTGGTGAACATGGGATTCGCTGACCAGGACTCCGCCGGAGGCGCTTCGTCCCGAGCGGAAGCGTGCGGGATGGGTCGGCCGGTTCACTACGAGAACGGGCTCCCGACGCGTGGGCCGGGGTCAAGAGTGGATCCCGGTCGAGGGACATGAGCGATGAGTAGCCCGCCGGGTGAAGAACCAGAGGCTTCGGTGCTTCTGGCATCGGGATCCGACGTCGGACAGGTCCGATCGGCCAACGAGGACAGCTGCGACACCCTCATTCGCGCGGATGGCACCCGACTACTCGTCGTCGCTGACGGAATGGGCGGCGCTCGCGGCGGCGCCACCGCAAGCCAGATCGCCGTCGCAACGATGGCCGAGACCTTCGAAGCCAACGCGAGCGCGCGCCCGAGCGCGATGCTCGAAAGCGCGATTCGGGAAGCGAATTCGCGCGTCTACACGAAAGCTCAGCAGGATCCCGAGCTCGAGGGCATGGGGACCACGGTCGTCGCATTCCTGCTCGACGCTCGTGCGCGCGGAACAGTCGCCCATGTCGGCGACAGCCGAGCCTACCGCTACCGCCGTGGTCGCCTCGATCCGATCACGACAGACCACAGTCTGGTCGCTGATCTGCACGCGCGCGGCCTGCTCTCCGCCGACGAGGCCGCGCTCCATCCTCGGCGCAACGAGATCCTCAGGGCCGTCGGAGTGCTTCCCGAAGTCGACGTCGAAATCGCGGATGTGGACGTCGAACCGGGCGACCGTTTCCTGCTCTGCTCCGACGGACTCTCCGGTGTCCTGAAAGATGACGAGATCGCTGCAGTCGTTCAGAGCGAGTCGCCCGACGCCGCCGTCGTCTCGCTGATCCGAAAAGCGAACGAACGCGGAGGACCGGACAACATCACGGTCCAGATCCTCGCGATTCCCACGGATGAATCCGAGGGCGACCCGGAGGCCACAGCACCCGTCGAATTATCGGAAGTCGGAATCGAAGCGATCGAGAGCAAGCGCCGAGATCGCAAGCGGGTCCGGCGCCTGGTCGGGTTGCTCGCGGTCGTGACAGCCTCAATCGGGGGATATTTCCTGTGGCGGCTCTTGACGCCCCCGGAGGTCGTCGGGACGCGGACCCATCCAGGTATGGAGGACGCTTCCCCGGTTCCCGAATCCGCCGCGCCCGGGATGAACCCGGCGACGGGCGAGCCGTTTACCTCACGGCTCGAGGATCAGTTCGAGATCCAGACCGAACCGCCGCGCCGCGGAATTCCCCGCGACCCGACTCGTTTATGAGTGACCCCCACCGTCGAATCCTCTGCCCCACGCCGCGCCGCCGCTAGACGCCCGGTGTTTCGTTCTCGAGACGCACTGCGACCTCGGTCGTGTCCCGCTCCGGATCGAAGGCGATGCTCAGAAATTCGTCCGCCACATAAGAGCCGGAATTGAAGTCTCCCCGTCGCTTTCGTTCGGTGAAGCGCGCAACCTCTGGAAAGCGCGATTCGGGTGTTGCACGGATCTTCTCCTGCATTGCCGTGTCGACGACTCCGGGCGCGACCGAATGCGCCCGCATGCCAGCCTCGGCTTCTTCGAGCGCGATCACTTCGGTCAAGCGCTCGACACCCGCCTTGCCTGCGCAATAGGGTCCCCAGCCCGCGTAGGCCTTCCAGGCCGCGCCGGAGGAGACGTTGAGCAACACCCCGCTCCTCCCGAGCCCGCGCAGATGATTCGCATAGCATTTGGATCCAACGAAAACGCCCGTCAGGTTGACGTCGAGGTGTTCGCGAAAATCCGCGACCGGGATGTCGCGAATCTTTTCGATCGGGTCCAGCACGCCAGCGTTGTTGATCCACAAGTCGATCCCCCCGAACCGTTCCTCCGCCTCGCGGACCAGCGCCGAAAGCGCCGTTTCATCCCGAACATCGAGGGATCGGGCCAGGACCGACTCCGAAGTGGCGAGCCGAGGGGCGGTCCGCGAACAGAGCACCAGCCGAAGACCCCGCTCCGAAAATCGCTCGGCCAGCCCGGCTCCGATCCCACGACTCGCACCGCTCACAAAGGCGACTCGACCCTCGAGAGGGAGCATCGCCATCACGCGGCTCCGTCGCCGGGAACTTCAGGCGGGGAGATCTTGCGGGTGCCTTCCAGCCGCTCGAGATCCGATCCGGCGGGTGTCTGGAAGACCCGAAGCCCGAACTCCGGGATCATCGAAAGAATTCGATCGAAGAGGTCCCCTTGGATGTCCTCGAAGTTGACCCATGCCGTGTCCTTCGAGAAACAGTAGATCTCGATCGGAACTCCCTGCGGTCCCGCGGCCAGCTGACGAACGAGCAGCGTGTGCCCGGATTGATGGATCATCGGATGGTTGTGCAGCGTCGCCCAGATCCAGGCACGAAACGTCCCTAGATTCGTCAAGCGGCGCAGATCCGTGGGAACCGCCAGGTCGAGGCTCGAAGACGCATTTGCCTCTTCGAGCTCTGCGCGCTTACCCGCGATGTATTCCGAGAGCAGCGACCACTTCTGGTAGCGCGCGATTTCGTCTTCGCGAAGGAAGCGCACGGTCTGGAGATCGATCGAAACGGAGCGCTTGATCCGACGCCCCCCCGAATCGGACATGCCCCGCCAATTCTTGAAGGAATCGTTGATCAGCCGATGGGTCGGGATCGTCGTGATCGTGTTGTCCCAGTTCTGCACCTTGACCGTGTGCAGGGCGACCTCCTTCACGTCACCGTCCGCCCCGAGATCCGGCATCTCGATCCAGTCGCCGACCCGGATCATGTCGTTGCTGGCGATCTGGATACTCGCGACCAGAGAGAGGATCGTGTCGCGAAAGACCAGGAGTAGAACCGCCGTCATCGCGCCGATCCCGGACACGAAGATCCACGGAGAACGATTCATCAGCGTCGCCAGCATCAGCAGCCCGGCAAGCAGGTAGATCAGGATCGAGGCGACCTGGATATAGCCCTTGATCGGTCTCTGACGATATCCGGGATGGCTGTCGTAGATCGCCTCTCCCGCGCGGAGCACGCTCGACAGCGCGAGCGCTCCGACGAGCACCATCGTGGCGATCGAAACCCTGCGAATCCCGTCCGTCAGCTGCGCGGGAAGGTCCGGGAATAAGCTCATCCCGTAGTACACGACGAAGGCCGGGGCGATATGCGAGATACGACCGAAGACGCCGGCTTCGACGAACTGGTCGTCCCACTGGCTCGCCGTGTTCCGGACCAGATGGCGGAGACCGCGAACCAGAGACCAGCGCACCAGGAAATACACGAAGGTCGCGACCGCGAGAACGATCCCGATGCCGAAGGCCTCGACGAGGATCTGACCCCCACCTATCTCATTCAGCCACTCTTGCATGCTTCCCCCCGCTCCGGGGAGTCTCCGCGACCCCCTCGCGGTGGGAGCATATCGGAACTGCGGGTCAGCCACGCCGCGTGACTTCGTCTACTCTTGGCCGCCCCATGCCCACTGCCAAGAAACGAAGTACTCGATCCCGTTCCACCCGTACGAAAAGGGGTGCGCCCGTCGAACTCGATCACATCGAGATCCGCGGCGCTCGGGAGCACAACCTCAAGTCGATCGACCTCGATATTCCGAAGAAGCAGCTCGTCGTGATGACCGGCGTCTCCGGCTCCGGAAAATCCTCGCTGGCCTTCGACACACTCTACGCCGAGGGCCAGCGACGCTACGTGGAGAGCCTTTCCGCCTACGCGCGCCAATTCCTCGGTCAGATGGAGAAGCCACGCTACGACACGATTCGTGGGCTCAGTCCGACGATCTCGATCGAACAGAAGACGACCGGCAACAATCCGCGCTCTACGGTCGGAACAATCACCGAGATCTCGGACTATCTGCGCGTGCTATGGGCCCGCACCGGCCGACAGCATTGCCACGTCTGCGGCGATCGCGTCGAGAGCCAGACCGCGGAACAGATCGCGAAAACCCTCAGCACCCTCCAGAACGGGACGCGGCTCGTTCTGCTCTCTCCCCTTCTCGTCAATCGCAAGGGTGAACATCGCGAACTCCTCGAGGAGGCGCGGCGGGCCGGCTGGCTGCGGGTGAGAGTCGACGGAGAGATCCTCGAGACCGAAGGACTCGAATCCCTCGACAAGCGAAAGAAACACAACCTCGAAGCCGTCATCGATCGCGTCGTGATCAAATCCGGCATCAAGAGCCGCCTGACCGAATCCGTGGAAACCGCCCTGCGAATCGGGGACGGTCAATTGATCGCGTCGACGACATCGGGCACCGGTTCCGACGAGACTTTCTCGGAGCATGCGGCCTGTGCGAAGTGCCAGATCTCGTTTCCCGAGCTCACACCCCAGGCTTTTTCCTTCAACAGTCCCCAGGGCATGTGCAACGATTGTAACGGCCTCGGCAAACGCTTCGAGATCGACCCGAATCTCGTCGTCCCTGACGACTCGCTTTCGATCGACGACGGCGCGATCAAACCCTGGGGCGAGAACGTCTCCGAAAAAGAAGGCTGGGGGAGCGGATTCCGCAACCAGATCCTGGCCCACCTCAAGATCAGCACGAACAAGAGGTGGCGCCAGCTGACGGAAAAGCAGCGCAAGGAAATCCTCTACGGAACCGGCGAACGTCGATATCGCGTGAAGTGGAATAGCAAGAGCGGAGGGGGCGGACAGTTCGACACGACCTGGGAAGGCCTGATCCCGCGCCTCATGAGACGCTTCCGCGACACGAAATCCGAGAGCATGAAGCGCTGGTACGGCAAGTACATGGCGGATACCGCCTGTACGACCTGCGAAGGAACGCGTCTGCGAATCGAGAGCGCCGCCGTTCGTGTCGCGAATCGAACACTGGTGGAAATTTCTGCGATGACCGTCGACGAAGCCCGGCTCTTCTTCGACGAGATCAAGCTCGAGGGCGCGGCGCGGAAGATCGGGGCCGAGGTCCTCAAGGAGATCCTGTCGCGCCTCGATTTCCTGACCGCGGTGGGCCTTGGCTATCTCTCGCTCGATCGCGCGGGCCCCTCCCTTTCGGGTGGCGAGTCCCAGCGAATCCGCCTCGCCAGTCAGGTCGGGTCCGATTTGACGGGCGTGATCTATATCCTCGACGAACCCTCGATCGGCCTGCACCCGCGCGACAATATCCGGCTTCTCGAAACCCTCGAGCGGATGCGCGACATCGGGAACACCGTCGTCGTCGTCGAGCACGACGAGGAGACGATTCGCGCCGCGGACTACGTCTTCGACTTCGGACCCGGTGCAGGGGTCGCGGGCGGCGAACTCGTCCACGCGGGCACTCCGAAGAGCCTCGAACGCGACAAGAACTCGATCACCGGCGACTACCTTTCGGGCCGCCGTTCGATCGAGACTCCCAAGCAGCGGCGAGTTGCCCGGGGCGCACTCAAGATCCAGGGCGCCCAGGAGAACAATCTCCGGGACATCGACGTCGAAGTTCCCCTTGGAATCCTGACCGCCGTGACCGGCGTGTCGGGGGCGGGCAAGTCGACCCTCATCAACGACATCCTGTATCCCGCCGCCGCGCGCGAGCTGGTCGGCAGCAGTGTCCGAATCGGTCGCCACCGCAAGCTCTCGGGCCTCGGACAGCTCGACAAGGTGATCGACATCGACCAGCGTCCGATCGGACGCACGCCGCGCAGCAATCCCGCCACCTACATCAAGGTCTTCGACGAGATCCGTCGTTTCTTCGCCGAACTTCCCGAGAGCAAGATCCACGGCTACAAGCCCGGGCGATTCTCCTTCAATGTGAAGGGCGGGCGCTGTGAGTCCTGCGAAGGCGACGGTGTCCGAAAGATCGAAATGCATTTCCTGGCCGACGTATTCGTGCGATGCGAACAGTGTCGCGGTCGGCGTTTCAACGAAGCGACCCTGCGCGTCGAATACAAGGGCAACTCGATCGCCGACGTACTCGACCTGACCGTTGCGGAAGCCATCGATGTCTTCTCGGCGCACCGAAAAGTCGCCGGCCCGCTCAGACTCCTGCAACGAGTCGGCCTCGACTACCTTCATCTCGGCCAGCCCTCTCCGACGCTCTCCGGCGGTGAGGCACAGCGAATCAAACTCGCCCGCGAACTCTCCAAGCGGGCCACGGGCCGCACGCTCTACATCCTGGACGAGCCGACCACTGGACTCCATTTCGAGGACGTCCGCAAGCTCTTGATCGTCCTGAACGAACTCGTCGAAGCAGGCAACAGCGTCGTAGTCATCGAACATAACCTCGACGTCATCAAGACCGCGGACTGGATCATCGACCTCGGACCCGAAGGCGGACCCGACGGAGGCGAAATCGTGGCGGTCGGAACGCCCGAGGACATCAAGCGGATGAAGCATTCGCACACGGGCAGAAGCCTGGGACCGGTCCTTGCGAGGGCACGCGGAAAGCGCAAGAAGGCTGCCGCAAGACGTTAGGGGGTCCTCGTCTGATCCAATCGAGACGCTAGGCCGTCGACCCGAATTTCTCGTCGAACCACGCCAGAATCGGCACATTCTCTTCGCGCGGGTATGTATGGGAGAGATCGGGGAGTTCTCGATAGACGAGCTTCGCCCCCGCGTCCTCGAGGACCCGAGCCGCCTCTTGCGCAATCGCCACGGGAAACATCCAATCGAGCGCCCCGTGCACCAGGTACACCGGCTTCTCTCGGGCCCGATCGAGGTTTCCGATCGCAAAGTTCATCGGGTGCAGGACGCCAGAAATCGGTGCGAGATGGGTAAAGGGAACCCCGTCCCCAAGCCCGACCAACAAGGTCATCGTGGCGCCATCCGAGAGCCCGGTCAACAGAACGTGCTCACGATCGACGTTCCACTCCGCAGTGACCCACTCCGTCATCTGGCGCAGTGCGTGGCCGTCCCTCTCCGGCGCATTGAGCGACCAGGTCCGATCGCGCGAAGTCGGCGAGAGGACCAGGAATTGCCGGCTGCGCGCCTCGCGTACCCAGGTCCAGAGAAAATCCGCTCCCTCCCCGGAGCCACCGTGCAGCGCCACCACGAGAGGCCACGCTTCCCGCCCGTCATAGCTCTCGGGAACGTAGAGATCAAAGCCTCCACGCTCGGCGGGATCTCCGGAGCGAAAGAGTCCGACCTTCGCGTCAACGCCGGGCACCGCTTCGAGTCCGTCCAACGAGTCATGCCGAAAGGACTCAGCAAAGAACGCCGAGACCGGGGGGAGTGCCGATCTCAGGGGGTAGAGCCTCGCCTGGGCGCGGGCATGCCCGCGCATGGCGCGCAGGGCCCCCATCGCTCCCTCTTCCCCCGGATCCACCAGGACGGTTAGAGCCTCGAGGACGAGCTGCGAGGCCCCGACGAGATCCTCACGGAAGGCGGCCATCGACTCGGGCGCCGGCGTGGATTCGAAGCGCGAATGCACATCGGCCAGCGCGTCGCGAACCGGTGCCACGGCGGCCTGCACCGTGGAAAAATCCGGCGGATGCAAGCGGCGAAAGGCCTGTTCGAGGGCATCGAGTCCTGCCAGCAGCGACGGACCGAGGCGCCCGACCGCCGCGCCGAACCCGCAATCGGTCGCGTCGTCGTCGGTTCCAGAATTGGTCATCGGATCGCGCTGTTCGGGGGCCAGCGTGGGGACATCGCTCTACGGTATGCTCCCGCCGGCTCGAGCGCGAGCCACTCACTCGAACGACCCGCGGCGCACTCCTTAGAACGTCGCGATGGGGGAACCATGACCTCTTTCTCGCGCGAACCCTCGAATCGAAGGTTCGTCTCGCTGCTCACCTTTCTCGTCTTCGTGTCGGTCACGGGGTTCTCCGTCGACGCACGCGCCCAATCGGCACCGAAGACCGACGACGAGAAGGCCTTCTACTCGATCGGCTCCGGCATGTCCAAGCACTTCCAGGCGCTCAAGCCGATCAGCGAACGCGAGA
>JAPYTP010000066.1 GCA_029941885.1 Myxococcota bacterium
ACCGCTCCCGTGCGTCAGCGCATCACCGAGTTTGGCCTTGTCGAGGCCGAGCGCTGTTCCGATCTCCATCGCATCGTGGGCGAGCGCAAAATGCGCCGCGTTCAATATGTTATTCATGAGCTTCGCTCGAAGTCCGCATCCGAGCTCACCCATATGCAGAACCGGATTTCCGTAGGTTTCCAACACGGGTCGGACACGCTCGACTGCCTCGTCCGCTCCCCCGACATATACGGTCAACCTTCCCTCGGCCGCCGCGGCGCCACCGCCACTGACCGGCGCGTCGACGATGAGCACGCCTCTCGCAGCCGCTGCCTCCTCGATCTCATCACATTCTTGCGTCCCGATCGTGGAGTGGATCGCGAGCACCGTTCCCGGCGCCATCCCCGCCAGCACGCCGTGTTCGCCGAGGGCGACCGCACGCACGGCAGCGCCATCCGTCACACAGATGCCGACCACGTCAGAGGCCCGCCCCAACTCGGCTGGATCCGGTGCAAACGCCGCCTTGCCGAGATAGGGGTCGAGTGACTTTTCGTTTCGAGCCCACAGCGTCGTCGGCATCCCCGTCTCGATGATCCGCCGTGCCATTCCGGAGCCCTGGCTCCCGAGTCCGATGAAACCGGCCCTCAGCATGCTGCCGTCCTCCGAGCGACTGGAGTCGCCTCGCCCCCCTGTCCCGCGTCCAATCCATTCGACGAGCGCCTGGTTCCGAGCACGACCGCTAGCCCGCCGTCCTGAGTTCGAGGCGGCTCCGTCCTCGAATCAAATATGAATCCAGGAACTCGCGCTCGGGCGTCACCCGTTCGAGTGACGGCAGCGCCGGCACGAGTTTCTTGAGTGCGCCGACCGCTTCGAGGCGCGCGAGCGAAGCGCCGAGGCAGAAATGATGCCCGAAACCGAAGCCCATGTGATTCCGGATCTCGCGCGCCGGGTCGAAACGGTCCGGGTCGTCGAAATGGCGCTCGTCTCGATTGGCCGAAGCCAGAATCACGAGCACCTGTTCGTCCTGGGGAATCCGGACTCCGCGTATTTCGACCTCCTTTGTCGTGACTCGATTGAGGTACTGGACCGGATTGTCCCACCGAAGCGTCTCCTCTACGAGTCCGGGGATCAATCTCGGATCGTCCACCACGCGCTTCAGGGCATCGGGATTCTCGAGCAGCGCATCCACGCAATTCCCGAGCAGATTCGTCGTCGTCTCGTTTCCAGCCACCAACAGCAGCACGAAGAACAACAGCACCTCATGATCGCTGAGCGGCTGATCACCGGGCTCCGCCGCTACGATCGTGGAAATCAGATCGTCCTTCGGCTCCTCGCGGCGAGCACGCACGATCGGCATCAGGTACTCGCGCATTTCACCGATGACACCCAGGTCCGAAACATCCCTCTGCTCGGCCATTCCGGATCCTGAGGACATTCGGATCAGTTCGTCACTCCAACGTTTGAAACGATGCATGTGCTCGGCCTCGACGCCTAGCATCTCTGCGATCACAGTGACCGGAATCGGGATCGCGAGGTCCTGGATCAAATCGAAGCTCTCCTGCCGACTGATTCGTTCGAGACAGTCCTCGACTAGGCTCTCGATCCGGGCCTCCCAGCCGCGGATGCGGCGCGGCGTGAATCCGCGATTCACGATCGTACGCAGCCCGTGGTGTACCTCGCCGTCTTCTTGAATCAGCAGTCGCGAGTTCATCGCGGTCCAGGGTGTAACCCGAAGCCTCCAGAGCGATTTCGCGATTGCGACCACCCGCTCGATTGGACCGAGTTCGGCGATCGAAACGGCCGGGCCATTCAGCCGGCTGCGGGACGAGAAGAGATCGGGATGCGTCAGGACGAATTCGACATCCTCGTACCGCGAAATGCACCAGACCTCGGACGCGGGCGCCCAGTGGATAGGGTCTTCGTCGCGCAACGCCCGATAGATCGGGTATGGATCATCTTTCCAGGCATCTCTGAAGGGCTCGAACTCGATCGGCATCTACGGGTCTCCCTACCGCGAGATCAGTCTTTGTCTGTGAAGTCAGGGCGCGCAATCGGCTGCCGACTCGCACCTCGAATGCGGCGATTCCTACCCACGTGACGAAAGGTCGAGGGAACCCTCCGGAACGTAGAAGAACCGAGACACTATTTCACCAGCGAGGGCAAATGCACTTTTCTGGGTCCCCTATCTCACTAGAATCACCCGAGGCCCGGTCGAAATGCGAGCCCCAGAAGATCACTCCGATCGACCGATGTCTTCGCGCCGGGAACAACCCCTTCGCGAATTACCAGATAGAGGTTCTCGTCATGTCGGAATTCATCGAGCAATACGGACCCTGGGCGATGATCGCCGGCGGCGCGCAGGGGATCGGCGAAGCCTATACCCGCCACCTCGCGGCGAAGGGCTTGAATGTCGTCGTCCTCGATATCTCGGAGGATGCGCTGGAGTCGTTTCAGCCCACCATCGAGCGGGAGTACGGTGTCGAATGTCTGCCGGTGCAGGTCGACCTGGCGCGCACCGACCTACTCGATGTCGTGACCGGGGCGGTCGCTGACCGGGAAATCGGATTGCTCGTCTACAACGCCGGACTCGCCGATGTCGGTCCGTTCTACAAGGCGGATACCGGCCTGGAATACGAGCAGATGAAAATCGCGATCAATGTCACCGGCCCACTCGTACTCAGCTACCACTACGCGAAACCGATGTTGGCTCGCAGAGCGGGTGGCATCATCCTGATGTCTTCCGGGGCCGGCCTCCAGGGCTCCCCCTATTACGCACACTATTCGGCGACCAAGGCCTATGACATCACGCTCGCCGAGGCGCTGTGGGGAGAGTTCAAACCCTATAATGTCGATGTGCTGGCTTGCGTCGCGGGCATGACGCTGTCCACAGCGGCCAAGGGCTACCAGCACCTGGACACCTCTACTTTTCAGACCACGACCGAACTCGTGGAAGAGGCGATGGCCGCCCTCGGCAAGACGTGCACCTTGATGGCGGGAGAGTTCAATCGCAAGAACCTGGAGACCACCAAGGCATTGCCCAGAGAAAAGTTGATCGAGATCATGTCGCGACACGCGATCGACAACTTTCTCGGCGGCAAGGCACCTCCACAGAATCTCTAGCGACGTGCGTCGAGTCCTTCTACCCGGCGGAGAGGAACGCCCGGAGTGCTTCGCGAAAAGCCGCTGGCTGATCGAGCATGAGAGCGTGACCCGCTCCTCGGATCACGACAGCACGAGAGTCGACGAGGACTTCGTCGACCATTCGACGAACGGTCTCGGCCGCCAGCAGCGGCGAGTGCTCGCCGTAGAGGACCAGGGTTGGACAGGTGATCCGCTCGAGGTAGTGCCAGATTCGCTCGTTCTCTTTCACCACCCAGGCTTCACGGTCGAATTTCACGCGGGTCTTTGCGCGGCGCTGCGACTTCCCTCGTAGAAAGCGTGGGTCGAGCTTCGGTGAGAAGCCGCCCTTGGCCGTCGGCTGGAGGGAGTGCTCGGCGAGCGATGCGCGATGCTTCGCATCGAGCAGCGGATAGATCTCGGCGAGAATCGCATCGTAATCCTCGACGCGATCGAAGTCGGGAGCGAGTAGTCGAAGACTCGCCGGCGGTGCACCCCCACCACCGGTCGACGGGATATCGGGACCCGCGTCGGCGAGGACCAACCGGCTCGTCTTCTCGGGATGGCGAGCCGCGAATCGCAGACACGCGTGTCCGCCTTGGGAGTGACCAACCAGGGCAACTCGATCCAGTTGCAGATGGTCGACGACGGCTTCGACATCCCGGGCGATCGCGGCATTGTGGTAGCGATACTCCGGATCCGAGTCCGAGTCGCCGTGGCCGCGGCTGTCGATGGCGAGCACCCGGTAGCGGTCGCGGAGGTCGGAAGCGAGTGGCTCCCACAGGTGGGCGTTGTGACCGTATCCGTGCACGAAGAGCAGCGGCGTGCCCGCCCCGCCCCAGTCGAGCACGTTGAGGGCGAGATCGTCCGCTCCGGGAACCATTTGGCGGGTCGCACGCATTCGGCGTCTGTACCCCACCCGAAATGGCGCGACAAGCTGCGTGACCACCATCGGACGATCGACCCGATCTGTCCCGGATCGCGGAGATCCGATGCGCAAGCTCCGAGCAGCCCGCGACCCTTGGAGACCCGCCGGGATTGCGGCCTTGCCATAGCCGAAGCGAGCTTGATAGCTTCTTTCAGCAGGGTCGAGATCGCACACCCCGGGATCGGATGATCTCGCGAGGCCAATCGATCGCGACCCGGCTACGAGGTTTCCCGAGGCACGATCTGGAACCCGATCCGTTCGAGTTCCGGGTGGGCCTGCTACTACGCATGCCGGAATCGCTCGGGCTGCGTCGTTCAGAGGAGAGTGCGATGTTGTTGCTACGCGAAGAGCACAAACTGATCGGGCTGAAAGAGGACGATTTCGAGGAAACCGTTCGCGACGAATGGATGCCGGCCCTCGCAAAGAGCGAGGACGCTCGCCTGCTCTACTACGCGCATCTCGCCCACGGATCCGGACACTCCTACCGGGTCGTGACCTACACGCTATTACGTAACGGCGCGGCCTGGGGACGCCTGGTCGAGCGCGTCGACGGCGGTGATCTCAAGAGCCTGGCGGAGAAGCTCGACGAGTCGCGCTACGACGTCGAATCGAAGCAGCTCCTGCCTCTACCCTGGTCGAAGGTCCAGCAGATCGAGATCGAAGAGGTTCCCACCGAACCGGGTGAGCATGAGCTTTCGGTGTTCATGGAGGACACGGTCTGGCCCTTCGAGGGCAAATTCGAGGAATACGTCCGACGTTCCGGAGAACAATACTCGACGGAATACGACAAGAGTTTTCCCGACACGCCGAAACTGCTCGAGATCCAGGCGTCCTATCGCACCGCCTACGGAAGCCACCAGCGGCGCGAGGTCGTGCTGTGGCAGAAGGTCCTCAAGCCCGAGGGTCTCCTGCATCTGATCACGGAGGAGATGCCCAAGAGCTTCAAGAAACCCGGGCGTTGGATGCTCGACGCCCTGTCGCTGCGCGACCAGTGGCAGAGCCGTCTGTTGCGGACTTCGAGTTGGTCCCCGCGATTCTGAGCGACTGGGACGCTAGACTTCTCGTGAGCCCTGAATGTGTATCGCCGCATTTCGTCGGCGGCCGGAGGAATCGATGCGAGAGATCCCTTTCTATTTCGACTATGCCTGACCTTGGGCCTACTTCGGCAGTTGCCGAGTCGACGCTTATTTTCAGGACCTGAATGTCAAGATCGATTTCCGTCCGGTCAAACTCCGCGACTTGATCGAGCTTCCCGAAGGCGCGAAGAAGCCCACTCAGCGTCCCAAGCTCGGTCCGCGAAAGAGTGCCGACTACCAGAACAGCGTCCAGCATTGGTCAACGCTATGCGGTGCGAAGATGTCTCCGGATGCGGCAAACTTCATGAAGTCCGATACCGGCCTTGCGTTGCGAGGAGCCCTCGTAGCGAAGGACGAAGGTCGGTTTGCCGAGTATCACCATCCGATGTATGCGGCCCGCTGGGCGGACCCGCGCGATCTCTCGGAACCCGACGTCGTACGCCAATTCCTCACTTCGGCGGGCCTCGACGGGGATGCCGCCCTCGCCCGTGCCCAGTCGGACGAACTCTCGGCAGAGCTGCAGAGCGAAACACAGGAAGCGATCGACCGGGGCGTATTCGGCGTTCCGACGATCTTCGTCGATGACGAGATGTTCTGGGGCAACGATCGCTTCGAGCTGGTGCGACACTATCTGAAGAGCAGAGCCTGACCCACGATATTCCCGTCGACGGCCACGCTCTCCACGGACCCGTAGTCACGCGGCGCGATCCGTCGCAGAGGACTCACGATGGAATATGATCCGTACGACTACGAGACCGACAAGAATCCCTATCCGGTCTACGAGCATTTTCGGAAGAACGAGCCGCTCTACCACAATCAGAAATTCGATTTCTACGCGCTCTTCCGATTCGAGGACGTGCTGTCGGCCTTCATGGATTCCAAACGCTACAGCAGCACTGGCGGCGTCACCCTCGAGGATCTCCCCTTCGGGCCGATGATGATCGTTCAGGACCCGCCCGAGCATATTCGGACTCGAGGCCTCGTGCGTGGGTATTTCAGCAAGCAAACGATCACCGCCATGGAACCCGCCATACGCGAGATCGTCTGCCGGCACCTGGACCAACTGGTCGGTCAGAGCGAAGTGGACGCCGTCGGTTCGTTCTCGTCCCTGTTTCCGATGGACGTGATCAGCTCGATCCTCGGCATTCCCGAGGAGGATCGGGACGAGATTCGAATCGCCTCCAACAACAGCCTGTCGCGCAAGCCTGGCGATCCCATGCCACCGCCCGAGTCGATTCAGGCGGCCCTCACGACACGTGCGCTCTACGCGGGCTATCTCGAAGACCGTCGCAAGAATCCCCGAGACGATCTGATGACGGCGTTGGTCAACGCCCGATTGGATGATCCCGGCACCGGAACGCCGCGGCCGCTCACCCAAGAGGAGCTGCTGGGATTTTGCGGTCTGATCGCTGCCGCGGGGAGCGAGACCCTCACCAAGTTCTTCGGCAACGCGATCAACGCGCTGGCCAAACCCGAGAACGAAGCCGCCCGCAGCGAGATCATCTCCGATGAGGAGTGCATCCCCAACGCGTTCGAGGAGATCCTCCGCTACGACCCACCCACGCACTACACGGTTCGGACGAGCACCACCGATATCGAGGTGGCCGGAGGCGTGATTCCCAAGGGCAAGAAGGTCGCCCTGATGATCGGCTCGGCCTGTCGCGACCCCAGCGAGTTCGATGAGCCCGCGAAGCTGGACATCCACCGGGACGTGAGTCGTCAGTTGGCTCTCGGCTTCGGCCTTCATCTCTGTCTCGGCTCCGCGCTCGTCCGGATGGAAGGCAAGATCGCCCTCGAGGAGTGGCACAGACGTTTTCCCCGCTACGAAGTCCAGGAAGATCGGGTCGAGTGGGTCCACTCGAGCAATGTGCGCGGCTTCTCGAGTCTCCCGGTTCGATTGCTGGCCTGAATCGAGTGTCGATGCCTGGAACGACACGCGGCTCGAGTACGGGTGCAGCGCGGTTGTCGCCCGCCGGTCGGGTGGCCGTCGGCCTGACGTTGGTGGTCGGACCGATTTCGGTTCTGGTGGGCGTGATGTCGATGAGCGGTTCGGCTGTCTGGGCCGCCTCGACTGCTTTGACCGCATCGCCCCTCCTTCAGCTCTATGCCGAACGCAAGTGGCCTCTTCACCCGTTGACGCCGAAACGACCGAACCAGCTCCGGATCGAAATCTTCCAGGGGATCGTCTACGGCACACTGCTTGGCATCGCTGTCATGTTCGGGCTTTGGTGGCTGACGACGACGGCACGCGAGGTCCTCGGAGTCGACATCGTGCTCGGCGGTGGGCTCTGGATTCAGGCGATCGTGCTCGTGATCCTTGCCGATTTCCTCGACTATTTTCGACATCGCCACGAACACGAGTCCAGTGGGATCTTCTGGCACGTCCACTCCGTCCATCACTCGATTCGTGGCTTCTCCCTCTTCGCCGGTCTGGCAATCCACCCCCTCGAGACGTTCTTCACGTACTTCTGGTATGGGATCCTGGCCGGGGCGATGGGGCTCTCCTTCGACGCCATGCTCCTGGGCTTCGCCCTCGCGCTGATCATCATGGGAGCGCAACACACCAACGCGAATAGCAGCCTCGGGTGGCTGTCCAGGATTTTCGCGCACACCGACGGACACCGCTGGCACCACGACCTCGCCCTCGAGTCCGGTCGCAACGTCAATTACGCCAACGTGCTGACCCTATGGGACCAGCTCTGGGGAACCTACTATGCGCCGCGTGAATTCGATGGAGAGTACGGAATCAAGCCGTTCTGGGATCACTATCCGAAGGGGCTGAAGGAGCAACTCCTGCTCGTGGTGGGGAACCGGTATGCGGAGGCCGAGTCGACGGCGCGCGAGGTACGGACCGACGCGAACGGCTCGGAATCGGGCTGACGACCAGTCCATCGTCATTCGTCGACGATTCGTCGATGTCAGGAGCGACAACGTGAAAACCGCGCGCTCGGCTGTGACTCTCGCAGCCCTTTCATTTGCTCTTCTCTACATGATCTCCTGCACGCAAACGCCTCCGCCGAGTGTCGTCGTCGTCTTCGTCCTCGACACCCTCCGGCAGGATGCACTGGGTTGCTACGGCAATCCCCTCGACCCCACGCCCAATATCGACTCGCTGGACCGAGACGGAACGAGGTTCGACCAGGCGATCTCTTCGTCGGGATGGACATTACCCGCTGTCGCATCACTCTTGACGGGCACCTGGCCGACTCTTCATGGTGCGATGGGAAAGAACATCCGACTTCTGCCGATTCGCTCCGAGATTGCAACGGCTGCTGAAGTATTCAAGCAGAACGGCTTTCGCACGGTCGGTATCGCTAACGCGGCCTTCGTCAGTCCGCTAGTCGGAATCGACCGCGGCTTCGACGTATTCGATCACAAGTACAGTTACAACTTCGACGCGCGACCCGCTCGAGAAATCATCAGCCTGGCGATCGAACAACTTCACGCTCGGGGCGAGGGATCGAGCTTCTTCCTCGTCCACCTGTTCGATCCCCACCTCAACTATGACCCACCCTCGGAATGGGCCACAAAGTACACGCAGAGTCGTACTTCTCCTCCGCTTCCCCTCACGATGGACACCTGCTTGAAATTGCAAACCGGGCCGGGAAATCGTGGGAGCCCGCAAGAAACGGACGTGAACTATGTTCGTGCGATCTATCAGGGCGAAGTGAGCTATCTCGACGTCATGCCCACGCTCTTCGACGCACTCGGGCTCCCCAAGCCGGCCTCGTTCGAGGGCATGTCGATGATGCCCCTGCTTCGGGGTGAGCCGGACGTCGCGCGACCCGCCTTCTCGGAAAGCACTCTCTACGGCTCCGCCAAGATCGCTTGGCGCACCGAGCGCTACAAATACATTCACGACCCCTGGCGGAGGGGAGCGAAGGGATGGGGGAGCTCTACGACTGGAAGGCCGATCCGGAAGAGACCCACGATCTTGCGAGCGAGCAGGTCGAACTCGCCGGCTCCATGCGCAGCGAACTCTTTGCTTTCTATCTCGATTGGAGGGCACGTGCGAAGCAGATGTCACGGCCCGCTCAGGTCAATCTCTCCCCATCCCGTATCCACGAACTCGCAGCCTCGGCTTACATCCGCTAGTGCTGTGACTGGGACGACGCGGCCGTGTGGCCTCATCCGTGCCGGGCTTCGAAAGCGACGATGATTCGCTCCGGGATCGGGATCGACGCGGCCCATTCCGGAGGGTCGATTGGCCTCCGCCCGCACTCGAGAACTCAATGACTCGACTTGCGCCCCTCTGGAACTCGCGCCTAGATCGGAACGAAGGGCTGTTCTCCACTCATGTGTTCAGATCGTGCGCCGCCCAGATGATGGACGGGGCCGGGAAATCCCATCGCCTTCCATCCGACGTAGTCGCGGTTGCCGCCATCACTCGGATCGAGTGTGAATCCGAGAATCGACGGGGCCGACGGCCGCCTGGAAGCGCCGGATTCTTTAATAGAACCATCTGATATTACTTCTACTAAAATAGTTTCACCTGGCACTGTGTTGACTGAGACCCATTGGAGGCGATCGTGAGGGACAGCGGCGAGTGCGAGGAAGGGCCAGCGAGCCGCAAGGCGGCGGAGACGCTCGAAGGTCTTCGGAAGCGCTGGGAGGAGGAGATACCCCGCCTCGACGGGCGCGCGCTCCCCGTGGTCGCTCGCCTGCCCCTGCTGGCGGCGTTTCACGAACAAGCGTACCGACGACTTCTCGAGCCGATCGGAATCAACGTGACCGACTACGGCGTGCTCGGCACGCTCCGCGCCCTCGGCCTGAAGAGCTCCTCTTCGCCCTCCGATCTCGTGAAGTTTCCGGTCCAGACCCGGGTCGGAATGACGCGGACACTCGACCGGCTCGAAAAGAAGCGTCTCGTCGAACGCTCCGCGCATCCCCGCGACCGCCGTCGTGTATCCGTGGAATTGACGGAACACGGGGCCGAGGTTGCCGAGACGATCTATCGCGCCGAACTCGACCTCATGCGAGGGGCCCTGGCGGGCCTTTCCGAAGAGGATCAGCAACAACTCGTCAGTCTCATCGATCGAATGATCGACAACTTCGCATCGTACGTGCCCGCGCGCGCCTGATTCGGAAGTCGAGTCGGGCTAGAGACAGTGACAACGGCATCCGCCCGGTAGCCTCGACGGCTCGATAAGCCGCCATCGACAGGAGAGACCCAATGGACAGCAAGACGCAACCGATCGCGATTTCGGACCTCGGCGTCTGCCTGGTCACCGGAGCGGCAGGCTTTCTGGGTCGCAACATCGTTCAGCGACTGCTCGACGAGGGGTTGCGGGTCCGCGCTCTGGTTCGAAGTACGCCCCTCCGGATCGAGCACGAAAATCTACAGTGCTTTAGCGGTGACGTCTCCCGTCTCGATACCCTGTTGCCCGCCTTCGCAGATGTGAACAGCGTATTTCATACCGCCGCATTGGTCAGCCTGTTGGGCGGACGTGCGATGCGCCCGTCCTATCGCGACGAAGCCTGGCGAGTAAACGTCACCGGAACCGAGAACGTCATCGAAGCCTGCGCGCGGGCGAAGGTCGACCGCCTGATCTACACGAGCTCCGTAGACGTCTGTTTCGAAGGCAAGCCACTTCCCAACATGACCGAATCACTCCCCTATCCGAAGCATTTCAAGTCCATCTATGCGGAGACGAAAGCGGCGGCGGAACAGCGCGTGCTCGAAGCCAACGACGAGTCCGGGCTGAGGACCTGTGCGATCCGCCCCGATGGGATCTACGGTGCCCAGCCAAATGACATGATCGACCGCTTCGTGGAAATGTTGACCGCCGGCGCTCTGGTCGCCCGAATCGGCTCGAGCTCCGCGCTTCAGGACAATTCACAGGTCAGCAATCTCGTCGACGGCCATGTTCTCGCCGCACGACATCTGATCTCGAAGGGGGCGGCTTGCGGCGAGGCCTACTTCATCGCCGACGACGAGCCCATGAACTCCTTCGAGTTCTTTCGCCCCCTGATCGAAGGTCTGGGACATCGCTTTCCCGAGCGTGAGATTCCAGCATGGCTGCTTGCGCCCTTGACCCACGCCTGGCAGGCGGCACATTTCACACTCGGCGTTCCCAAGCCCATGCTCTCACCCCACGAACTCGACAAGGTCTGCGTCACGCATTTCGCCAGCATCGACAAAGCCAGAAAAGAATTGGGCTACGCGCCCCGGATCCGCGTCGCAGAAGCCATGCAGGAATGCCTGAAATACTGCGAATCGAATCTGAATTCGAGAAACTAGCCCGTACGATCGGAGGAACGATGCAGCATCCAGATCCCGTCCAGGAAGAACATGCCCAGATCATTGGCTGCCACCACATGGCGGTTTGCGTTCACGACATCGACGAGGCCCGCCGGTTCTACGGCGAGATCCTGTCTCTCACGGAACTCGAGCGGCCACCCGAAATCGCCGCGAATTTTCGGAGCGCCTGGTACCGGGTCGGCTCCTCGGAACTTCACGTCGTAGAGAACACGAAATTCCAACCCCTCGACTCCCCCCTCTCACCTCATATCGCCGTGGGCACGAGCGACTTCGAGGCGTTCACCGCCCAGGTCGCGGAGCGCGGAGGGAAATTCAGCTTCGGACCCGGAGCCGGACCCGATGGCATCCTGCGCGCGGTCATCCACGACGCGACCGGCAACACGATCGAGATCACCGCGGCCCCACTACGCCATGAGCCAATGAGCGGCTGAGCGAAATGCCCGCCACGCGCGGCACCCTATGGCTCGTCGAGGTCGGGATCCTCGCCGGGCACGACCGCGACGAAGGGAGCCACGAAGACCGCGCTTCCGAGCCCACGGGCCGCGACCTCGTCTCCCAATCCCGCGAACCGCTCGTCCCAGACCTCGAGCGGATCCGCGTCGACGAAGCTCACGACGAGTACCCACTCCCCCACGCCGGGAACCTCGGGAGCCGCTTTCGGCCACCAATCGGCCTTGGGAAGCGGCGTGAAGCAGAGTGCCATCGTGATCGGCGAGTCCGCGACGAGTCCCGGCAGCACCTCCCCCACGAGACCATCGCGAAACGCCTCGAGAGAAAGGCCCCGATCTCGCTGTAGCCAGGAGAGAACGACGCCCGGATAGCGACGGTCGAGGGCGAGTTCGGGTGGGACTCCGTCCGAATCCCGAAAGGCTCCGCCGAGATAGTCGTAACCGGCGGTGGTCAGTACGTCGCGCTCATCGAAGTTTCGACCCTTTGCCCCGAGCACCTGCATCTGCTCGGCCACCCAGGCTTGCTGATCGGCGAAGCGACCCTTTTGAATCCAGATCGCAGCGAGAAAGAGGCCCTTGCTAGAAGGGTTCGCGATCGGGTTCTCGCTGGGGTAGCGAACGCTCTTGTGACGACGCGTGGCGAGAAATCTCTGCACGGCCATCGTCCAGGGCGCGCAGGTGCCCGCTGCGATCAGGTGGTCGCGCTCGTAGTAGCGATTCCAGGCTTGCACCTGCCCAACGTGGGGCTGT
Organism: Myxococcota bacterium; assembly: GCA_029941885.1. Classification (GTDB taxonomy): domain Bacteria; phylum Myxococcota_A; class UBA9160; order UBA9160; family UBA4427; genus UBA4427. Next base: position 12,562 of record JAPYTP010000066.1, read on the forward strand.
ACGAGCCCGAAGATCGCATGCCCCAATTCGACGCGTTCGTCCGAGAAATTTCCCGACATGAACCCGAGTATGGCAAGTCCAGGTGGCCGGCGGGGTGGGCAATCCTGCACATCGGATCAGCCCATCTGGTCCTTGCTGGGGGGGCTTCTCCCTCGTAGATTCCATTCGTGTCCTCTCGCGCCCGTCGCGTCGGGATACACGCCCCGCGTTCATCGCCCCGGAGGTGGCCGCTCGGCGGCGCGGTGGGGCCGCTCCGGCGACCGCCGAGCCGCGCGAGTCTCGACGCTCAGGCACCAAGGAGATCAGCCATGAAAAAGCGACCGACCGCGAAAGTCGACGAGATTCGGAATCGAATCGACCATCCGATCGTGGATGCGGACGCCCACCAGCTCGAGGTCGTCCCGGTGCTGCTCGACTATCTCCGAGAAGTCGGGGGTGCGGACATGCCGGATCGCTTCCTCGCCTTCTTGAAACACCAGCGTCGGACTTTCGACATGTCTGCCGAGGATCGGTTGCAGAGCCGAACCTCGATGCCGGTCTGGTGGCCGGTGCCCACGGAAAACACGCTCGACCGGGCGACCACCCAGCTGCCCAGGCTCATGTACGAACGGCACGAGGAGTTTGGACTCGACTTCAGCATCGTGTACCCGGGCATCGGCCTGCAGGTCATCACACTGCCGGGGATGGCGGACGAGGAACTCCGGCGCGCGAGCGCGCGAGCGTTCAACACCTACAACGCCGACCTCTTCGGCGAGTTCGCGGATCGGCTGACTCCCGCCGCCGTGATCCCCATGCACACGCCCGAGGAGGCGATCGAGGAACTCGAACACGCCGTCCAGGTCCTGGGTCTGAAGACCGCGGTCATCGCGGGCGATGTCATGCGGCCGGTCCCGAGCGTGGCACTCGAACACCCGGAACTCGCGGACAAGGTGCAGTACCAGGATTGCTTCGGGCTCGACTCACCCTTCGACTACGACCCCTTCTGGAGGAAATGCGTGGAACTCGGGGTCGCTCCCACGTCCCATTCTGGGCCGATCGGCATGGGATCCCGGCGCAGCGTCACACGCCACCAGTACAACCAGATCGGCGGGTTCGCGGAAGGCGGGGAGTCGCTTCTCAAATCCCTCTGGATGGGCGGCGTGACCCGGCGCTTTCCCACGCTCAACGTCGGTTTTCTCGAAGGCGGGGCAGCCTGGGCGTGCAGCACCTACACGCGCATGCTCGACCACTGGAACAAGCGGGGCGGCGAGGCGATCCAGATACTCGACCCGGCAAAGCTCGACGAGAAGGTCTTCGCCGAGCTCATCGACGCGTACGGACACGAGAAGGTCCAGGGCTACCGGGATTCGCTGGTGCGGGACTCACTCTGGGCCCCGGGACCGGATGAACTCGACGATTGGCGCGATTGCGGGGTGGCGACCAGCGAGGAACTGGCCGAGCTCTTCGTGCCTCGATTCTTCTTCGGCTGCGAGGGCGACGACACGCTCAACGCCCTGGCCTTCGACACGCGCCTCAACCCCTACGGCGCCCGCCTCAAGGCGATGTTCGGATCCGATATCGGGCACTTCGATGTAAAAGACATGCGAGACGTCCTGGCCGAGGCGTGGGAACTGGTCGAAGACGAATTGATCGACGAGAACGACTTTGCCGACTTCGCATTTCGAAACACGGTGCGCCTCCATGCCGGCATGAACCCCGATTTCTTCAAGGGAACGGTTGTCGAGGAGGCCGCGACCCACGTCCTCCAGGAAGACGCTGCCTAGCATGGAGGCCCTGCCCGGCGGCGGCGATCGAATCAACTCACCCGCTCGGCGCGGATCGGGTGCGAGAGGCGTGTCCGGACAGCTGGGCTCTTTGCCGGTCGATCGCCTCGGCCACAAAATCGACGAAGGCGCGAATCCGACCGGTGCTCACCAGATCCGCGTGGGTGAGTAGCCAGAGTCCCGTCTCGAGTTCGGGCTCGGGCGGGCTCACCCGGCAAAGCTCGGAGTCATCGTCCGCCAGAAAGCACAGCAGATGCGCCACGCCGAGCCCGTCGCGCACAGCCGCGAGCACCGCCAACCCGGTACGCACTCGACAGGCCACGTGCGCGTCCGGCACGTTCTTGCGCATCCAGCTCGCCGCGGGAATATGTTCCATCCCGTGGTCCCAGCCGACCCATGTATGCGAGGAAAGATCCCCCCCCCACGGATTCGCTTCGAGGTAACCCCGTGAGGCGTAGAGCGCGGACGAAAGTCGAGCGAGACGGCGACCGACCAGACTTTCCGGCGGTTGGTCGATCGCCATCAGCGCCACCTCCGCATCGCGCATCGCCACGTCGGCGGGAGCGGGCGTGCTCACCAGATCGACCTCGATATCGGGATAGCGTCGCGTAAAGGCCGCCACGTCTGGCATGAACCTCGTCGCGAGAGCGTCCGTCGTTGCGACGCGTACGTGTCCGGAGAGTCGCGAATCGCGCCCCATCACGTTGCGCGACAGCTGCACGATCTCGGATTCGATTCGCTGGGCCGCATCGAGCATCTCGGTTCCCGCCTGGGTGAGTTCGTAGCCCGTCGCATTCCGGTCGAAGAGGCGCACGCCGAGTGCCTCTTCCAGCGCTTTCAGACGTCGAGAAACGGTCGAATAGCTCACCCCCAGATCGCGCGCAGCGTCTGAGAGCGAACTCCCACGAGCGACGGACAGGTAGTAGCGTAGGTCGTCCCAAACCATTGCCAGAAGTATCGCACAGCGAGAACGATGCGGGCGCAGGCGCGGGTGTCCTCAACCCTTCGGCGGGGGGTCGAAACGGGCCTGAAGCTCGTGCTTCAAGACCTTGCCGCTCGCGTTGTGCGGGAGGACCTCGACGATCTCCAACTGTTCAGGGATCTTCTGATTGGCGAGCCCCGCCTCGCGGCAGAACTGGGCGATGCCCGCCAGACTGATCTCCGCACCCTCTCGGGGAACGATGACAGCGCAGCATCGCTCGCCGCGGGTCGGATCGGAAAGTCCGATCACCGCAGCCTCGGCGATCCCCTTGTGATCGAAGAGCAGGTCCTCGATTTCCTTGGCCGAAATGTTTTCACCGTTGCGAATGATCACATCCTTCAGCCGCCCCGTGATCGTCAGGTACCCATCCGCGTCTGCCCAACCGAGATCGCCGGTCCGAAAGAAACCGTCGGCGTCGAACGCTTCCCGATCGAGTGCGTCATCGAGATACCCCTGACAGACCTGAGGACCTCGGACCCGGATCTCGCCGACGCCCTCGGACGGAAGTGGGCGACCCTCCTCATCGACGATTCGGACCTCGGCCGTTCGGTTCATCCGCCCCTCAGTGCGAGCGAGTCGTTCGTCGTCGTCGTCGTAGAGGCTCACGCTGAGAAAGGGCACCTCCGTCGATCCATAACACGACACGACACCGACTCCGCCCATTTCGTCGCGGACCTGACCGTGCAGCTGCGGAGGTTTGGGAGCGGCACCCGCCATCGCAGCCTTGAGCTTCGGAAAGAGCGGGCGGGCGGGATGGCGTCGCTGCTGTTCGAGGTAACGAATCACGAGCGGTGTTCCACCCGCCGCGAAGGTGCATCCGAGGGATCCCAATAATTCCGGTGTCGACTCGCTGACCTGTTCCACATACGCGCCACTCGACCCGGTCATCAGAAAGACCATCAGCATGCCGATACCGCTGATATGCGTCACGGGGAAGGGAATCGCCCAACGATCATCCGGCTCGATTCGCAACGACTCACACACCCCGATCGAACCGGATGCGATCGACAGATCGCTGTGAAGTGCCCCCTTCGCCGACGAAGTCGTCCCGGAGGTGTACAGGATCCAGCGAATCGCGCTCGCGTCTCGCTCCCGAGGTGTGATCGGGGGAAGTACAGCGGGATCACCCTCCGGAAGCGCGCGCGGACAGATCAAGATCTCCGTTTCACTCCCCGCGACGACGGTCCTCGCGAGCTCGGCGTAGTCGAAGTCTCGCCAGACAGACGGGATGACGAGCAACTTCGGTTGGACCTCATCGAGGATGTGGCGCAGCTCGCGCTCGCGGTAGATCGGCAAGATCGGATTCTGCACGGCCCCGAGCCTCGCCAATGCGCCGATCAGCACCGCGGATTCGATCCACGTCGGGAGCTGCCACGAAACGCGATCTCCTTCCGTCACCCCGAGCTCGACGAGCCCCGCCGCAACGCGCACGGCCCGGTCTCGAAATTCGGCGAAGCCGATCTCGCTCGATCGCTCATCGATCAGAAGGGGTCGGCCGGGCGTCGCTAGAGCGCGCGCCTCGATCAGCGCCCAGAGATCCCGTTCGTCGATCACGCCCACGCATCCCGGGCGAACACCGCGCGACCGCGGTCGAGCAGCGCCGCGCCCTCCTGACTGAGGACGCGGTAGAGAACGACCTCTTCCTCACCGGCCCGGGCGCCGACGTCGTCCCCGGTCCACATCTGGGTCGTGAGCGTGTCCCCGTTGTAGGCCGGAGTGGCAAACCGTCCCTCGAGCGCGCGGAGCCGACCCGGCTCCGAATCACCGACCGTGTGCAGCACCGCTCGCCCGGCCATGCCCAGCGTGTTCAAGCCCATCAGGATCGGCCCCTTCATGCCGCCGCGTCGGGCGACTTCGGGATCGACGTGGATCGGATGCGGATCGTGCCCTCCGTGTCGATAGAGGAGGCTCTGAATCGGAAGCGTCGAGTAGCGGACTTCGAAGTCCGGTGGACGATTCGGCGGCTCGAGCTGAGGTCGAGCAGGGCCTCGTTCCCCGCCGAAGCCGCCCTCCCCCCGAATGAACAGTGATGTCACGGCCGCAAAGAGGGGCGCGCCGGTCGCACGATCATCAGCGTGAACGACCAACTCGACCAAGGCCCCCGATCCCTTGTCATAGATCCCGGCGACCCGCGTCCGCACCATGACATCGCCCTCCGGCTCGACGCTCGCGAAGAGCTCGAGACGCTGCTCGCCATGCACGATCTGATGGACGTCGTAGTCGCCGGTATGGAATCCGGGATGGGTCCATGAGGCGGACTCTTCCGACATGACGCCGGCCAGAACGAAGGTCGGGAAGACCTTCTGCGGATGACCGATGGCTTCCTCTGAAACGAAGGGAAGCTCGGCGAAATCCGCACCCAGGGAGAGGGCGTAGAGGCTGCAATCGTCCGCCGCCCAGGTGATTTGTTTCGGCTCTGACTCGTACCCGACCCGCGAGAGATCCATGCTCACGATCGACCCCCTCCCGCTTCGATCTCGTCCATTTGCGCACCCCGATGCCCCCAGAGCTCATTCGGACCAACTTCGCGGACGACCCAGCTGTCCTCGTCGATCAACATGCCCGCCCAGCCGAGTTCGATGCCATTGCCCGCCGGACTCTCGATGTAGAAGGACACCATCGGATCGTTGGCATGCTGCCCGAGCGACATGAAGATCGGGGTTCCCGCCGCCTGCACCCGATCCCAGGCGCGTCCCACGTCTTCGATCTTCGAGGTCTCGAGCATCACGTGACCAAAACCGTGCTCGGGCAGGACATCCGTGATCGCAATCATGTGATGGCGCTCCCGAGAGCGCATGAAGATCGTGCGTTTTCCGTTGCCCATGTCCATTCGATCGGTGGTCTTCATGCCGAGCACACGGGCGTAGTAGTCTTCTGCCTCATTCGCGTTGGGCACGGCGAAGAGGACGTGCCCCAGACCATTGTCTGTCTCGAAGCCGCTCACTCCGGCGGGCGATACGAAGGGCGCATCGAGATTCGTCGGGGCCCCGCAGAAGAGTTCGTGCGCGTGTCCGTAGGGATCGACGAAACGGATCAAGTCGCTCACGCCGCGATCCTCCGCGCTAACACTCGTATCCAGATCGAGGCCACAGGAGACGAGATGATCCTTGGCTTCGGCGAGAGCCGCGCGGTGGGGAAGCTCCCAACCGACATAGGCGAGGCCCGGCGTGTCGGCACGATGCACGGCCAGCCGCCAGTTCCGGCCGTCGATGCGGTAGAGCAGGCACTCGTCCTCGGGCCGCCCGGATTCCTCTGCGGAAACCGACATCAAGCCGAGCAGATCCTCACCGAAAGCCCGCCACGCGCCGAGGTCCGTTTCATTCAGTCCGAGATAGCCGATTCCACGGATCTCCATCGCATCACACCCCATTGACGACCGGGTTCTCGAGCACACCGCATCCCTCGACCGCGATGCGTACGGTATCTCCCGGACGGAGGAAGTCCCCGGTCGGAAAGCCCACGCCGGCGGGCGTCCCGGTCAAGATAACGTCCCCGGGTTGAAGCGTGACATGCAGTGACAGGTACACGAGAAGCTCCGTGAAATCGTGCACCAGCTTCGAAGAGTTCGAATCCTGCTTCAGGTCGCCGTTCACCCAAAGCTGGATCGACATCGCGCTGGGGTCGGGGATGGCCGAGAGGGGAGTGATCCAGGGCCCCAGCGGCGTCGAGCCGTCGAAGCATTTCTGGGCCAGCCAATCCCACACGAAGATCGAGTTCTCCCGCTTCACGAAGTCGCGGGCGGACAGATCATTTCCGATCGTGATGCCCGCCAGACAATCGAGCGCGTTCGCCGGCGTCAGATTGCGTGATACACGCCCAACGACCAAAGCGATCTCCGCCTCCCAGTCGACCATCTTCGAGAAGCCCGGAATCCGGATCGGCTGCCCGTGTCCGATCACCGTGCTCTTCGACGCCTTGATGTTGAGCCACGGATCGGCGGGCTTTTCCGTCGAGGGCAGATTGCCGTCGGCGTCGCGATTCAGGTCAGCCATCTCGTGGACGTGGTCCCAATAGTTGGATCCACTGTAATAGACCGTCGGCGGATAGAGCAGCGGCGCAACCAGACGAACCGAATCGAGTGCCAAGCCGCCACTCGGTGGCGAAGCCGCCGCCGCCTCTAGGGTTGGACGCAGCTCGTCCCATCGATCGAGGATGTCGAGCACTGAATAGCCGGATGCACCGGCACCCAGAACGGTGCCAGCCGAGTGGACCGACTCTCCGATCAGGATCCCCGCGATCGGGCTCTCTTCTCCCTCATGGGTCAGCAGGCGGTAGTCACTCAGAATGATGCCCCTTTTCGTAGAGCATACGTTCCCACCCCTCCTTTCCAATGCGAGTAACCGTGGCGTCCCGGCTGTCCGGAATGACGAACGCCGTCTGCACCGGCGACCCCGCTCACGCGCCGAAGACGGGGGCCGGCTCCGGCGCCTCCTTGATCAGTTGTTCGACGGCCCTGCCAATCTCGTCCGGGAGCCAGCGCCGATCCTTCGTGATGCGCGGGCCGTGCTGCCAGCCATCCGACAGGCTGATCTCGCCGCCCTCGACCTCGAAGACGCGCCCCGTCACACCCGCCGACTCCGGACTGCCCAACCACACCGCGAGGGGGGAGACGTTGGCCGGATCCATCGCGTCGAACCCGCTCGCCACCTCGGCCATCATGTCGCTGAAGACCCCCTCGGTCAGGCGCGTTCGAGCGGATGGCGCCAGCGCATTCGCGGTGACGCCATAGCGGCCGAGTTCGGCAGCCTGAACGATCGTCATCGCCGCGATTCCCGCCTTTGCCGCCGCGTAGGCGGACTGGCCCACGCTCCCCATGAGCCCGGCCCCGGAGGTCGTGTTGATCAGACGAGCGGCGACCACCTCCCCCGCCTTTGACCGATCGCGCCAATACGACGCGGCGTGGCGTCCGACGCAGAAATGTCCCCGCAGATGCACGCGGACCGTGTCGTCCCATTCGTCCGCGGTCGTGTTCACGAACATCCGATCGCGCAGGATCCCCGCATTGTTGACGACGACGTCGAGTCCGCCGAGTGAATCGACACACGTGCGCACCATTTCCTCCGACGCTTCGAAATCCCCTACGTCCGCCCCACTCGCGAGCGCCGTTCCACCCCGCGCTTCGATCTCTTCGACCACTTCCTGGGCGGGCGCGCTCGTGGCGCGTCCGCTGCCGTCGGACTCCCGCCCGAGATCGTTCACCATGACCCGGGCTCCTTCGGCGGCGAAAGCGAGCGCATGCTCCCGTCCCAGCCCCCTGCCCGCTCCCGTGATCAGGACGACTCGACCTTCACAAATCCCCATCGTTTCTCCTCTTCCTATCCATCTTCGGCCGGCTCAAGCGAGCTAGCCGATCAAGCTCGGATCGAGCCGGATCTCACGCCGGGCCATCGCCTCCCAGAAGCCGGGAAACGCAGCCCGACCGAGGGGGCCCTGAATATCGGGCGCGAGGGGTTCGGCGGCGCCAAGCGCTTCGACCTGATAGGCCACACGGCATCGCTGCTCGAAGGCAACGCAGCGCAGATGGGCCTCGGCGAGATCGTGTCCGACGACGAAGAGCCCGTGACCGGCGAGCAGCGAGATGTCGGTGTCGCCGATCGCGCGGGCTGCGCTCTCGGCCTCATCCTGCTCCGCCACGGTCCCCTCGTATTCTCTCACGACATCGACTCTGCCCCCGCCTAGACCCGAAGTCTGGTCGAGGCATGGGGGAATCCGTCTCGCGTTGGCCCACAACGTCGCGAAGCGCGGATGATTGTGAACCAGGACGTCGGCATCGTCGCGCAGTTTGTGAACCTCGAGGTGGAGCTTGACGCCGGGAGCCGGTGGCAGGCGCCCTTCGAGCAGGTTCCCTTCGAGGTCGATCCGGACGATATCCTCGACCCGGAGTTCCTCCCACAGCAGATACCAGGGATTCGTCAGCAGCGTTCCATCCGGCTGGCGGATCGTGATGTGGCCGGCGAGATGGTCGTCGTACCCCTCACGCCAGAGCGTCCGTGCAAGAAGGACGAGTTCGAGCTCCGGAGTCATGGGCGGCAACAAACGATCGACGGTGGGGCGAAAGGTCATGACCGGTCTCCTACGGGGATGGAATCGCTGCCCCCACCTCCCAACGCCAGCGCTTCGAGCGCACGAACGACCCGCAGACAGCCTCGCGCCGTGGGCACATCGATCTTCAGACGATCGGCCGCCTCGACGAATACGCCGAGCAGATCCTCGACCTCACTCGGACGCCCGTTTCGGAGGTCCTCGTGAAGCGACGCACGTCCCACGACGCCCGCCTCGAGCATCGAGCGCGCCAGTTCGAGTGTATCCTCGACCGCCCGCTCGAAGGGGGCATCGCGGAGCGCGCGAAACCGGGAGTAGGGCGCGAAGAAATCCTGCGGCTCGTAGCCCAGGGCGAGGTAGACCCCGAGGAACTCGCGCGCGATCGCGACGTAGTGTTCCGCGCCCGGCCTCGACGAGATCCCGTGCGCGAAGCTGGCGGTCGGATGAAAGGCGAGGCTCGAAGCCGAGAAGGCGGAAACGATCGTGATCTGCAGCAGCTTCTCCCACTGCACATGCCTGATGTCCGCGACGACGCGCGCAGCGATCCCCGCTCCGCTGAACATTTCGGCGATCTGCTCGACCGCCGGCGACCGCGGCCCGTTCGAGTCCCCCAGATAGAGCGACGTGGGGGCGCTTCCGACATGGTGGACGTGTCCCGGCGAAATCATCGTGGCGGCCTCTGTCGTCGCTGCGCCCACGACGCGATCGGCGCCCCCCCACGCGGCCAGGCGCTCATCCTTGTCCATCGCATTCTGGACGGACAGGACCACGCCGAAGCGATCGCGGATCGACTCCGCCGACGCGAGCGCCGTAACCGTATCCCGCGTCTTCACGGCGAGAATCAGGCAGTCGATCCCGTCCTCGATCGCCTCGGCTGTGGCTACGGCTCGCAAGCGATCCCGCACGACCCGATCCCCGCCGAGACCACTCACGGTGAGACCATCCCGCTCGATCGCGTCGGCGTGTCGGGCACGCGCGATCAGCGTGACCCGGTGGCCCGCCTCCGCGAGGCGGGCCCCCATGAGGCTGCCGAGCCCGCCGGCTCCGAGGACTGCGACCCGCAACCCGCTCCCATTCTCAACGCCTGACTGCGCGTTCGTCATCTCTGCACCCACTCGCAAGCGGCCCGCCCGGCGCACTCACCTAGCACGGGCTCGGGCAGCCGGGCTCGGCTGCGATCGAGAATCGAGATCGACAGCGCCCCACCGAAGACGTGGGCGGCACGGGCCACGAGAGTCGGCCTCGCAGTCATCGCTCTGTCTGTGTGCGGCTGATCGGACATCGGGGGTTTCGCTCCGTTTGACCGACGCGTTAGTGGTAGATCGTCGTGCGCTGCAGGACGCGCACCGTTTCACCGCGTTGATTCGTGTGGCGACTCTCGTCGACGAGAAACATCATCGTCCCGAGTCCGCCCTCTTTCTCGAAGGCATCCACCAACGTCACGGTATCCGTAATGACGTCTCCGACCCGAACCGGTGCGCCGTACCACGTCCGCTGCCCGCCATTGAGCCCACGCGTACCCGGCTCGGTTCCCATTCCGCGCATCCAGGGATAGGCCTCGGGATGAAAGTCCGGATGCCAGGCGAAGGGATTGAAATCCCGGCTGGCCACCATCCCACCCCAGGGTCCGCGCGCAGCCACATCGAGTTCGAAGAGCTCCCTCGGTGGCAGCTCGGGGTACCATGTCGCCTGCGCCCAGCGACGAATATCGTTGGCGTCCACCGGCAGCGACTCCAACGGCTCGAGTGGCCGTCCGAGCCAGGAAATCGTCTCCCCGTCGAGGTAGGTCCCGGGCTCCCTGGTCGGCGCAGGGGCTCGCTCGGGTACGCTCGGCATCACGGGGTCCGCGCCGAAGAGCACCACCCGCGCGAGGCCCGGCGTCGTTTCTTCGCCGTCCTGGTTCACCACACCCAGTTCGAACTCGACGACTTCGCGTCCGTCCTCGACCGCTGTCTTCGAAACCGTCGCCAGCGTCCGCAGTTCGTCTTCGAGAAAATTGAGCGCGCGAAACTGGCATCTGAAATGAGTGATGTCGCCGCGACCCGCAATCCATTCGTGCAGGACGGCATGCAGATAGGCAACGCGCAGGTTGCCCATCCCGAAGACCGCCGGCTGCCCCGCCGCCTGCGCGGCCGAAGCGCTCATGTGCACGTCGATGAACTCATCGTTCACCGCCGCATAACGATTCCAGTTATCGAAACCGGTGCGCCGGATCAGGGTCGGCAGCTGATCGCCGACTTCGATGCCGGTCCCTAAGGTCGGTTTTTCGCTCATGATCTCCTCGCTCGCAGCCTGTCGATCAGGCCACTCATCTCTTGTGGAACTGTACGCCGAGGTGCGCGAATCCCCGGAGCATGAAGCGACCGGCGAATGAGCGCTCGCACTGCGCGGGATCCACGGTCCAATCACCATAGGCCTCGAGCAGCATCTCGAATACGATCCGGTTCTCGAGTCGGGACAGTGGCGCGCCGATACAGAAATGTATCCCGTGACCAAAGGCGAGGTGTTGTCGAGTCGACCGGGTGACGTCGAGTCGGTCGGGATCGGCGAATACCCGATCGTCTCGATTCGCAGAGGCGGGAAGGATGATCACGTTTTCGCCCACGTCGAGGCGCTGGCCGTAGAGTTCGACGGTCCGTGCCACGGTCCTGCGAAATCCCTGCGCGGGGGAGTCCATCCGCAGCATCTCCTCCACGGCACCCGCGATCAACGCCGGATCCCGATCGAGTTTCCACCGCTCCTCGGGATTGGCCGCGAGCAGGGCCACTCCGTTCGCGATCGAACTCGCGGTCGTTTCGTACCCCGCCGTAAAAAAAGCCTGCGCGAGCCAGGAGACTTCGTGGTCCGTGAGGCGATCGCCGTCGATTTCGGCCCGCACGATGCCCGCGAGCAGGTCGTCGTGTTTATCCGGATCGCGACGACGCAGCGCCGCGGCCTCCGCGAGATAGCCGAGCAGATTCCCGAGCGCTTCCCGTTGACCGGCCGTCCCGTCCTCTCGGGTCGAGTCGAGGCGGAAGCTTTCGCTCGACCATTTCTGCATCATGGGAACATCGCTTTTCGGCACGCCGAGAATCGTGGAGATGACGCCCGAAGTCAGCGGCGTCGCGAATTCGGTCGGAACGTCGATCGCCTCTCCGTCCTTGACCGGAGCCAGGCCTTCTTCGACGAAGTCGCGGATCACGGGCGCAATCGATGCAATGCGACGCGGGGTAAAGGCCGAACTCGCTAGTTTTCGCAGGCGGTCGTGACGCGGGGGGTCGGTGCTCCCTAGCGTCCGTCCGACACGCGCCGAATCGTCATCGGGAAAACTGCCCTTGGCCGAGGAGAAAGTGGTCGGATCCAGAAACGTTGCGAGCACGTCTTCGTGGCGCGAGAGGACCCAAAATCCTCTTTTTTCGTTGCGCTGTAGCGGCTCGTGATCGCGCAGATGCCGATAGAGCGCGTAGGGTTCGATCTGCTGCTCACGATCGTAGGGATCGAAAATCTGCTCGCTCACGGCGGCCCTTCCCTCGGTCCCATCCCGGCCTCCTTCGGTCCGCGAATCCCGTAGAGCTCCGCCGCATTCGAGTAGATGATCCGACGAATATCCTCCGGAGAGCGGCGACCGAGGCTCGAGCCTTCGATGGCGGCAATCGACTCCGGCCATGTGCTGTCCCCGTGCGGATAATCCGACGCCCACATCACCCTGTCCACTCCGATCCGGTCGAGCAGTTCGGTGCCCGTCGCCTCCTCTTGATAGGTTACGAGCACCTGGTTCCGGAAGATCTCCGACGGTCTGATCGCGGGGCAGTGGTCGAGCATGCGTTCGCCATACTTCTCGTGCTCGTGATCGAGACGCTCCAGCATATAGGGAAGCCAGCCGAGGCCGGACTCTCCCAGAACCGCCCGAAGCCCTGGGCGACGCTCGAGCACACCCGATAGCAGCAGCGCGGCCAGGGTCTCGTCGAGTTGCATGGCGGAGGTCGCCACGCAGGCGGGGAGCTGCCAGCTTCCCGGCGTCGGCTGCAATCCGTGGTGACCCCTTCCGAGATGGAAGTGCAGGACGCAATCCGCCGCCTCTGCCGCGTCCCAGAAACGATCCCAGCCCGGGCCGAAGAGCGCGTAGTCACTCTCGAAAGGAGAGACCAAGGCGCCTCGATGCCCTTGCTCCGCACATCGTTCGAGCTCCGCTACGGCAGCAATGGGGTCGTGCGCGGGAAGCATCGCCAGCACCACGAATCGATCTGGAGCCGAGCGACTGAAGTCCGCGGCCCAATCGTTGTAGACCGCAAGACAAGCGGTCCGAAGCTCCACATCTGCAATCGGGAGCCCGCGGACCGGGCCGTAGATCACCTGTGCATAGACGCCGTCGCGCTCCATGTCCTCGAGTCGTGTCTCGGGGCGCCCCGGGCGGTAGCCCAGTTCGATGGTCTGCAGCAGATGTCCGGGCTTCCGCCCGCTCGGGCCCACGACCTGCTCTTCGATGACCCAGACGAGCGACCCTTCTCGCTCCACGACCTCGGGGGCCCGAGCGCGCAGGCTCCTCGGCAGACGCTCGTGCCAGAGGTCCGGCGGAAGCGCCATCATATCCATGTGGTCATCCGCCGAAATAATCGCGTGCTGAATCGAGTGCGATCCGGCTCCCGCCCCGGTCGGCTCGCTGATCGCCATCCAATACCCTCCGGAGAGTCCCCAACCCGTGGTCGACGATCGCCTCGTCTCTCGCCTGGAGACAGGGGGGAGCGCACCACGACGAATGCAGCATACGACCCTCGGTCGGCGTCGAAACCGGCCAAATCTGCGTGGCGATCGCCCAATAATGACCGCAGCCGTCCGCAACGAGATCGCCCGGCGCGCGTCCGACTTTATTTCGACGTCGCTGTCGAAATAAGATAGCCTGCTTCAGGGTTTTGGAGCGGACCATGCCGAAGATCGTGGACGCGGAAGTACAGCGCGACGAGATCCGTGACGCCGCCCGGCGCGTTTTCGCCGAACGCGGCGTCCGTGGCACCGGTCTCGCCCACGTCGCCGCGGCGGCGGGGATGGGGCGCTCGAGCCTGTACCACTACTACCCCGACACCCCGACAAGGATTCCCTGCTCAGCGATCTCGTGGGTGAGATGCTCGACCAGGAACTCGCGATGTTTCGCGCGTGCCTTCGCGGTGCGGAGCCGCCCATCGCCCGGATCGAATCCCTGGCGAGAGCGTGTGCCTCGCTCTTTCCTGAGTGGGCCCTGTTCGGGCGCATGAGCCTCGACCTGCGACTCGCGGACGCGCAATTCCTGAAGTCGACTTTTCGCAACATGCGCGGCGAGCTCGCCGCGGTCATCGCCGAGGGCCAGGAGAACGGGAGCTTTTCCGCCGAGCCGCGCGCCGACGTGATGGCGTCGATCCTGATTGGCGCGATCGATGGATTGCTGCTGCAGTATTTCGTGGAACCCCGTGCACTGCCGAAGCCCCCCGAGATCGCGCAAGCGCTCTTTCTCACCGCCCGGAGGATTGTCGAGAAATGAGTTCCCTTGCCCTGATGCGTTGGCTCGAGGGAACCCCGGAACGCTATGACGCGGGAATGCGCGCGCTCACGTTCGGCCGGGTCCGCCGCCTACACGAGGCGGTGGCCAACGCCGCGGTTCGAGCACCCGGCGACGCCGTGCTCGAGATCGGATGCGGAACCGGCAGCGTCACCGCCCTGCTCCTCGCGCGCGGGGCCCGCGTGACCGCCTTCGATCACGCCCCAGAGATGCTCGAGCAAGCCCGCGCGCGCTTCGCGACGGGCGCCACCGTCGATTGGGTCGAGCGCACCGCCTCGGAGATCGATGCTCTTCCCCGGGCCGCGTTTCAATCGGTCGTGCTGAGTCTGTGTCTGTCGGACATGTCGAGAAGCGAGCGCGCGTTCGTATTGCGCGAGGCCGCGTTGCGACTCGCGCCGGGTGGCCGCGTCGTCGCCGCTGACGAAGTGCGACCGCGGGGGCCACTTCGGCGAGTGCTGCAACGCCTCTGGCGAATCCCGCAGGCGGCGCTCGCCTGGTTGCTGGTGGGGGCCGTGTCGAGTCCGATTCCGGACCTGATCGGCGAACTCGAGGCCGCCGGTCTCGCGGTGCGGGAAAGCGACGAATGGCTCTTCGGCACATTGGCGCTCGCGGTGGCGGAGAAATCCGAATGAGCTTCTTGGCCGGCCTGCGAAACATCGTACTCGAGACCCTGCAGACCGCGTTCCGCCTCGTTCCATGGCCGACCGAGGCCGGCCTTCGCTCGGTCGGCGCACCGGACGAGTCGAGCCCCGTGCTGTTGACTTGCAACTACGACCTCACGGTTCGCCGTCTGCTCGCATCGCTCGAGGGTTGCGATGTCTGGGTGGTGGTGGCCCCCACCCGTGGCATCAACGTGTGGTGCGCAGCAGCGGGGGGTCACATGAGTACGCATCAGGTGGTGAGTGCGCTCAAGACATCGGGTGTGGCCGATCGGGTTCGCCACCGAAACGTGGTTCTTCCCCAGCTCGCGGCGACCGGAGTCCTGGCCCTCGACGTCTTTCGTCGCAGCCGATGGAGGGTCCGCTTCGGTCCCGTCGCGGCTCGCGACCTGCCCGAATTCCTCGGCGGGGGGGAGAAGACCGATGCCATGCGCCGGGTGACCTTCCCGGTAAGTGACCGCCTGCAGATGGCGGTCTCCTGGGCCGCACCGGCATCCATCGTATTCGGCGGGCTCGCGCTCGCGACCGAGCCCGCCTGGGCCCTGCCGCTCTGCCTGCTCG